>CAJTZO010000011.1:36262-70878 GCA_910583755.1 uncultured Clostridia bacterium
CCAGATGATTCTACAAATCAAGCGGATTCCTCTGGGCAAGAAACTCCAACAGAACAAATTGTACAGGAAGACCTTATAAAACAAGAAAAAACAATAGCAGAATTTTCCATTGAACCATTAGCAGATGGTGAAGTCCCTACTTATATGGAAGCTTATGCTCGTATGATTGCCTATCAAACAAAAGAAGGCTATACAGAAGGAGCACCTTGGACGGATAATACCCTTATTCCTGGTACAAACAGCAATACATATCGATGGAATGGAGGTCCTATTGCTGGTAATATAAGCAGCGGAACAGGTTGTGCAGCTTTTTCTTTTATCCTTAGTGATGCGGCATTTGGGAGTTTATCTGCAAGAACATTAAATAATGGAACTTTTACATTTTCAGATGTAAAAGTAGGAGATATCTTACGAATCAACAATAATAGCCACAGTGTCATCGTACTTCGAGTAGGTGATGATAGTGTAGAAATTGCAGAAGGCAACTACAATAGTGCAGTCCATTGGGGACGTATGCTAACAAAAGAAGAGGTTGAAGATGCTACCTATTTAGTCACCCGTTATCCAGAAGGATACAACCCTTCCGATGGTCCTGATGCCAACGAACCAATAGAAGGAGCACAAGGAACTCTGGAAGGAGGGCTTGCATGGAAGGTAACAAATTCTGGAAGACTTGTTATCTCTGGTACAGGAGAAATGCCGGACTTTACTGGTCCTGATGACCAACCTTGGAAGGATTTTAATGATAACATTCAAACCATTGTGATTGAAGATAGTGTGACCAAAATAGGAAATAGTGCTTTCTATGGCAGCAAAGCTTTTAGTGTATCTATTTCTGGCAGTGTGGAGACTATCGGCAGCAATGCTTTTTATAATTCTTCTCTTTCTTCCGTAACAATTCCCTCTAGCGTAAAAACAATTGAAGAAAGTGCCTTCCGTGCATGTGAAAAACTTGTTTCTGCAACTATTTCTGATGGTGTAGAAACAATCGGTCAAAATGCTTTTCGAGGTTGCAAACAACTGAAGTCTGCTGAATTGCCTGCTAGTGTTGGAGATATTGGTACTGCAACCTTTTATGATTGTAAAGAACTAAAAAGTGTAAAATTTGCACCTAGCAATAATACAGTAACAATGGGTGAAGATATGTTCGGAGGTTGCTGGAATTTAACTAGTGTAACACTTCCCTCAAAAGCAAATCAAATTAGTACTGGAATGTTTACAAGTTGTATTAGTCTTTTTAGTATAAATATTCCACAAGGTGTAGAAACAATTGGAGAACGAGCATTTGCTTCTTGTAGTCAGTTGACTAAAATTACAATTCCAGATGGTGTAACACAAATAGGAAGAGCTGCATTCTCAGCTTGTAGTTCATTAACAAAAGCTTATATTCCAAATAGTGTAACACAAATAATGCCAACTGCATTTTCAAATTGCGGAAGTTTGACAGATATATATTTTACTGGTACACAAGCACAATGGGATAATATAAGTAAGATGGCAGCTTCAGACTTCTCAGGCAAAACCATACACTGTAATGCAAATTTACCTTATACTGTAACTGTTACAAATGGTACTGGCAGTGGGGACTATGAAGTTGGTGCTACAGTTACCATTGAAGCGAACGTACCAGAAGGAAAAGTATTTGATAAATGGGAATGTGACAATGCTAGTGTTGCCTTTGCATCTGCTACAAGTGCCAAGACTATCTTCACTATGCCAGAAGCTAATGTAACCGTTACTGCAACCTATAAAGATGATGCAACAACACCAACACCAGAAGAAACATACACTGTAACTGTTACAAATGGTACTGGTAGTGGGAAGTATAAAGCTGGTGCCACCGTTACTATTGAAGCGAATTCACCATCAGAAGGAAAAGCGTTTGATAAATGGATAAATGAAAATGGGAATGTTACTTTTGAAGATGAAAAAAATATTAGCACCACTTTCATCATGCCAAAAGCTAACGTAACCGTTACCGCAACCTATAAAGAGGTTTCACAACCAGACCCATCAAAAGATTACACTGTGACTGTTACAGATGGGAAAGGTAGTGGTAATTATAATGCTGGAGATATCGTAAGTATTGAAGCAGACCCAGCGCCAGAAGGAAAAGTGTTTGACAAATGGGAATGTAACAACGCTAGTGTTACCTTTGCATCTGCTACAAGCGCCAGCACTACCTTCACTATGCCAGAAGCTAATGTAACCGTTACCGCAACTTATAAAGATGATATAGCAAAATATGCTGTAACCGTAAATGATGGAGAAGGTAGTGGTAATTATAACGCTGGCGATACCGTAAGTATTAAAGCAAATCCAGCACCAGAAGGAAAAGTGTTTGACAAATGGACAACGGACAGTGATATTACTTTTGCATCTGCTACAAGTGCCAACACTACTTTTATCATGCCAGAAGCTAATGTAACTGTTACTGCAACTTATAAGGAAAAGGATGATTCTTCTTCAGAGGTTACAAAACCGCAAAAGGTTACTATTAGTAAAACAAGTGCAGAATTAGGTGTAGAAGAAACACTTGATTTAGAAGCACAAGTTGTTCCAAATACAGTTTCACAAGACATTGTATGGAGCATAGACAATGAAAAACAAGCAGAGCTGACAGTTGATAAGTCAAAACCTACTCTTGCAAAAATTACAGCAAAAGCACCGGGTACGGTTACTGTTACAGCAAAATCCAAATTACATCCAGAACTTTCTGCAACTTGTGTCATTGAAATTAAAGGAAATGCTTCTAATTTAGCTGTATTAGAGAATATGATTGCTAAAATTAGTGCTATCAATTATAATGTTAGCGGAAAAACTGTAAAAACAAAAACACAAGCACAAAATTGGATTAAAGAAAAAATTGAGGCTTTAAAATTAACAAATATTATGATTGATAGTATTGATATTACAGACTTTACACCAGCGGAATCAAAAGAAAAAGGAAAATTTGTGTTTACTGTTACCTTATCTACAGGGGAAGGAAAAGACAAAGTAACTTTAACTTCTAGTCCACTTGATGGAATTCTTTCACAAACTACAAGTTCCAGTTCTGGTAGTGGTCACAGAGGTTCCAGTAGTTCTAAAAATAAAGATACTAAACCAGAAGAAAACAATAAAAATGAAGATATTAAAAATGAAAATCTAAACAATATCAATAACATAAACAATACAACATCAAATACTCCTTCTAAAAATGTATCCATTGACAAATTTGTTGATGTATCTAGTCATTGGGCTGCTGATAGTATCCAGTTTGTCATAGAAAAAGGTTATTTTGCAGGAACGTCTGAAACTTCTTTCAGTCCTGATGTTCCTATGACAAGAGCAATGGTTGTATCTGTTCTTGGACGTGTTGCAAATGTACAAGGAAATCTAACAACAAAATTTGCTGACGTAAATCAAAGTCAATATTATGCTCCTTTTATTGGATGGGCTTTAGAAAATGGAATCGCAACTGGTGTATCTGAAACAGAATTCAACCCTGATGCAAATGTGACAAGAGAACAACTTGCAGTTATGTTTTCAAACTTTATGAAATCTCAAGGATATGCTTTCAATGCAGAAAAAGAAGTTTCCTTTACTGACAATACTAATATTAGTCCTTGGGCAGTAGAAAGTGTTACATTTATGGTAAAATCTGGAATCTTAAATGGTAGAACAGATGGAAGCTTTGACCCAAAAGGAGTTGCAACAAGAGCCGAAGTTGCAACAGTATTAAAATTATTTCTTGAAAAAGCAAATAAATAAAAAATAGGATATTTTCAAAAAAAGTCAGCCATTGAGCTGACTTTTTTTGTATATGAGTAATAAAAATGTACAAAAAGAAAAGAATACGATAAAAATAAATTGTATCAAGAGGTTGAAAATAAAAGAAAAGTTCGCTATACTATACAAAAAATTAGATATATCGTTGAATATTGTAAATATAAAATGAGAAAGGGGTTTTTATTATGGGACTTATTAAAGCAGGAATAGGTGCATTGAGAGGAACACTTGCAGACCAGTGGAAAGAATTTTTTTATTGTGACGCAATGGATAAGGATATTCTTGTGACAAAAGGAAAAAAACGAACAAATTCCCGTTCATCTAATAAAAAAGGAAATGATAACATTATTTCAAATGGTAGTGTAATTGCGGTAGCAGATGGTCAATGTATGATAATTGTGGAACAGGGAAAAGTGGTAGAAGTATGTGCAGAACCAGGTGAATTTCAATATGATACATCTTCAGAGCCAAGTATTTTTACAGGAGGTCTTGGCAAAGGTATCAAAGAAACTTTTCAGACAATCGGCAAACGGTTTACATATGGTGGAGACACTGGCAAAGACCAACGTATCTACTACTTTAATACCAAGGAATTAATGGATAATAAATTTGGGACCCCAAATCCCATTCCTTTCCGTGTAGTAGATTCCGAAATTGGTCTGGATGTAGATGTTTCCGTTCGCTGTTCAGGGGTATATTCTTATAAAATCATTGACCCATTGCTGTTTTATGCTAATGTTTGTGGCAATGTGGAGCAAGATTTTACACGTGATGAGTTGGATAGACAACTAAAAACAGAATTTATTAGTGCGCTGCAACCTGCATTTGGTAGGCTTTCAGAATTAGAATTACGTCCAAATCAAATGATTGTACATAATACAGAACTGGAAAATGCTATGAATGTTGCACTTTCTACAAAATGGGGTCAGTTACGTGGATTAAAAGTAATCAGTATTGCACTTGGTTCTGTTACTTTGCCTGAAGAAGATACAAAAATGATTCAGCAACTTCAACGCACAGCAGTTTTACAAAATCCTAATATGGCTGGTGCAACTTTAGTGGGTGCACAGGCAGATGCCATGAAAGCAGCGGCTTCCAACCCAGCAGGTGCTATGAATGGTTTTGTAGGTATGGGGATGGCAATGAATGCAGGTGGTGGAACAAATGTACAAAATTTATTTGCTATGGGACAGCAACAACAGACAAACCAAACACCAAAACAACCAACACCAACAAATCACTGGAAATGTGCTTGTGGTACAGTAGCAACTGGAAAATTCTGTTCTAATTGTGGTACCGCAAGACCAAAAGATGTGGATGGATGGGTTTGTTCTTGTGGGGCAAGAAACAAAGGAAAATTTTGCTCTAACTGTGGCACAAAAAAACCATCTGGTGCACTATTATATAAATGTGATAAATGTGGTTGGGAACCAGAAGACCCAACTCATCCACCTAAATTTTGCCCAGAATGTGGAGATATTTTTGATGAGAATGACAGAATGTAATAATATAAAGTAACCTTACGTTTGAAAGATGTCACAGACAGAAAGGAGGATTTATATGGCAGAAATACAAGAATATAAATGTCCATGTTGCGGTGGTGCCATAACTTTTGACAGTACATTACAAAAAATGAAGTGTCCTTACTGTGATACAGAATTTGACATAGAAACATTAGCAAGTTATGATAATGAGTTAAAAAATGAACAGACAGATGATATGAAATGGGAGACTTCTAACAAACAGGAATGGCAAGAATATGAGACAAGCGGCTTGCGTTCTTATGTCTGTAACTCCTGTGGTGGTGAGATTACCTGTGATAAAAACACAGTGGCAACATCCTGTCCATTTTGTGGAAATCCTGTTGTTATGATGAAACAATTATCAGGTATGCAAAAACCCGATTATGTCATTCCATTTAAACTAGATAAAAAAGCTGCGGAAGCTGCCCTAAAAAAGCATTATGAAGGAAAACGTCTGCTTCCAAAAGTGTTTAAAGACCAAAACCACATAAAAGAAGTAAAAGGCATTTATATTCCGTTTTGGCTATTTCATGCAGATGCAGATGTTGCTATGCGATATAAAGCAACAAAAATCCGTACATGGAGTGATAGCAAATATTACTATACAGAAACTAGTTTCTTTTCTATATGTAGAAATGGTAGCATTGGATTTGAACGAGTCCCTGTAGATGGTTCTACAAAAATGCCAGATGATTTGATGGAATCTCTTGAACCATTTGATTTTTCACAAGCGGTAGATTTTCAGACTGCATATTTAGCAGGATATCTAGCAGACAACTATGATGTAGGTAAAGAACAAAGTATCAAACGTGCTAATGAAAGAATACAAAAAAGTGCTGAAAAGGCTTTTGACACAACAGTAAAGGGGTATACCTCAGTTGTGAAAGAAACAAGCAGTATCCAGTTGCACAATGGTGAAGTAAAATATGCCCTTTTTCCTGTATGGCTTTTGACTACAAAATGGAATGGACAAAATTATCTTTTTGCTATGAATGGACAAAATGGAAAAATGATAGGGGATTTACCGTTAGATAAAGCAGCATATAAAAAATGGTTATTTGGATTAACGATTTTGATAGGTATTGTGTTGTATATATTGTCCTATCTGATTTGGATGTTATAGGAGGATGTAGGATATGAAAAAAAAATTGCATACCATATTAGGAGTACCTCTTTTTTATGTAATTCTGATGATTTTTATTGCTACAATAACTTCTATAAATACTATATTTGCAGCAAACAATATGCCTAGGCTTATTGATAAAGCAGGGTTGCTGTCAGAAGATGAAAAAACAGAGTTGCTGTATAAACTAGACGAAATCAGTGAAAGACAGCAAATGGATATTGTAATTGTTACCATGAATTCCCTAGAAGGAGAATCTCCTATGGAATATGTTGATGATTTTTATGATAACTATGGTTATGGTTTTGGTGATAACCATGATGGCATACTTTTTCTTATCAGTATAGAGGAAAGAAATTGGTATATATCAACAACAGGCTATGGAATCATAGCAGTTACAGACGCAGGTCGTAAATATATGTCCGAAAAATTTTTAGATAATTTGAGTGAAGGAGAGTATGCAATAGCATTTACAACTTTTGCAAACCTATGTGATAACTTTATTACACAAGCAAAAGCAGGTAAGCCATATGATGTTGGTAATCTTCCAAAAGAACCATTTTGGGCTGTCGGCAATTTTGTAATTACGTTTGGTATTGGATTTATTATTTCTCTAATTGTAACAGGAATGATGAAAAGCAAACTTAAAACGATACACTCCCAGCCAGCAGCCGATATGTATATCAAAAATGGTAGTATGCAGATAACCAAAAAAAATGATTTGTTTTTATATCGACATATTGACCGTAGAAAAAAACCAGAGAATCCTCAGTCAAATACACATTTAGGTGGTTCTAATACACATACTTCTTCTTCTGGTAGAACACATGGTGGTGGGGGAGGAAAATTTTAAAAAAATGTAATGGTTTTGTATTATCTTTACTTAGCTTATTTCTTCATTTTTGTTGACATAATGAAAGAATCATGATTTTTAAATTTTAATATTAGAGCAAAAAATTTTTAAAGAAATAAGCTATATCCATCCTGTTAGAAAAGATTTATTTGTTTTATATTCTGAGAATATTGGTGCATTTTTAGATAAGATTTATAAGGAAAAGAAGAATCCATAATTTAAGGATAGTTTTGTTAAGAGATATTACAATAGAAGATGGATATTTAAAAAATGAAGCAAATTAATAAAATACAAAACTAAATTAGTAAAAAGGGAGTGTCTTTATGGGCAGAGAAGCACAAAAATGTAAACAATGCGGAAAACAGATTTATTTTGATGGACTTTGTATTTCTTGTCAAATAGAAAATGAAAGAAAAAAAATATTAGCATTGCCACAATCAGAAATAGAGGAAGCAATCAAACAAATATGTAAAGAAATAGAAACAACCAGTCAATTAGAACAAAATGAAAGACTATTTAAAAAACTAGTAAACTATAGAGACATTGATACAACAAAAATTGCAAAAGTTGCTTTTTCTCAAAATCTTTTTTATCCATATCAAATATATAAAAATGCACCCCATGACGTCATACAATCTATGCTTACATTATTAAAAAAGGATGATATAAATTCCCTTTTAGCAAATGACATTTTATCATGTCTTGCTGTTTATGGTGGGAAAGAAGTATTTCATACCTTTTTGGAACTAGAAAAATCTCCTAAAATGTGGAGAAAAAACTTACATGCTAATCCTTCCTCTTATGCTACTTATGGTGGGTGGTCTTATGATAAAAATGGGAATTTTATAAAAACAATTTTTGATAAATGTTACACTTTAAAAAAAGGAACCTTAGATAGTCCCATCAAAATTGGTATTCCTACAAAGGAAAAGTGCCCAAGCTGCGGCTGTGAAATAGTAAATATAATGGAAATGGACGGTAGAGATTCCAGACTAGATTTTATTGGAATTGATGGTGTAATACAAGCAAAATGTTGTCCTAATTGCTTTATGTATTCTGATGCTCATTTTTGTAGATACTCTATCAATGGAGAAAGCGAAATCCTGTTTGATAAAGGGTATTACATAACACAAAATGATTGGGACAAAGAGGGTATTGAAGAATTTTCTTCTCATAATTATGTTTTAAGTAAAAATCCTGTTCCCTTACGATATACAGAAGATTGGGATGAAGACTCCTCTATTGGAGGTTTTGCATTTTGGATAGATGATTGTAATATAAAAAATTGTCCTGATTGCGGAAAACCTATGAAATATTTAGCACAAATTCAATGGGATACCATATCAGATTGTGTAGAAGGAACTATTTATATTGAAATCTGTAAGGATTGTCATATCATGGCTATTTTACATCAACAAACATAAATTGTAATATGATAAAGAAAATTTTAAATAAAAGTTACAAAAAAAGGAAGTATTCTACAAAATACTTCCTTTTTTATACCATCATAGTTATTTTTAAAGCAATGTTATGCTTGCTGTAAAGCTTTATCTTTCAATCTTCTTTCTTCAATCGCTTTTTTCGCAATCATATCTTTTACTTTCATCAATCTTGTTGTACTTGCTCTATCATTTTCTTCCAGCTTCATAGAAATATATTTAATTGTTTCCTCATAATTTGGAATCATGACGTTTTCAAGTGCATTAACCCTTCTTCTTGTTTTTTCAATCTCCTGTGCCAAAAGTTGTGCTGTTTTTTCACTTTCTGCCAAGCGAAGCAAAGGCTGCATAGCATCAGAAAAAGATTCCATAGCACTATCCAATTCTCCAGAAGTAAATGCTAAACCATAAGGGTATATATCTGATTGATTGTCCTCTGTTTTAAAATCAAACACAGGTACATTAACACTCATAATATTTTTTACAGAAACGTCTACTGCAACAGATTGTTTTGGCATCATCAAAGCTTCTCCTAAAAACTCTTGACTTAACACTGCTCTGGCAATAATAAAGTTTTTATATGCACCATCAAGGGCTTTTTCTGCTTCTTCTCTCAAGCGTTTATTTTCTTTGACAATATCCAGAAACTGCTTCATTAATTCATCCAATTTGTCTTTTAACAATTTGTGACCTCTGATAGCTGTTTTTAACTGTCTTTTGAGACGTGTCATTTCCATACGGGTTGGATTTACATTTAATTTTGCCACAGTTCATCACTCTCCCTCTGGCAAATATTTCTCCAAATACTCGTCACGAATACGTTTTAACTCACTCTTAGGCAACATACGCAACAATTTCCAGCCTACTTCTAAAGTTTGCTCAATGGTTCTGTCTGTTTTAAAGCCTTGAGAAACATATTCATTTTCAAATTCTGTTGCAAACTTTGCATACAACAAGTCAACATCAGAAAGAGCAGATTCACCAAGAATTGCCATCAATTCTTTTGCATCTTTTCCTCTGGAATAAGCTGCAAACAACTGGTTCATGGTATCCGCATGGTCTTCTCTCGTTTTTCCTTTTCCAATACCTTTATCTTTCAAACGGGAAAGGGAAGGCATAACGTCAACCGGAGGTTCCACACCTTTTTTATACAAATCTCTTGTCAAAATAATCTGACCTTCTGTAATATATCCTGTCAAGTCAGGGATAGGGTGTGTTTTATCTTCTTCTGGCATAGTCAGAATAGGAATCATTGTGATAGAGCCTTCTTTTCCTTTCATTCTTCCAGCTCTTTCATACATGGTTGCTAAGTCTGTATATAAATATCCCGGATAACCTCTACGACCAGGAACCTCTTTTTTCGCCGCAGAAATTTCACGCAATGCTTCTGCATAGTTTGTAATATCTGTAATAATAACCAATACATGCATACCTTGCTCAAAAGCAAGATATTCTGCTGCTGTCAATGCCATTTTTGGAGTAGAAATACGTTCAACCGCTGGGTCATTGGCAAGATTTACAAACACAACAGAACGGTCAATTGCGCCTGTTGCTTTAAAGTCGTTAATAAAGAATTCTGCATCTTCAAAAGTAATACCAACTGCTGCAAATACAACGGCAAATTTCGAATCAGTACCACGTACTTTTGCCTGTCTTGCAATCTGCACAGCTAAATTTGCATGAGGCAAACCAGCAGCAGAGAAAATAGGCAATTTTTGTCCTCTAACCAATGTATTCAATCCATCAATCGCAGAAACACCTGTCTGAATAAACTCTGCAGGATATTCTCTTGCCGCAGGATTAATAGGGGCACCATTTACGTCAAGGCGCTTTTCTGGAATAATTTCAGGGCCACCATCAATGGGTTTTCCCATACCGCTGAAGACACGACCCAAAATATCAGGAGAAACACCAAAGTCAAGGCTTTTACCCAAAAAACGTACTTTACTTTCTGAAAGGTTGATACCTGTGGAAGCTTCAAAAAGCTGTACTAATGCATTATCTCCATTAACTTCCAACACTTTACATCTTCTGATTTCCCCATTAGAAAGCTCAATTTCACCAAGCTCATCATATTTTACATTTTCAACACCAGTAACTACCATAAGAGGGCCGGCTACTTCTTGAATACTTTTATATTCTTTTATCATAATTCCTCAGCCCCTTTCTTAATTAAGTCATCTATTTCTGTCTGTATATCTTTTTCAATTTCATCATATGCCTTATCAACGTTTTCTTCTTCTACATATTTTGCACGACCAATTCTTTCGATAACAGGTAATTTTGCAATTTTGATGATAGAAACGCCTTGCGCAATCGCTTCTCCAGCAATTCTATGAAATTCCAATATTAATCTTAACATTCTATATTGTTTATGCAAAGAAGTATAGGTATCAACTTCATGGAAAGAGTTTTGATGTAAGAAGTCTTCACGGATAGAACGAGAAGTCTCTAATATCAATCTATCACTATGAGAAAGAGAATCCACACCAACTAATTGTACAATTTCTTGTAACTCTGCTTCTGTCTGAAGTAATTTCATTGCTTCTTGTCTTTGTGCTGCAAAATGTTCTTCTACATTTTCATTTGTCCAAACGTCAACCTTATCTTGATACAAAGAATAACTTGTCAACCAGTTAATTGCTGGGAAGTGACGTTTATATGCTAATGATGCGTCCAAGCCCCAGAACACCTTTACAATACGAAGCGTTGCCTGTGAAACTGGTTCAGAGGTATCACCACCGGGAGGAGAAACTGCGCCAATCGCTGTTAAGGTTCCCATTCTGCCCTCATTACCCAAGCAAATAACTCTACCAGCTCTTTCATAGAACTGTGCCAAACGGCTTCCCAAATAAGCAGGATAACCTTCTTCACCAGGCATTTCTTCCAAACGTCCAGACATTTCACGCAATGCCTCTGCCCAACGAGAAGTGGAATCTGCCATCAACGCAACACTATATCCCATATCTCTAAAGAACTCTGCAATGGTAATACCTGTATAAATAGATGCTTCACGAGCCGCAACAGGCATGTCAGATGTATTTGCAATCAATACGGTTCTCTGCATCAAAGATTCTCCTGTACGAGGGTCTTTTAATTCAGGGAACTCGTTCAAAACGTCTGTCATTTCATTTCCACGTTCTCCACAACCAATATAAACAACGATGTCTGCATCTGCCCATTTTGCAAGCTGATGCTGTGTTACTGTCTTACCACTTCCGAATGGACCTGGAATAGCAGCAACACCACCCTTTGTAATTGGGAAAAAGGTATCAACAACTCTTTGCCCTGTTACTAAAAGAGAGTCTGGTGATTGTTTTTCCTTATAAGGTCTTTCTCTACGTACAGGCCATTTTTGCATCATAGTAAGAGGAACATCTTCCCCTTTATCATTGGTGATAATACAAACAGTTTCTTCTACTGTAAAATCACCCATATAAATTTCTTTTATCTTACCAGAAATACCATAAGGCACCATAATTTTACAAGTTACAACCGCTGTTTCCTGTACAGTACCAATAACATCCCCTGCCACAACTTCATCACCAATATTTTTGACTGGTTCAAATTTCCATTTCTTTTCTCGATTCAAAGAGTCTACTTCAACACCTCTTTGAATATTAGTTCCAGATACTTCGTAAAGTTTTTCCAATGGTCTTTGGATTCCATCATAAATGGTAGAAATCAAGCCAGGACCAAGTTCAACACTCATAGGCATACCAAGTGATATTACTTCTTCTCCCGGACCAAGACCAGATGTTTCTTCATATACCTGTATGGAGGCATTTTCTCCATGCATTTCAATAATTTCGCCAATCAAATGTTTTTCAGAAACACGAACAACGTCAAACATGTTGGCTTCTCTCATGCCCTCTGCTACAACAAGAGGACCTGACACTTTTATGACTGTGCCTGTTTTCATATCTATCATTCACCCACATTCTATTTTATTCACCGAACAAGATATCTGCACCAATCGCACGCTTTGCAGATTCTCTTACTTCGTTCATACCAATTCCCATACTGCCGCCGATACCTGGAATAATAATAATTGCTGGCAATCGGTTATCCTTATAACGTGCAATATATTCCTGTACTAAAAGACTCGCTTGCTCTGTGATGTATATAATAGCATATTCTTTTTCTACCAAATCTCTTATGGTTTTTTTAATTTCATCTACTTCATAAGCTGGAAAAATATCAATGCCAAGTGCAAGAAAACCCAAGACACTATCTTTATCGCCTATGATACCAACTTTATACATACGCTTCTCGCACCCTTTCTTTGATAATTTCACTGTCGATTTGGTTCAATTTACTTGTTAGTATGATACGTACTGTTTTGATTTCTGATTCCTTTGCATATAAATAAGCAATCAATGGTTCTAAAGTCAGCGCCATATATTTTGCTGATTTGACATAATCCATCAAAAAGTTATCACATGTTTTTTCAAACTCTGTAAAGCCTTTTTCTTCTCCCACTTCAAAAATTTGGCCATATCTAGTGCCTTTGAATTGGTCAATAGGATTATCTGTACCATATGCATTAAAAAATACAGATGAGGAAATCTCTCCACCCTCTACAAATACATTCATAAATGCGCCAAAGTCTTTATTCATATGTCTCATTCTGATAAAACTTTTTAAATTTGTCAAATCACAAACCCTTGCTGTATAACCTTTTACAAAATCATTTTCCGATTCTTTTGCTGCTTGTGTCATTTGGCGGAATGTTCCCCTGTCTAAAGCAATGTCAATCATCTGTCCACTTTGTGTTTTGCTGTAAAGTTCCAGTGCTTCTTCAATGGCTTCCCCCATAACTTTTGGCAAATCTGTATAATTTCTATCAAGAATAGACTGTTTTAGTTTTTCTACTGGTTCTGTACCACCCTGTACAATATATTGTGCTCCATCAATACCTGAAACTTCTTCTTTTAAAAGAACTTTCAAATTTTGATAGTCATTTTTGTACAAAAAAATATTAATAAATTTTTCTTCTGGTACCAGTTCCCGTATCACTGCATAAGTTTTACTTAATTCAGCAGAAAGCACTTTTTCAAACTCTCTAGCATTTCCTTCTGGCACACTGTCATAGCCATATTCTGTTAATGTTCTCAAACAGCTATCTATTTCTCTTTCCTCTGCCATTTGATTTAATGTTTGTTTGCTTAGAAGGTTTTTTTCCAGCACACGAATTCGTGCCACAGCATAAGGATATATCTTTTCTTCTGCCATAATATCCCTCCTTACGCAAATAATATTTCTGCTGCAATTTGTTCTATATTTTCTTTTTCTACTATCAATATCGCTTCAAAAGAATAGTTGTATTCGATTTCCCCTTTTTTTACAATAAAACCGCCTTCTAATTCTCTTGTTTCTTCGGATATTGCAATCCTTTTTTCTGCTAATTTTGCCATCAATGCTTCATTTTGTTTATCTTTTTGAGAAAATACAATTTCTTCTCCCTTTTCTGCTTTTTCCAGCATTGTAAGTATCATATTTTGATATTCTTCATCAGAAAGCTGAGAAAGTTTTTGTTTTACTCTCTCTAATGCCATTTTGACACATTCCTGTTTTGTGGATAATATCAATTTTTTTGCTTCCATTTCTGCGCCGGAAATTTCTTTTCCTCTTGCTTTTTCTGCTTCTGCATCAGAGAGAACACTTTCACTTTCTGTAATTTTAGCAGATTGTTCCTGTGCTTTTTGGAGAACAACATCAGCTTCCTTTTTTGCTTGTTCCAATATTTTCGCTTTTTCTGCAACAGCATCTGCTACAATTTTGTCTATAATCTTTTTTTCACTACTCATAGGAGTGCTTCCTCCTTCTACAATTTTTATTTTCTCTCCTTAGCCGATTGTAATACCATTGTATGCCAAGAAAGATACCAGCAAGCCCAAAAGTGCATATGTTTCAACGATAGCTGCAAATGTGATTGCTTTACCAAGTTCTTCTGGTTTTTTTGCTACAATGCCAACACCTGCTGCTGCTGCTTTTCCCTGATAAATACCAGAAACATAGCCAACCAAACCAATTGGCAAACCAGCTGCCAAAAGTTGGAAACCTTGTGCTGCTGTTGGAACTGCGGAACCACCAATGATACCTGCTTTAGAAAGTATCAAGAAAGCAATAATAAATCCATACAAGCCCTGTGTACCAGGAAGCAACTGCAATACCAATAACTGACCAAATTTGCCAGGGTCTTCTGTTACAACGCCTGCTGCTGCCTGACCTGCAATAGAAGTTCCCTTTGCAGAACCCATACCTGCAAATAACGCTGCAATGGCCGCACCTGCAATTGCCAAAAATTGTCCATCAGAAATAGCACTTAAAAATTCCATAACTTACATCTCCTTTTTTTCCTTTAATTTATTATGATATAAATAATCGCTTCTTTCAAAAAAGCATACTATATCCTCTTTTAATTTTGTTCTGTGTGAATGGCTGTATATTTTGGGTTTCTTTTAAATGGAGTAAAAGGAATTCCGCCGCCTTCAAAGAACTTTCCAAAAAATTCAACATACTGTAATCTGCTTGTGTGTACATAGGCACCCAAAGCATTGATTAATAAATTGGCAGTATGACCAATCACACCAATAAAGATTGCAGGAATTGGACCTGCAATATCGCCCAGCAAATTGATAACCTGACCAATAACTCCAGTAGAAAGACAAAGTGCCATTAAACGAGAATAAGAAAGAATATCTGCAAAATAACTTGTAATACCATACAAACTAGCAACCCCTTTATATCCTTTCATTACAATTCCTTTAAAACTTCTACCTTGTGTTAAAACTAAACCAACCGCGCCAATAATGGCAAGATATTTCCCAATTTCACCAAAAATGCCAATCGGTCCAGCTACTACTGGAATCACAAGCAAGCAAATACCTGTAATAAAGAAATACCAAAGTCCAACATCAAAAAGAGCATCTAATGCTTTTCCATCTCGAATTAGCATATATCCTTTAATCCCAAGACCTACATAAATATGCACAATACCAAATGCTAAGGACATTCCCATCAGTATCATAACATCATCCAATGGACTGATTAACACAGGTATTTTGATTAAATCTCCAAAAACGCCGCCAAATATCAAACCCCAAACAACAGTAGAAATACCACACCAACCAAGCAGTTTAAATAAATTGCCTTCACCTTTTCCCATTTTTCCTTTTTTTACAATAAAAAAGCTGACAAGAGCAATAATGATACCATATCCTGCGTCGCTGAGCATCATTCCAAAAAAGATAATATAAAAAATAGACATAATACTATTGGGGTCAATATCCTTTGTACTTGGACAACTATACATATTAGTAACACTTTCAAATGGTGTCACAACACTATTGTTTTCCAACAGTACCGGATAACCTTCTTCCGTATTTCCTTTTTCTGTTTCTACAAAGCAATGAAATCCATTTTCTAATTCATCTTTTAAACTTTGGGCTTTTGCAAAAGGCAACCAACCACTTAAGCAAAATGTATTTTCTGTTTTTACCAATTTTTCATGTATTTTTCTCTGGTCCCTCTCTATGATATAATAATCATATAAATTCTCTAATTTAGGGATAGCATCAGCATACGCTTTAATATCCTCTGCTAATTGCAACTGTTCTTTTTTGCGTTGTTCCATTTGATTTTCAAATTCTTTGATTCCTTGTTGTGGTGTTCCTTCCACTTTTGGTAAAGTTGCAGGTACAAAGCCAAATTCTTTGACCAATTCCATTGTTTGGTCATAGGCATCTTTATGTGCAACCACATAGCAATAGTCAAACTGTTTATCAGACTTTACTACATTAACAATACTTTCTAGCGCAACATCTTCCAATTTTGGACGAACTTGTGCCAATTTCATAGTAGTTGGAAAAGTTCCTAAAACCATTTTGCTATATTTTGTTTCTAATTGATGGAGTGGTACATCAAAAGAAGACCATGGCAAAAGCATCTCTTTTTTCATTGCCGCCATATTTTCCTCATTTTTAGCAGATTCTAAGTCTCTATGAAACATGTTGATTTTTACTGCTGTTTCAAATATTGCATCTTCTTCTGCTTCATTTGCAATAGCTTGATACTCTCTTTTTGGCTCAAACAAAGGTTTTTTAATAGTGACATACTTTTTAATGCTTTCCAAGCATTGAGTTAAAAGTGATATTTTTTGTTCAAGTTGTACGACTTCAGATTCTGCACTATCCCTTTGCAGTGTTTCGCCATATTCTTCTTCTAGCAGGTAAGAACTATCATCAATCTGTACAAAACCATGCTTTATCAATAAGCTTAATATCGCACGTTTGTCTGCATTTAAGCCAACAATAGAGAGTTTACTCATTTCTACGATTGCCATCTTACCCCACTACCTTTCTGATTACTGCATCTGCAGCCTGTTCCAGACGTGCTTGTGCAGTTTCTTTAATTTCTTCGCAATATTTTGTTGCTTCTGCTAAAATGTTATCTTTTTTTGGCTGACTTTCTGTAATGGCTTTTTTAATTTTCTGTTCACTTGCTTGCTTTGCCATTTTTTTAGCATCTGCAATCATTTCATTGCTTTTGTTTATTGCTTCTACTTTAATTGTTTCCTTTTCCACAGAAGCTTGCTTTAATATTTCCTCAGCACGTTTTTCTGCTTCCAGAATTTCTTTCATCACTTCAAATGCCACATTTTCCCCTCCTTAATCTTCATTTTCCTAAAAACTTCATAAAATAAAATGTTCAGACAGTTTTCTTACTTTATCCAAGAAAGTATTATTACGCTTATTACTTATATCTATTGATATAAATTTCGCATATTTTCAAACAATTCTCAACATTTTACATATATTATATAATAAAATACTACTAAACATTTGTCAATATCCACTTCGTTATAAGGTATTAAAGAAAATACATTTATCATTTATTTTCCATTTATTGTTAAATATACGTCAAATAATATTTCATTTTATGTTACTTTCATCTAATATATTATTTTTTATTTCTGTTAAAAGCCTATATAAAATCTTTTTTCTCTAATTTGCTATAAAATATTGTTTTAATTCTTCCTGTATCAGTCAATTATCCTATTTCAAATTAATTTTAATTTTTGAGTGATAAAGACAAATATATGTATAAAGGAATTTATAATTTTGTCCTATCAAAAAATAATAGATTTTTCTTATTAGAAAAATTCCACCTTTTTTTCTTTCTATCCCTATGTTTTTCTTTCTTCCTTACAAAAAAGGATAAAAAAGAAGAAAGGCTTTATCCTCTTGTAAAATTATAACTTTTCCTGCAACTACAAAACTTTTCTTCTTCCTTCTCATCTTACAATGCATTTTCTAAAAGTGCAATCAATTCTTTTTCCTCAAAGTGATATTCTTTTGCACAAAAATGACAATGTAATGTTGCCTGCTTATCCTCTGTAATAATTTTTTGTAATTCTTCTTTTCCTATACTAATCAAAGCTTTTTCTACCCTTTCCCTAGTACAGTTACAATAGAAAGAAAGCGGCATCCTATCTGTTATTTTTGGCTCTAATCCTTCTAACAATATGTTTAATACCTGTTCTGGTGTTTTTTCCATATCATATAAATCGGTAATATAAGGCATACAAGCAATATTTTTTTCCAATCGGGCAATGACTTCTTCTTCTGTGTCTGGCATAAGTTGCACAATAAATCCACCAGCATGTTTTACAGAAGTATCCCTATCTATTAAAACACCCAACCCTACCGCAGAAGGAGTTTGTTCTGATTGTGCAAAATAATAGGTTAAATCCTCCGCAATTTCACCGGAAACTAAAGCAATTTCGCCAGAATAAGGTTCTTTCATACCAATATCTTTTATGATTCTTAAGACACCTTTTCCAATAGCACCACTAACATCTAATTTTCCAGAATATTTATCAGGAATTTCTACATTTGGTTGAAAAACATATCCTTTCGCTCTTGCTTTATCGTCTGCGGTTACAACAATTCCCTGTAAAGGACCCTCTCCTTTTATTTGTAACGTAATTAAGTCGTTTTCCCCTTTTAAAGTAGAACCCATCATGCAACCTGCTGTTAGTAATCTTCCCAGTGCTGCAGTAGCAACCGGGGAAGTATGATGTAATGTTCTTGCCTGTTGCACCATCTCTTTGCTATAGGCAACAAACGCTCTAACAGCACCATTTGCACCAATCGCCCTTATCAATTCATCTTTCATTTTTTAATTCCTCCTGTAATACATCACAATCTCCTGTTTTTTGTACTTCTCTTGCTACCACATAAATTCTTTGACTATCCTCTTTTGGTGGTTCAAATGTATAAGCATCATAAATTGCAGATAGTTGTAATCCACTTTGCTCCAAAAGTCTTTTTATGGTTGGTATATCATAAGCCTTTTCATAATGATATTCTTCTTTTCTTTCATATTTTCCATCTTTTTGTTTGATAAAAAAATTCATATAAAATTCATTTATTTTTTGTTGCTCATCATAATAATTTTCCCATATGTATGCAGCATCTTCTCTGGTTTCGCCAAAAGAATTCTGTGCTAATAGGTATTTGAATTTATATTCCGTATTCAAATCAAAAATAAAAATTCCTTTGGGATGCAAATAATTATTGACTAGCCGAAATACTTGTAAAAGCTCGTCCTCCTCCAAAATATAATTTAAACTGTCATACAAACTAATGATACAATTTACTGTACCATATAATTCAAATTCTCTCATATCCTGTAAAAGATATAAAATATCTAAATTTTCGGCTTCTGCCTTTTTTTTTGCTTCTGCCAGCATTTCTTCCGAAAAATCAATGCCTATCATATTGTATCCCTGTTTTGCTAAAATTTGGCTCACATTTCCTGTACCACAACCTAAATCTGCAATCAATTTTGGGTTACAATTTTCCTTTTCCCATATTTTATAAAGATATGCCGTCCACATAGCATAGTCCGTTTCTTCCATAAATTCGTCATAAACAGACGCAAATCCTTCATAGGCTTCCATGCTATTCCCTTCCTTTTTCTTTTTTATCTATTATAACGTTCTTTCCTAAAATTGCAAACGCTTTCTTGACTTCCTTTCTTGAAAAAAAGGAAGGGAAAGAACTTTTATGAGAAACTAATGTTTTACTAAAAATATTAATTTTATAAGGAAAAATGATAATTTTTCTACAAAAGTTTGTAGGATGCAGAATGTCCAGTGGACATTCTGCACCGACCAGAGCGAAGTGTAGACTGGACAGAGTCCACAAAAAAGGCTTTATAACAGACTATGATGTTATTAAAAATAAGTCCTTTAAGATTTTTTCTTTTCCTCTTTTTTCTTTTTTTTCATTAATCCTCCAATCTTTCCACTTTCCTTACTACTCAATCCTTTCCAACCAAACTGTTTAATTTTATCTAAAAGTCCTAATTCTCCTGCTATTTCATATTTCATTTCCATTGCCTTTTTTTGTTCTGCTGTTAATTCTTTTTTTCCCATATTGCCACTCCTTATTACATTTTTTTCTTTTGATTAGTATTTTCCCCTTTTTTATTTCTATACTGTAAATTTTTATTTTTTTTGTCAAAAACCTTTGACATCATATTCTTTTCATGCTAGACTAATAAATAATTCAATATAAAGTAGAGGTGCATATTTCAAAAGTACACAGACAAATGCGATAAGGCGCAAATGAAGTTTGTGAAAAGGGGAATTTGCCGAAGAAAGTGTTAGCCTTATCTTTCTCTTTCTGGTTGTGCAGTTAAAAGCTGTATGACTGTCACCTTGCAAAAGGTGGAGCGCTACCATGAATCAGTATCAAAACACTGATTTTTTCCGGCGCAAGTCGGCTTTTTTTATATAAACGTATAGGAGTGAATAACAAAATGAAAAAAGTAAATTTAGCAGTTGTTGGTGCAACAGGTATGGTGGGCAGAACATTTTTAAAAGTCTTGGAAGAAAGACAACTGCCGATTGACAATTTCTATGTCATGGCATCCAGCCGTTCTGCTGGCTCAACTTTAACTTTTAATGGAAAAGATTATATTGTAGAAGAATTAACCGAACATTCTTTTGATAAACCAATTGATATTGCTCTTTTCTCTGCTGGTGGTGGCACAAGTGCAAAATTTGCCCCCATTGCAGCAGAACATGGTTGTATTGTTATTGATAACAGTTCTCAATGGAGAATGGACCCAAATGTACCTTTGATTGTTCCAGAAGTAAATCCAGAAGATATTGGCTGGCATAAAAATATTATCGCAAATCCAAACTGCTCTACCATTCAAGCAATGGTTGCTTTAAAACCTTTAGATGATAAATTTAACATTAAACGTGTGGTATATTCTACATATCAAGCAGTATCTGGTGCAGGTGTTGCTGGCTGGAAAGATTTAGAAAATGGTTTAAAAGGAGAAGAACCTAAAAAATTCCCTCATCCGATTGCAAATAATTGTTTGCCTCATATTGATGTGTTCTTAGAAAATGGATATACCAAAGAAGAAGAAAAAATGATTAATGAAACCAGAAAAATATTACATCATCCTGAATTAAAAGTAACTGCAACGACAGTACGCGTACCTGTCTTTGACAGTCATAGTGAATCTATTAACATTGAATTTGAAAATGCTTTTGATATGAAAGATGTTTTTGAAACCTTAAAAAATGCACCTGGTATTATTGTAGAAGACGACCCACAAAACAACGTTTATCCGTTAGCTATCAATGCTGCTGGTCATGATGAAGTTTATATTGGTAGAATTCGCCGCGATGAAAGTGTGGAAAATGGTATTAATATCTGGGTTGTAGCAGACAATATCCGAAAAGGTGCTGCAACAAATGCAGTTCAAATTGCAGAGGTAATTATTAAAAATATGCAGTAAATAACATTGTTTTTTATACTATTTCATATATAATTTTGGAGGTGTTTTTATGTCTTTATTTACAGGTTCTGGTGTTGCCCTTGTAACACCAATGCAAGCAGATGGTAGTGTTAATTTTCCTGTACTAAAAGAATTACTTGAGTTCCAAGTAGAAAACGGCACAGATGCCATCATTATTTGTGGTACAACTGGAGAAGCTTCTACGATGACAGATGAAGAACAAATTGAAGCAGTTCGTTTTACAGCTGAAACCATTGGAAAACGGATTCCTGTGCTTGCAGGTGCCGGAAGCAATGATACTGCTCATGCCATTGAATTGGCAAAAGGTTGTCAAAGTGCTGGTGCAGATGGTGTTCTTCTTGTTACTCCATATTACAACAAAGCAACACAAAAAGGGTTAGTAAAACATTATACATCTATTGCAAACAATCTTGATATTCCTGTTATCCTTTACAATGTACCAAGTCGTACAGGTGTGAATATTGCACCACAAACTTGTTATCAACTTTCAAAAGTAGAAAACATTGTAGGTATCAAAGAAGCAAGTGGTAATTTCACAAATATTACACAAATTGCAGCTTTATGTGGTCCTGATTTTGATTTGTATTCTGGAAATGATGACCAAAACGTTCCTATTCTTTCCTTAGGTGGAAAAGGTATTATTTCTGTACTTGCCAATGTTGCACCAAAAGATTCCCACGATATGGTAGCAAAATTCTTTGCTGGAGATACAAAAGGTGCAGCAGAATTACAATTAAAATCTATTGAATTAATCAATGCTTTGTTCTGTGAAGTAAATCCTATTCCTGTTAAAACAGCACTTAATTTAATGGGATTCAATGCAGGTCCTTGCAAAGCACCACTTTGTGAAATGGAAGAAAGCAACTTAGAAAGATTGAAACAAGCAATGAAAAACTATGGCTTACTTCCTTAAAAAACGTAAGCAAAGAACTTTTATACGAAACTAGTGTTTCACTGCTGTACGATGAAGTGAAACGGCTCGTATAGAGGAATGGACAAAAAATAAATTACTGTTGGCTTTTCGTCACTAGGTTTTAATCTTTTTCTGTTTACAAGCGTATTTTTAAAAAACTTTGGAGGAACTAAAAGTTCCTCCAAAAATTCTTATCTATAGTATTCTTAAAAATACGCTTATATTCTACTATTATAAATAAATATTATGAAAGGAGTCTTTTACATGATAAAAATTATAATGCATGGTTGTGGTGGACACATGGGACACGTGGTAGCTTCTGTTGTGGAAAAAGATGCTTCTTGTCAAATTGTTGCAGGCATTGACCTTCGTGAAATACAAGCAGATTTTCCAACTTTCCAAAGCCTCGCAGACTGCAATGTTGCAGCAGATGTTATTATTGATTTTTCCACTGCTTCTGCCATTCCTAGCCTTTTGGAATTTGCAAAACAAAAACAGATACCTGCCGTTATCTGTACAACAGGCATTTCAGAAGATGTATTACAACAATTAAATGAAACTAGTAAATCCGTAGCCATCTTAAAATCTGCAAATATGTCTGTTGGGGTAAACCTTTTAATCAGCATAGTAGAAAAAGTTGTACAAACCTTATATGAAGCTGGCTTTGATATTGAAATATTAGAAAAACATCATAATCAAAAAATTGATGCTCCAAGTGGTACTGCTCTTGCGATTGCAGACGCTATTCAATCATCTCTTTCTGAAGAAACCCACTATGTTTTTGACCGTTCTCAAAAAAGGGAAAAAAGAGAAAAAACAGAAATCGGAATCCATGCGATTCGAGGCGGCACTATTGTTGGTGAACATGACATTATCTTTGCTGGACGTGATGAAATTATTGAATTAAACCATAAAGCAATGTCAAAAGATATTTTTGCAGTAGGTGCTGTAAAAGCAGCAAAATTTTTGGCAGGGCAAAAAGCTGGCTTATATACCATGAAAGATGTTATGGATTGATAAAAAGCTATCAGACGAAAAGAGATGATGTAAGTATGAAAAAATATTTTCATTTTACAAAATTAAAACAAAATTTTATATTGTTTCTACTACTTATGATTTTTTTTATTGCAATGCAGTGTTATGGTGGTGGTGAGTGGTCTGTTCGTGAAATGATAATAGGAAATTCCATAACCATATTTATGTTTATATTTGGAACTTTAATAACTGATTGGTTTCAAATGAAAAATCATGATACTCATCTTGTAGGTATAAAAAAATATTTTCAATTTACCAGATTAAAAGAAGACTTTCACGGTTTTCTCCTATGCATAACAATAATGATTGTATGTCAATGGCATGATAATCATTCCATTAAAAATATGATTACATCAAGTTTTATATTTGTCATTACATGTATACTAGGAAGTTTAATATTTGATTGGATACAGCTAAAAAATGATAAAGTAAAAGAATAAAGTAATTCAAGAAATTAGAGCAGTAAGCTTATAAAACTTACTGCATTTTTTAGCTTGTTAAAAACCTTGAGGGTTAGCCTTCAAACTCCTCAAAGAACTTTAATGTGAAACTAGCGTTTCGCTAAAAAGATTGATTTGATAAGGAAAAACGCTAGTTTTTCCAGCAAAGTTTTTTATCCAACTTTTTTTAAAAAGGCTGGTGGGTGTGGGTAAAACCTACAAAAAAAACTTTATTGAAAGACTGATTTTTATTTTCAGCCAAAAAATTAATTTCATTCTATATCTGTTGATAAAAATAATCATTTATTCACTATAGAACTTCATCATTTATTGCAATAATCTTACCATTTTCACATGCTTCTAAGCATAAACTTCTTACCATAAGAGCAAGAGAAATATCCATTTTACCTGCTTCTACTTCTTCATTAGATAATGGTTCAGAACTAATACCACATACACCATAATTCATTTCTACTAGACCAAACATATCATCCATAACATACGTAGTAAAATCTGGTGGATACTTAATTACTTGTGAAACATTTTTTAATGCTTCCTGTTCAAGCTTTTCCATATCTCCAGAATTTTCATCTGATAATACAACAACTACATATTCCCCGATTAATGCAAAACATTTTTTATTATCAAAATAATATTTAAAATGTTTTATTGTTTCTTTTTCTGTTTCACTAAGATTTCTTTTAGGCAATACCATAATTACTATCCTCCCCATCTGTTTTATTATTGACTTTATTATATTATATCATAGTGTTTTTCCAAAGGAAAGAGACTCTATAAAACTTAGCATAACTTAAAACTTTTTTGAAGTTTATATCATTTTTTATAACATATTATTTACCTTTTTTTACATATCACATAACTCTATTTAAAAGAGCATTTTTACAAAACTTGCAAAAAATAATGTCACAAAACAAAACCTATTTCTGATTTTTCGTATCTTTTTATAGCGAAACAAAATTACTAAAATTAATTACTAAAATTGATTCCTAAAATACTTGTTGCTTTATTAAAATATAACATATTTCATAAATTTTCTTGCTAAAATAACAAATTTACTTTAAAATAAAAGAAGAGGTGATGGTACATGTCAAATAAAAGAAATAGTAAATATAACTTATCAGCAACAGAAATGGAAATTATGGAGTTTCTTTGGGATGCAAATAAAAAATCAAGTGCTTCCGAAATACTAAAATTTTTTAACGAAAACAAAGATAAAAACTGGAAAAAACAAACACTCAATACCTTTTTAGTAAAATTGATTGAAAAAGGTGCTTTGCAATATGATGTATCCAAAAACAAAAAATATTATTTCCCCTCCAATCAATCAGAAACAAAAACACAACATATTAAATACTGGACTCAAAATTTCATAGAAAAAACATTTGATAACTCTTTGTATCAATTTCTTTGTTCTTTTACAGGGGGAGCCCGTTTAGATGAAAAAGCATACAACGAATTAAAACAATATTTGGAAGAAGAAACAAATCGTTGATTAAAAAAACCTTGAGAACTTGCCTAACATTTTTTGATAGTCAATCATTCTCAAGGTTTCTGTTTTTTAAGAAAAAATATTTATTTTTGTCAAAACTTTACTGCCATACACAAGCTTCTGCACCTTTTTTTAAAAGTAGTTCCATAATTTCTTTTTGACTTTTCCACTCTACTATACCATCTTTCATGGAACAATAAAAAAAATATTTGTCAAAATGCATTCTTGCTACCAATTCTCCTAATGTTACATCTCTTTTTGTATAGATTTGCTCTACTTGCTTCATAGTAGCTTGTTCTGCTAATAATGCCTGATATGTTTGATATGTAATTTGTAAATACTCTTTTTTATTACTATAAACAATGTAACAACCTATGACTAAAAAAGAAAGATTAAAAGGATATAAGATGACTTGTAAAATTCCGATTCCCATTAAAAAATACCCAAACCCTCGGCTCACTTTTACTAATATACTCGCTGTTCTCAATATTCCATATTTTCTTCCTGCCCAATGCAACACAACATTTCCACCATCTAGGGGCAAAAAGGGTAATAAATTAAAAACACATACTATAAAATTAAATCCAGCAAATATTTTACTTCCACATACCATACAAATAAGTGCCATACAAGCACTTACAAAAGGACCTGAACAAAATACAAGTTGTCTTTTTAAAAAAGAAGGTGTTTCCAGCCCCTTTATAACTGCTCTTTCTCCTACTGGAGTAAACCATATCTGTTTTACCTTTGCACCAAAACAAATAGCAGTAATGCAATGCCCCAACTCATGGAGTGTTACAAAAAACAACATTCCTAAAAACAAAACTACATTTCCTTGTATAAGATAGAAGAAAAAAAGAGGAATTAAAAGAGGATGAATTTTAATTTTACAAAACTTTTTCATGGTAAGATAACTCCCCTTGATAAATATTCTGCTCTAACATCTTCTGTATATTTTAAATTTACAAACTGCATCGGATTAATGAGCATATTTTCCCTCCAAATACTATAATGAATATGTGGTCCTGTTGACAAACCTGTATTACCTGTCATAGCCACAGCTTGCCCTTGTTTTATTTTTTCTCCTACTTTTACCAAAACACTGTTTAAATGGGCATACATAATGGTAAAACCTTCTTCTGTTTCATACTTCAATACATTTCCTAAGGTTTCAGAAGTTCTAACTTCTGTAACCACACCGCTTTTTACTGCAACTGCTTCTGTATTTTCTGCTACTGCAATATCCAAACCGTTATGAAATTCCATTTTTCCTAATATTGGATTCTCTCTTGCCCCACAAGAAGAAGTAATGATGCCATCTACTGGTGTTATCCATTTTTCTTCTTTTTTCTGTGTTACAATATCATTTTTTCCAATCAGTTCTCTAGGGAATTTTCCCACTTTCTTCCTTTAAATCTGGTTGAAATGCATTGCTTTGTTGTTCTTCTTTTATTTCTTTTTTTGGTTCTGTTGTATTTTGTTGTATATCTTGATTTTCTTGTTGTGTATCTTGTGGTTTTATTTGCTCTTGTTGGTTATTCTGTTGTTGTGTATTTTGTATTTTATTTGTATTTTGTTGAAATACAGAAACAACTTTTTGTTTCCATTCTTCTATCGTTTCTAAAGGCATTTCATATGCAATCGCTTCCTTCAAGCTTTCTGTAATGGTATTCGTTGTCTCCGTTTCAAAAAAAGAAAGTACAAATGCTGCTCCTACAAGCATCATTGTAACATAAATGCGAAATAGAAAAAAATTACCTGTTTCTGGTTTTGTTATTTTTGTCTTTCCTTGTCGTGCTTGACGTACCATTTCCCGCCTCATGCGAAGCCGTTCTTCATCCATAGTTCGTCCTCCTTTCTAAAATAGTATATGAAGCAAATACTATTTTAGAACAAAAAAAAGAGCCAATGGCTCTTACAACTTGTCAAAAAACCTTGAGAGCAAAGCTCTCAAGGTTTTTTATTTCTCTAAACAACTATATTTTACAATAAATAAGAATTTTCAAACTGTTCTATTAAAAGCATATGCTCATAAATCTGTCCTATAATTTCACCTTCTTTTTCTGCAATACTTTGTTTTGCTTTTAAAACATCTAGCTCTGTGGTTTGTTCTAACTCATATTTTTTTTGTGTAATTATTAATTGTTTTTTTAATGTTTCTAATTCCATTAAATTTTGCTGATAATTTGTTTCTAAATTTATAATATTATCATAACAATTTTCTATTTTTGTTCTTAAATTTGTTTTTTCATCTGCTAAAGATAATTCTGCTTTTGTAACACTATTGTCTGCTTCTTCATCTGCTGTTTCTGTCTCGGGTACAGTTGCATGTGTAAATTTTGCTTCTGATTCGGCTGTTTCTAAACTAATTTGTTTTTGTTTAATGGTAGGGTCTGTATTAATTTTTCCTTTGATATAAGTATCTAAAGACATTTCTAAATCCAAAGGTTCATATATAGGCTCTAACATTAATTGATAATCTTCTGTTTCCATATTAATTAATTTTGCCAGTGATTGATATGCATTTTTTACATTTATCTCTTGTTGTTGTACATTAGTTAATGCCTTTTGATAATTTAATTCTTGGTTACTCCATTCCTGTTCTGAAATTAAACCTAATTTTGTTTTTGTTTTTGCAATCAATAATTCTTTTTCTGTATTCTTAAGGCTTTGTTTTGTCAAAGCAATCTCTCTTTCTTTGTTTATAATCTCAATATAAACTTGTTTTAAAGAAAATTTTACACCTTCCCGTGTAACTTCTTGACTCAATTTTGATGTAGCATAATTGGCATTTTGTTTAATATAATTCAAAAGTTGTTGGAAAGTATGTCCATTTGCTATATCATCTTCTTCAGTTTCTAATTTTTGCTCACTAATTTTCAAATCCATATTGCTACTCTTTAATGTTGTACTATGGGTTAATGCTTTTTGTGTTGCTTCCTCTAATGTTAATACAACTGCATCAGTTTTTACTGGTATTTGTAATTCTGTCAAAGAAATAGACTGACCAAATACAGTGACACTATTTGTTAGTATAGCAAGTAATAACGCAATGTATTTTTTATTCATCCTATCTCATTCCTTTCCTTTTTTTCGATTTCTTTTTTCCAAAGGAAACGCATTATGAAATGTTGTACCTTTTCCTAATTCACTCTCTACTGAAATGTTACCATCATTACTTTCTGCTATCCATTTTGCAATAGAAAGACCTAAACCTGTACCAGGAATCTCTTTATTTCTTGATTTATCTGCTCTATAAAAACGGTCAAAAATCCTGATTACATCTTCCTGTGCCATACCTGTACCATTATCTTGTATATCAATACAGCCATATCCATCTTTTTCATAAATGTGAAAAGTAATGGTACTTTCTTGTTTGGTATATTTTAAAGCATTTTCACAATGTATCCACAAAAGCTGTTTTATCATACTATTATCTGCATAAATTTCAATTTCTTTTTGTTCCTCTATTACTGTATTTCTTTTTTCCTTTGCTACACTCATTTCCTTAACAATATCCTTTACCAACTCGTTTAAACTAAATTGTTCTTTTTGAATGGGAAGGCGGTTCTGGTCACTTTTTGCTAAAAAAAGAAGTTTTTTAATGAGTTGACTCATGTGTTCTGTTTCTGCTAAAATAGATTGTATAGATTCCTCCAAAACAGTAGGGTCACTTTTTCCCCAACGGTTAATTAAGTTTGCATAACCCTGTATTACAGAAATTGGCGTTCTTAATTCATGGGAAGCATCAGAAACAAATTGATTTTGTTTTTGAAAAGAAGTTTCTAAGCGGGAAAACATTGAATTAAATGTTTCTGCTAATTCCTTCATTTCGTCATCTGGTCCACTTGTATCAATTCTTTGACTCAAATCTTCAATACTAATTCGTTCTGCTGTCTGCTGTATTTCCTCTACAGGTTTTAACATTCTTTTACTAATATATTTTCCTATCAAAAAAGATAAAAAAATACAAAATATATCTATTAAAAACAATCTTAAGCCAAAAGACTGAAAATAATAACTATTGTCTGGCATCATCTTAAATACTTGTACTAAGTAATAATTTTCATTAAATTTAATTTCTTTTTCTATTAAAACAAATTCTTTTCCATCTCGACCAGAAATAAAATATTCTTTATCTCCAATATGAAACCCTTTTGTCAAACTTACCTTAAATCCTCTTTCCTCTAGTTCTTCAGATGGAAAATCTCCTCCTTTTCCCCAATGTTCCATTTGACCATGCATTGGTTCGGAAGATATTTTTCTTACAAAAAAAGGTAACTCTCCCACAAAATTTTTATATACTTTACGCTTTTTGACATCAACAATATTTACTTCTACATATTTATTTTCCAAAAGTGTTTCCAATGCTTCTTGAGACATTTCACCATTTGTTTTAATATAATCATCAATATTTTCTACAATTTTTATAATCTCCATTCTAACATTGTTTTGCGCAATCACCGTTACATTCATTAACACAAAAAAACTGATAATTAGCAATGCTAAAGAAAAAATGCCTCCATATAGTACCGTAATTTTATGTGCAATCGTTAAACTAGAAAAAAGTTTTTTACTCCTCTTTAACATAGTAACCTACTCCTCGTATGGTGTGTATAAATTTTTCACCAAATGCCTCATCTACTTTTGAGCGTAAATAACGAATATAAACATCTACCACATTTGTTTCTCCAATATAGCTATATCCCCAAACTTGATTTAATATCTGTTCCCTTGTTAGCACAATATTTTTATTTTGAACTAAATATAACAGTAATTCAAATTCTTTTTTTGTCAATTCTACCTCTGTATCATTTACTGTTACCATACATTTTTCTATATTAATGGAAAGGTGATTTACTGTTAAAATTTTTTTCGTTCCTTCCTCCTGATGATTACTACAATGTTTAAAAGCAACTCTCATACGCGCTAATAATTCTTCAATAGCAAAGGGTTTTGTTAAATAATCATCTGCACCGCTATCCAATCCTGCTACCTTATCCATAACTTCATCTTTTGCTGTCAACATAATAATTGGCACAGAAGATGTTTTTCTGATTCTTCTACAAATTTCGATACCACTTAATCCGGGCAGCATTAAATCTAATAATATCATATCAAATTCTTCATTAGAAAAGGTTTCTAATCCTTCTCTACCATCATGGATAACTGTAACATCATATCCTTCATATTTTAACTCTAGTTCCACAAACCTTGCTAATTTTACTTCATCTTCAATCAATAATATTTTTTTTGCCTCCATGTGAAATATCCCCCTTGCATTAATTTAAAATGATAAAAACCTTAAGAATTTGTCTGAAATAACTTGTTGAAAAATGATGTCATTTCATTTCGGTTAGTGCAAAGTAAAATAAAAAACACTTATTCAAATCGTAATGCTTCAATCGGGTCTAATTTTGCCGCTTTATTTGCTGGTGTAACGCCAAAAATAATTCCTATTCCCATAGAAATTCCAACTGCCATTGCTACAGCTTCCACTGACAATACTGGTGTAATTCCCGCAAAATGTCCTATCAGAAGTGCAAAACCTATCCCTAGCACAAGACCTGCTAATCCTCCCATTCCAGTTAAGATTACTGCTTCTGTCATAAATTGTATTTTAATATCTTTATTTTTTGCACCAATGGATTTCCGAATTCCTATTTCTCTTGTTCTTTCTGTTACTGTCACCATCATAATATTCATAACACCAATTCCTCCCACCAAAAGAGAAATACCTGCTACAAAACTAATAAATAAGGTAACATATGATAAAATAGAGTTAATAGAATCTACCATTTCAGAAGAATCTTGGATATAATATTTATCCTCATTTTGATGAAATTGCTCTAGTGCTGTCATAATCCTTTCTTTCATCATCTCTGTTTGTTCTAAATCTTCTATTAAAATAGAAAATCCACTTAAATTTTTATTATTATATAAACGGATTGCTGTAGAAATTGGTAATATCACTGTTGCTGGAAATTCATCACTATAAGCTGTTTCTGTGGAAGCATTTGTATTTTCCATAATACCAATTATGGTATATTTTCCAGTTCCCTTCCATGTTTTTAATTTTATTTTTTCTCCTAATACAGACTCATTACAATATCCAAACACTTTTAATGCAGTTGTATCATGAATTACTGCAACATTCGTTTTCATATCAACATCATTCTGAGAAATATACCTTCCATACAACATAGTAGGATTATCAATGTACTGTGCATCTGCTGTCACACCAGAAACAGAAGCAGATTTTGTTTCCTGTGGGTCAAGCAATTTAATATAGGTGTTTCTTCCACTATAGGTAGGATTGACATAGCGAACTCCTTTTATCTCTTTTAGCATATCATAATCATCCATCGTAAGCAAATCTCTTGTTTCAATATTATTATAGCCTGTCAAGCTGACAGTCAAGCTACCTGTGCCAAATGATTCAAATTCTTTTTCAATCGCCGCTTGACTACCGTTTCCAATAGAAACAATTGCAATTACAGAACTAATTCCAATAATAATACCTAACATGGTTAAAAATGTTCTCATTTTGTTAGAAAAAACATTACGGAAAGCAGATTTTGTACATTCTCCTAAACTCATACTACACTCCTCCCCACAAGTGTTCTATCTTTTACCAATTCATCTTTTATAATACTACCATCCTTAAATAATGCAATTCTTTTTGTATACTGTGCAACTTCTGGTTCATGTGTTACCATCACAATGGTTGTACCATCATCATTTAGTTTCTGAAAAATTTCCATAATTTCAACGGTAGAACGACTATCTAAATTTCCTGTTGGTTCATCTGCCATTAAAATAGAAGGTTCATTTACCAATGCCCTAGCAATCGCAACTCTTTGTCTTTGTCCACCTGATAATTCATTTGGTTTATGTTTGATACGTTTTTCTAGTCCTACTTTTTCTAGTGCAATCATTGCTTTTTGATGTCTCACTTTTTTAGAAACGCCTGCATATACCATAGGTAATTCCACATTTTCTAAGGAAGAAAGTTTTGGAAGCAGATTAAAAGATTGAAAAACAAATCCTATTTTTTTATTTCTAATTTCTGCTAATTTTTCATCCTTAAACTTTGCAACATCTTCTCCATCTAAATAATAGCTACCCCTTGTAGGGCTATCTAAACACCCCAATATATTTAACATAGTAGATTTTCCAGAACCACTTGTTCCCATAATAGATAAAAATTCTCCCTCTGTTACACTTAAATTAATATCATGTAACGCAATCACAGACAATTCACTTTGATTGTATTCTTTTCTAATATGTTCTAGTTTTAATATTTCCATGTTATTTCCCCCTATTTTGGACCACCACCAGACATGCCACTCGGACGACCTCCTTGCCCTCCGGGCGGCATACCACCACCTTGATTACCACCACCAGGTACACCCATATTATTTAAAATAGAATCATCCTTTTGTTTTTGTTCTATCGTTACCGCAAAATCTGCTAAATTTGCGCCATCTGTCATGGCTTCTGTTGGACTTGTTACTACTTTTTCTCCTACAGAAACACCACTTTCAATGACTGCATTCATATCATTTGTACTGCCTAGTGTTACTGTTGTTTTTTGTAGTACATCATTTTCCCCTATTTTATATACATAATAACTATCATCTTTTTCTTTTCCCACTGCTGAAAGAGGGACATATACTACATCAGATAAATCTTCTGCAATAATTTCTAAGTCTAGGGAAAAACCAGGTTTCATTAACTCATCTGGATTATCCATATGTACTACGATTGGAACAACAGTTTCTGTTCCGCTCATGGTGGACTGGCTTGATGCTGTTGGTTCAATCTTTGTGACAGTTCCTGTATAAATTTTCCCCTCAATCCCATCATTGGTCATTTCTACTTTTTGCCCTACTTTTATCTGTGCAATATCATATTCAGATACTTGTGCTTCCACATCCAAATTACTTAAATCAGCAATTTTCATCATCACAGTGCTATCTGTCAACATTTGTCCTTCTACTGCATTGGATTCTATAATCGTTCCACTAATAGGACTATATGTTGCAGAAGTTAGTTTATTAATATCATACTGAATACTAGATACATTTCTTTGTGCTGTTTCCAAGGTATTTTGTTGTTTTTTAATAGAATTTTGTGTTGTGGTACTATTAACTTTATTTTTTTCATTTTCAAGATTTAGTTTTGCTTTTTCTAGTGACAATTCTGCTGTTTGTAAAGATAATTCTGTGGATGCTTTATCATTTTCTGCTTGTGTCAAATTATCTAATGATTTTTGATAAGATTGCTCTGCATCATCATACTCCTGCTGACTTGCACCACCCACACTAAGCAGTTCCACATAATTGTTCATTGCTTTTTGGGCATTTTCCACCTCTGTCTGTGCTTGCAAAATTTTAATATCATGACTACTTATTTGACTTTTTATATCTTCTATATTTTTTTCTGCATTTGCAACTTGACTTTGTAACTCCAATAATTCCACTTCTTGTACTGGCTCATACAACTCATTTAAAGAAATTTGTGCATTTTCTGCTGTTACTTTTGCATCTGCTAATTTATCATTTAATTCTCTTTGGGTATCTTCTATATCATAGGTAACTAGTAAATCTCCCTCATTTACCTTATCACCCACTTCTGCAAATACTTCTTCAACTTCTTGTGAAAGCTCAATAAATATAGAAATAGGGTCAGCCGCCACTGTTGTTCCAGATGCTGTTACTCTTTTAGATAAATCCCCTTGCTCCACAACAGACACATCTGGTAGCCTTAACTGTGGCTCCTTTTCTGAACGAAAAAACCCCTTTGCATAAACAGCTCCTGCACCTGCTGTTAATATTAATAGAAATACTAAAATTATTTTTTTATATTTCATATTTAAAAGCTCCTCTCTTTTGTTGATTTGCTTGTAGTATAAAAAATAGCGATTAAAAGGAAATTGACAGCCAATTAAAAAAACATTAAAATATATAAATTAGAGCATTATAATTTTTAAAAAATAATAAAATGCAGCTTGTCAACAAACTTCTTTTATTGCTAGATAAACAAAGTCAAAAGTTTTTTGAAGTTTGAGCTGCAAAATAGATTTTTTTAAAAGATAATTACAAGGTTCTGTTAACTTAACATGAAAATAAAAATACAAAAAAGATTTTTAAAAATA
>CAJTZO010000012.1 GCA_910583755.1 uncultured Clostridia bacterium
ATAACATCTCCTTTGTTATTAGTATGTCTTTATTCATCAATTTAATAACACTCTCGAAAAATTATATTAAATTTTAAGCAAAAAAGGATGCACAATATATTTCAGTGCATCCTTCTTTGTTTAAAAAATACAGGCTTAATGTCCGCCTAAAAAATTACATTTTAGCAGCCGCAGTTATTGCCGAGTTGATTATTATTATTGCCACAGCAGCACAGTAATAATATAATCCATATCCATGAATTATCAAAACCGCCATTGTTGTTATTGCCACAGCAGCACAGCAATAATATAATCCATATCCAGTTTTCTCCACATCCGCATCCAAATCCATTCATACCATAATACCTCCTTAAATTTAAGAAATGTTTCGTTACATCTCTATCTTATGAGGCATTTTGTAAAATATTGCCTGTCTAACCAAAAAAATTTTGTCGTACAAGCTCAAATTTCTGTTCTTTGATGAAATTGCTTTAAATTACTTTGTTTTAATTCTCTCTTTTTTAATTCTTCAAATACATTATCCCATGTAATTTGTTGTTCAACCAAAAGAACAGAGAGATGATACAATAAATCAGACAATTCATAAATGATTTCATTTTTATCACTATTTTTGGAGGCAAGGATAGTTTCAGTTGCTTCTTCTCCAACTTTTTTTAATATTTTATCTATTCCTTTGTCAAACAAATAATTGGTATAAGAGCCTTCTTTTGGTTGCTCTTTTCTATTTTGTATGATTTGATACAACTCATATAATACTTCTTTATTTTCCATTATAATATTTCCTCTCCTTTTTCATTTCTATAAAAGCAAGAACGTTTTCCAGTATGACAAGCTGCTCCTTTTTGGTCTATTTTGATTAAAACGGCATCAGCATCACAATCATACAAAATTTCTTTGACATACTGAAAATGTCCAGAGGTTTCTCCTTTGTGCCATAACTGTTTTCGACTTCTACTATAATAATGTACAGTTCCTTTTTGTAAGGTTAATTCCATTGCTTCTTTATTGGCATAGGCTAACATCAACACTTGATTATTTTCAAAATCTTGTGTGATAACAGGAATTAAGCCTTTTTCATCAAATTTTAATTCTTCTATAAATGACATTTATTTCTCCTTTCTACTCTCTTAAAAGAAAGGTCAATTATAAATAAAGATAAAGCTTTTGGTGTTACCCAAACCTACTAACTTTGTTGAAAAAACTAGTATGTTATAATCTAATAGGAATTTGTTTTTGCTTCAAATAGTCTTTTAAGTCTTTGATTTCTAATTCTCTAAAATGGAATAAGGATGCTGCTAATGCAGCGTCTGCTTGTCCTTCTGTCAACACATCATAAAAATGTTCTTTTTTTCCTGCACCACCAGATGCAATCACTGGTATTTTAACTTGAGAAGCGATTGTTTTTGTTAATGAAATATCATAACCATTTTTGACACCATCACAGTCCATACTGGTTAATAATATTTCACCAGCCCCTAGTTCTTCTGCTTCTAATGCCCATTCCACAGCATCTCTACCAGTGTTGACTCTCCCACCATTCAAATAAACATCAAAACCACCATTTGCTCTTGCTTTAGCATCAATGGCAACCACAACACATTGATTACCAAATTTTTCAGCAGCTTCTTTAATTAATTCTGGTCTTTTGAGCGCAGCACTATTGACAGAAATTTTATCTGCACCAGCACTTAATATTTTTCTAAAATCTTCGATTGTACGGATACCACCACCTACAGTAAGAGGAATAAATACTTGTTCTGCTGTCCTTTTAACAACATCTAACATAATATTTCTTGCATCAGAGGAAGCAGTAATATCTAAAAATACAAGTTCATCTGCCATAGATTGGTTATAGTAGGAGGCGATTTCTACAGGGTCGCCAGCATCCTTTAGATTGACAAAATGAACACCTTTTACAACACGCCCATTTTTTACATCCAGACATGGAATAATTCTTTTGGTATGCATGATTTCTCCTTTCGTTGATACATAATTATTTACAAAAGAATTTTACACTAGTAAAGTATGTTTTGCAATGAAAATTGCAAATTTTTGGGATAAACAGAAAGGATATGGTTATGATAAAGAAAAATGGTTTTATTGTGATTTGAAAGATATAGTTTAAACTTTTATCAATTTTTTGAAAAAATGCAAGCATGTTGTTATTTATTGATAATAATTATTATTGACAAAATGCACGATGTTTTAGTATAATAAAATAACAACAATTAGAAAAATTACCAACATTAATTTTGTCATATTCTGTTAAATTGACAGATGTGATAAAATGGAAAACAAGAGAGGAGAACTTGAATGAAAGCTTATCAATTAAAACAAGATTTATACTGGGCAGGTGTATTAGACAAAAATTTAAGAGTGTTTGACATTATTATGGAGACAGAATTTGGTACAACCTACAATTCTTATGTTTTAAAAGGTAGCGAAAAAACAGTGATTGTAGAGACCGCTAAAGTAAAATTTTTTGATGAGTATTTACAAAAATTGCAGGAAGTTGTGGATATTAATGAGATAGATTATGTCATTATGAATCATACAGAGCCTGACCATGCAGGTAGTATTGTGAAATTGGTAGAAATGAATCCTCGCATTTGTGTTGTTGCAACAGCTTGCGCAATTGGATTTTTGAAAAATATCATTAACCATGATTTTTATAGCATTGCTGTAAAAGAAAATGATACCTTATCCTTAGGAAATAAAACATTGCAATTTATGCTTTTACCAAATTTACACTGGCCTGATACCATGTATACTTATGTGAAAGAAGACAAACTTTTGTTTACTTGTGACTCTTTTGGTTCTCACTATTGTCTGGATGATATTGTTTTAAGCAAATTGACAGACAATGATGGATATATGAGAGCAACAAAGTATTATTTTGATAATATTATTGGACCTTTCAAACCTTTTATGCTGAAAGCTTTAGACCGTATTAAAGATTTAGAAATTGATATGATTTGTACTGGACATGGTCCTGTTATTGACAGCAGAATTGACGAAATAAAAGAAACTTATAAAAAATGGTGTACTGTAATAAATCCAAATTCTAAAAAGACAGTTGTTATTCCTTATGTTTCTGCTTATGGTTATACCGGACAGCTTGCAGAAGAAATTAAAAAAGGTATCCAAGACAGTGGCGATATTGATGTTAGAATTTATGATATGGTAACATCTGACCAAGGAAAAGTATTAGAAGAATTAGGATTTGCAGATGGTATTTTATTTGGTACTCCAACCATTGTTGGTGAAGCATTAAAACCTATCTGGGATTTGACAACCTCTATTTTTGCAGGAACACATGGCGGAAAATTAGCAAGTGCTTTTGGTAGCTATGGCTGGAGTGGAGAAGGTGTCCCTCACATCATCGAAAGACTCAAACAACTTCGTATGAAAGTGGTAGAGGGTTATCGTATTAAGTTACGTCCCGGTGAAAATGATTTAACAGGCGCTTATGAATATGGTTATAATTTTGGTTGTGTTCTGCAAAACAAAGAAAATCCATTAAAGTCTGCGAAAAAGAAATTAGTAAAATGTCTTGTATGTGGCGAAATATTCCCTGAAGGTTTAGATACTTGCCCTGTATGTGGCGTTGGTCCTGAAAATTTTGTATCTGTAGAATTGAATGTATCTGATTATCAAAATGATACAGAAGAAAAATTTGTTATCATTGGTAATGGTGCAGCAGGCTTTAATGCAGCAAAAGAAATTCGCAGTAGAAATAAAACTTGTAGCATTACTATGATTGCGAAAGAACCATATATCAGTTATAATCGTCCTATGTTGACAAAAACATTGCTAGCAGGTGTTTCTGCAAAACAATTAGTAATTGAAAAACAAGGATGGTATGAAGAAAATAACATCAATGTAATGTTAAATGAAGAAGTAAAATCTATTGATAGTGCGAAAAAAGAAATTGCATTAGCAAGTGGCGGAACAATAGCATATGACAAATGTATTTATGCACTTGGTGCAGAATGTTTTGTACCACCAATTAAAGGCGCTGATAAACCAGAAGTTATTACCATTCGTAACATTGCTGATGCAGAAAAAGTTAGAAAATTGTTAAAAACAGCAAAAAATGCAGTTGTTATCGGTGGTGGCGTACTTGGCTTGGAAGCAGCTTGGGAAATCAGAAAAGCAAATTGCCATGTGACAATTGTAGAAATGATGACAAGTTTGATGAGTCGTCAGCTTGACAGTGAAGCAAGTGAAATGATATTAAAAGCAGCCGAAAAACAGGGTATTGTCATGAAACTTGGTGCAACTGTAGAAGGCATTGAAGGAGAAAGCAGTGTAACAGGCGTAAAACTGGGTGGTGGAGAAGTGATTCCAGCAGATGTTGTGATTATTTCCAGTGGTGTAAGAGCGAATGTTGCGATAGCCAAAGAAGCAGGTGTAACCATTAACAGAGCAATCGTTGTGAATGAAAAAATGGAAACAAATGTAAAAGATATCTATGCTTGTGGTGACTGTGCAGAATTTGACAATATTAATTATGCACTTTGGTCTGAAGCAGCAGAAATGGGTAAAGTTGCAGGTGCAAATGCTGCAGGAGAAGAAACTGCTTATCAAACAATTTCTGCACCTTTGTCTTTCCATGGTATGGATACAAGTTTGTATGCATTGGGCGACAATGGCAAAAATCCAAACAGAAAATATAAAACAGTAGTATTTAAAGATGATGCAAAACACACCTTTGAAAAATATTATTTTGCAAATAAGAGATTAGTTGGTGTAACACTTATTGGTGATACCTCTAAAATGGCAAAAGTAACAGAAGCTTTACAAAAACCAGCATTGTTTGATGAATTATTTTAATTAATATAGAAGCCCTCAAGGATTGTATTGTTTGAGGGCTTTTGCTTGTTTCAAACTCTATTTATAAAAATACAACCTCCGTTTTTTATTTTTTTTGTTGAAATGATTTTTTTAAAAGGCGAATTATTTTTTTTCGACATAGGTGTGCTTCTTTTTGATAAAAATTTGTTTTTATATCCCGTGAAATTTGTGCAAGAACTATCTCATAATTTAAAATTGCTTTTTGATATTCTTCTAAATGATAGTAACTATTTCCACGATTATAGTAGATAGAGGATAAATTAGGATTCATTGCTTCTGCTTTTTCACAGTCGGCAAGTGCTTTTTGATATTCTCCAATTTTATTATAACTATGACTGCGATTGCTATAGGCTTCTGCAAAATAAGGTTTTAATAAAATGGTTTTTGTCAAATCATCAATGGCTTTGTTATCTTCTCCTAATTTGTCATAACTATAGGCACGTCGATAATATGCTCCAGCAAAATTTGGGCTTAAGGCGATGGATTTTGTGAAATCTTCAACGGCGTTTTGATATTCTTTTAATTGTTCATAGACACAAGCCCGTTTATAATAGGGTCTGGCAAAGTCTGGATTTTTTTGTATTGCTTCACTTAATTTTTTAATTGCGATTGTATATTTTTTCCAATAGATAGCTTCTTTTGCAGCTGCCATTATTTTTTCATAATCCTTTTGAAATCCGTAAATATATTCCTTAACATAATCATAATAGATTTCTGCACTACATGGATTTAATGCAATTTCTTCACATTTCTCATAAATAATTTCAGTGCCTCTAATCCAATCAGCATAAAAATTTTCTAGCGTTTTGCTTTTTTGCTTTATAGGGGAAAATATATATTCTGGAAAAAGACTTTCTTTTTGCAGAAAGTGATAACGTTGGTAAATTTTTTTTAAATCCGTTTCTTTTTGTAAATATTCGATGTCCGTTTTTTCTCTTGTATATTCTAAATGGTAAAGTTTATGTTCTACAACAAAACTCGAAGAAGATTTTAGATATTCTAAACATGACTGATAGTTTTTTTTATGATTTTTTTGTTCTTCTTCCCAACAATTATGAAGAAAATAGGCTATGATTTCAAAAGCTGCTCCAAAACCTATTAAAAATACTTCATCATCTTCTGCCAAGGATGGAAGAAGGACATGAATTTTTTCTATTAATTTTGATAGTATATCATTTTTATCTTGAGAAGCGTAATTGTTTTGATACTCCTCTGCATAATCCGATTCATCCATTATAATACAAGGGTGTTTTGTGCCAGTTATAACATAATCCCAATAGTTTTCTATCAAATGTTGTAATACTTTATCATATGTTCCTTTGGTGTACTTTTGATAAGAATAAAATAATCTTTCTAGTAAGGTTAATAAAAATAGTTTTTGCTGGATAAGTGTTAAATTTTTTAACCTATTTTCAATATCAATTTTTTTTGCTTGGTTCTGTTCCATAAATACCTCCCTTGTTTTAAAAAACCCTCCCTTTGTAAAGCCAAAGAGAGGGGTGTATGTTAGAGATTATTTTGATTTATGGGCTGTAATAATGGTATAAGCAGAAGCGTTTACGGTTATTTCATACGGTTCTATTGTGATATACCAGTTTTTCCCCCTTTTTTCTATGACTGCATGGCTATCTAAAATTTTTGTTTTACACCACAAAACAACATTTTCTATTTCTAAAGATAAATTGTTTTTGATGCGTTTAGTGCCTAGCTCTGTTGTGTGAAGTTTTTCAATGTTTTGTATTAAATCATTCATAATTTATAAGTAAGTATTCATATATTCTTTTCTAATTTCTTCTGGTACAAGGCTGCCACCTGTTGCCCATGCAATATGAACAGAATGCTCCATCGGAATATTATGCTTTTGAATATATTGTTTTGCTTCCTCACATTGGAACAAATCAACAACACCCATAAAAGAAGCACAAGCAGATGGCTCTAAAAAGATATTTTCTGTATTCACAATATCCCTCATAAAATCATAGATTCTTCGGTCTTCTAATGTCATTTCACCACTTAAAATATTTGTCATAACACCACCAACAAATCCAGAAGGTCTGCCAACAGCTAAACCATCAGCATGTGTTTGTCCAGAAAGTCCAAAATCTTGTACACAAACTTTGTTTTGCATACCAGATGCCATACCTAACAACATACAAGGTGCTGGTGTGGTTTCTACAAAGAAGACATGCACATTATCCCCAAAGATTTGCTTTAAACCAAAGGTAACACCACCCGGTGCACCACCAACACCACAAGGAATGTATACAAACAATGGATGCTGCTGGTCAATGGTAATACCTTTTTGCTCAAACTGTGCTTTTAGACGTTTGGCAGCAACAGCGTAACCTAAAAAGAGGGTAACAGAATTTTCATCATCAACAAAGTAACTGCTTGGGTCTGCATCGGATTCTTTTCTGCCGACTTCAACTGCTTTACTATAATCGTCTGCATATTCTACTACAACAGCACCTCTTTGACGTAACAAGTCTTTTTTCCATTGTTTTGCGTCAGCAGACATATGCACAATTACATGGAAACCGAGTGCAGCACTCGTAATACCAATACTCATGCCCAAGTTACCAGTAGAACCCACTTGAATTTTAAATTGGTGAAAAAATGCTTTCATTTCATCACTGGTAAATTTGCTGTAATCATCTGTTATGCTTATTTTTCCGTGTTCGATTGCTAAGTCTTCCGCATGTTTTAATACTTCATAAATACCACCACGTGCTTTGATAGAACCAGAGATTGCTAAATGACTATCTTGTTTTACCAAAAGTTTGCCTGCAATGGAAACATGATATTCTTTTTCTAATTGCTTTTTCATGTTTGGAATTTCTGTTAAAGGAGATTCAATTAATCCATTATTCGCTTCTGTTTCTGGAAAGCATTTTTTAATAAAAGGAGCAAAACGAGCAAGTCTTTTTTCTGCATCTTCTATGTCAGACATAGATAAATTGATTTTTGATAGTGCTGTTTGGCTATCTTCTAGGTTTTCATTTAGCCAAAAAACTTCTTCTTGTGCAGCGATTTTTTTCAGTAATTCCTTGTTTTTCATTTGTTCCCAAAGTTCTTTTTGCATGTATATCCACCCTTTCTATTGTATATAATATGAGTATATCGGAAAAAGATTCATTGAGCAAGAAGCATTTTTTCTTTGAGCAAGTGCTATAAAAATACTATACTGTTTTTTAACAGTATGACGATAAAAAATAAAAAATAGAAAATAGAATGCACGATATTATGGATATTGTTTCACAAGACTTGATTTCTATAAAAAAATTTTAGTTACTTTTTTATTTGTATACATTTGGAAATGGCTTGAAAATTTTAGAAAAATCAGTTATAATAAATACAAGCCTATTAGATGTGCAATCCTACTGATAGGTTTTCCTTTAGAGACAGGTGGGACGAAAAATGAAAGGTGGGACGCATTATGTCCCTATATAAAGAGAATGGAAATACTTTACAGATGATGAAAAAAATAGCACCAGAAGAAATGACGGCTTTAGTCAGAAGATACCGTATTTTACGTGCGATTGCTTTGCTGGAGCCTGTAGGCAGAAGAACAATTTCTCTTTCATTGGATTTTTCGGAAAGAACTGTCCGCAACGAAACGGAAAAGCTGCATATGCAACAGTTAATTGTAGTTTCAAGAGAAGGAATGAAAGTGACGGAAGAAGGCAAAAATTTACTAACAAATATGGAACCATTGATTAAATCCATAGATGGTATTACAGAGATGGAAAAAAAATTAGCCAATTTGTTAGGAATTGAAAAGGCATATCTTGCAGGGGAAAGCTGTAGAGAAAGCCAAAGTGCGAAAAAAGAGTTGGGACGGATTGCGGCAGATGTTTTATTGCGTAATATCTCAAAAGAAAGCAAAATTGCTTTAACAGGAGGTTCTACCCTTGCCAATATGGTGGAAGTAATGCCTTTTTCAAATACCAAAAGGGCAGAACTGGTCTTACCTGCAAGGGGAAGTATTGGGGGAATACTGGAACAACAAGCAGATACTTTAGCGGCTGGTTTAGCAGAAAAATTGGGAGCGCACTATAAATTATTGCAACTGCCTGACCACATGAGTCAAAAAGCCTTCGAGGAAATGAAACAAGAGCCATTGATACAGGAGACCATTACAGAAATTAAACAAGCCGATGTTTTAATTTTGGGTGTGGGAAATGCTTTGGAAATGGCGCGTAAAAGACAGGTTGACTCTAAAGTTTATGAGTTTCTTTTGAAAAAAGGTGCGGTAGCAGAAATGTTGGGCTATTATTTAGATAGCAGTGGTACCATCGTTTATAGTTCTTATTCCATAGGGCTGCGGTTGGAAGAATTGAGCAGAATGAAAAAAATTATCGTTGTGGCAGGAGGAAACAATAAAGCCGAAGCTCTTGCTGCTGTCTGCCGTAAAATGCCACAAGCTATTTTGATAACAGACAGAATGACAGCAAAAGAAATATACAAACGGATAGAGAAAAAAACAAAGGATATGGAAGCCGAATAAAAACAAGAGAAGAAATTGGGAGTGAAAAAGCAAAAAAATAGTTTTTTGCTTTAGGAGAGTATTGTACGGGAACATGGCTTTCATCAAGGAACCTGTAAAAAGTAAATTAAAACCAAAGAGTAGGAAAGGAGAACAATTATGCTGAATAAAAAATCGGTAGAAGACTTAGTAGTAAAAGGTAAAAAGGTGCTTGTAAGATGTGATTTTAATGTGCCATTACAAGATGGTGTGATTACAGACGAAAACAGAATTGTGGCTGCATTACCAACCATACAAAAATTAATCAAAGATGGTGGAAAGGTAATTCTTTGTTCCCATATGGGCAAACCAAAAGGAGAACCAAAACCAGAGCTTTCTTTAGCACCTGTTGCAAAACGCCTTTCTGAAAAATTGGGCAAAGAAGTTGTATTTGCCAAAGATGATACTGTTGTTGGAGAAAATGCAAAAAAAGCAGTTGCAGAAATGAAAGATGGCGACGTGGTATTATTAGAAAACACACGTTATAGAAAAGAAGAAACAAAAAATGAAGATAATTTTAGCCAAGAGTTAGCAAGTCTTGCAGAAGTATTTGTAAATGATGCTTTTGGTTCTAGCCATAGAGCACATTGCTCTACGGTAGGCGTTACAAAATATGTAAAAGAATCTGCTGTTGGTTATTTAATGGATAAAGAAATTAATTTCCTTGGAAATGCAGTCAATAATCCAGAAAGACCATTTGTTGCAATTTTGGGTGGTTCTAAAGTATCTGATAAGATTAATGTTATCAACAATTTGCTGGAAAAAGTAGATACATTGATTATTGGCGGTGGTATGGCTTATACTTTTGCTGTAGCACAAGGTGGTAAAGTTGGTAATTCTCTTTTGGAAGCAGATAAAGTGGATTATGCAAAAGAAATGATGAAAAAAGCAGAAGAAAAAGGCGTTAAATTCTTAATTCCTGTTGATACAGTTATTACAAAAGAATTTAAAAATGATACAGAATTTAAAACAGTTCCCACAAAAGAAATTCCTGATGATTGGCAGGGACTTGATATTGGAGAAGAATCCAGAAAATTGTTTACAGATGCTATTAAAAATGCAAAAACAGTTGTATGGAATGGTCCTATGGGTGTATTTGAATTCTCTAATTTTGCAAAAGGAACAGAAGCAGTTGCAGAAGCTTTAGCACAAATTAATGCAACAACTATTATTGGTGGTGGAGATTCCGCAGCAGCTGTAAATCAGTTGGGATATGGTAGCAAAATGACACATATTTCTACTGGTGGTGGTGCTTCTTTAGAATTTTTGGAAGGAAAAGAATTACCTGGTGTTGTAGCAGTGGATGATAAATAAGAAATAGAGGAATCATGATGAAAAAGTATGGGGTTATGGCTGTAGCGGCACTTTTGGCAGGACAATGTTGTGTTACTGCTTTTGCACAAGAAAAAAAGATGGAATTACAAAAGAAAGAAGAAATGATAAAAACAGAAGAAATCAAAATTAGTAATGTTATGATAAGTGAACCAGAATTCTTTCCATCTCCAGAAGATTATATTCCAGTATTGATGTACCATCATTTTAGAACAGATGATGTGCCAGATGGAGATGGGGCAAATATGCATATTGATGAATTTGAACAGCAATTACAAGCTTTGCAAGAAGCAGGATATCAGACCATTTTTTTAAGTGAATTAAATGATATTCTGTTGCAAAAGATAGAAGAAAAAAATGCTGGTGTCACACAGCCAGAACTTCATATGAATCAAAAATATGTTGTCATTACCATTGATGATGGATATAGAAGTAATTATGAACTTGCATATCCACTTTTACAGAAGTATCATATGAAAGCAAACATTTCTGTGATTACTTCAAGAATCCATACAGGATATATTTATAGTACAAAAGAAATTGAAAAAATGAGTTGGGAAAATTTGAATGAAATGCAGCAAAGTGGTTTAGTGGAAATTTATAGCCATACGTATGACCACAAACCCGTAGAAAACAGAATTTATGAAGATGTTCGCTTTTCTGTAGAAAAGGGGGAGCAAATGCTGGATGAAGAATTAGAAAAAAGAAGTGCAACAACTGTGTTGACTTATCCCAATGGAAATTATACAAAAGAGATTAGTGTCATGATGCGTGCTTATATGGGATATGATTTACAGTTGACAACAAATAGTGGGGTTGTCAATAGAGATACAAGTATACTAGAGATTCCACGGATTACAGTAAATTCTGGAACAGGTACAGAATTGATAAAAAACATACATCTGACAGCAGAAAAAACATTTTCAAAACAGTAAAAAAATAAATAGAATCTAGGCAACTGAGGGGAAAAAACATGAAAAAGTATATACGAATGGCTGTTATGATATGTTTTATGGCGGTAAATCTTTCGTGGACTGTGCTTGCAGCACAAAATAGCAATATAAAAGTTGCACCAGAAGATTATATTCCTGTTTTGATGTATCATCATTTTGTAACTGGAGAAGTTGAAGCAGGAAATGGGGTTATTGTTCCGATTGATGAGTTTGAAGAACATATAAAAACCTTACAAAAAGCAGGATATACCACTATCTTTTTAAGTGATTTATATGAAATTATGCAGCAACTAGAAAAAGGAAAGAAATTTCCAGAATTACATTTGAATCAAAAATATGTTGCTATTACGATAGATGATGGATATAAAAGTAATTATGAGCTAGTTTATCCACTTTTACAAAAATATAATATGAAGGCAAGTATTTCTGTCATTACCTCCTTGATTGGTACAAACCATTTACCGGAAGAAGTGGAAAGAATGAGCTGGGAAAACTTGAATGAAATGCAACAAAGTGGTTTGGTAGAAATCTATAATCATACGTATGACCATATACCAGTTGGAGATAGAACTTATGCAGAAGTATGTTCTTCTGTAAAGGAAGGGGAAGAAATGCTGGATAAATACTTGCAAAAAAGAAGCCCCGTTAAAGTGTTAACCTATCCCAATGGAAATTATAGACAAGAGATTGCATTACCTATGCAGACCGAGATGCAATATGATTTGCAGATAACAACAAACATAGCTGTCGTAAATGGAAACACAAGTTTATTAGAAATTCCTAGAATCACGGTTGATTCTGGCTGGACAGGAGAAAAATTATTACAAATGATAGAATATAGAGCACAACAAACATTTCAACAAAAAAATTTTTTTTTTGATTTGTTTGCAGCGCATAGGTTAAGAGGTACTAGCATCATTGGTTTTATAATGTTATCTATCCTGTTTATTATACCAAAAGTGACAAATAAAAAATGAATATAAATAAAAGAAAGAAGGTACCTTTATTATGAGAAAAAAAATTGTTGCCGGAAACTGGAAAATGAACAAAACACCGAAACAAGCAGCAGAATTATGTGCATTGTTAAAAGACAAAGTAAATACAGATAAGGTAGATGTTGTATTTTGTGTACCTGCTGTTGATATTGCTACTGTAGTGGAAGCTGTTAAAGGGACAAATATTGCTGTTGGCGCAGAAAACATGCACTTTGAAGAAAGTGGCGCTTATACTGGTGAAATTGCACCTGCTATGTTAACAGAAATGGGTGTAAAATATGTGGTTATCGGTCACTCTGAAAGACGCGAATATTTTGGAGAAACAGATGCAACAGTAAATAAAAAAGTAAAAAAAGCATTAGAACATAATTTAACACCAATTATGTGTTGTGGTGAAACATTAGAGCAAAGAGAAATGGGCATTAACATTGAAATTGTACGTATGCAGGTAAAAGCTGGTTTATATGGTATCAGTGCGGATGATGTTAAAAAAGTTGTCATTGCTTATGAACCAATTTGGGCAATCGGTACAGGTAAAACTGCAACCAGTGAACAAGCACAAGAAGTTTGTTGCGCAATTAGACAAGTTGTTGGAGAAGTATATGGAAAAGAAGTTGCAGAAGAAGTTCGTATTCAATATGGTGGTAGTGTAAATGGTAAAAATGCAGCAGAACTGTTTGCAATGGCAGATATTGATGGTGGTCTTGTAGGTGGCGCCAGCTTAAAAGAAGAATTTGCAAGTATCGTAAATTATTAAAAATATGCTTGCGAGCTTATAAAGGGATACTCACATTATAAGGAGGCTAATTATGAGCAAAAAAACAACAGTTTTAATGATATTGGACGGTTTCGGTATCAATGATAAGACCGAGGGAAATGCTATCCGACAGGCAAAAACACCTACTTTAGACAAAATTATTGAAAAATATCCTTGTGTAAAAGGGTATGCAAGTGGACTTGATGTAGGCTTGCCTGAGGGACAAATGGGAAATTCTGAAGTAGGTCATTTGAACATTGGTGCAGGTCGTATTGTATATCAAGAATTAACAAGAATTACAAAAGCAATCGAAGATGGTGACTTTTTTGAAAATGAAGAATTATTAAAAGCAGTTAACCACTGTAAACAAAACGATAGTGCATTACATTTATTTGGTTTGCTTTCTGATGGAGGTGTGCATAGCCACAATACACATTTATATGCTTTATTACAGTTGGCAAAAAGAAATGGATTAGAAAAAGTATTTGTACATTGCTTTTTAGATGGTAGAGATACACCACCTTCTTCGGGTGTGGATTATTTAGCACAATTAGAAGAAAAAATAAGAGAAATCGGTGTTGGAAAAATTGCTACAGTATCCGGACGTTATTATGCAATGGATAGAGATAAACGTTGGGAGCGTGTACAGGTTGCTTATGACACCATTGTTTCTGGAAAAGGTGTAACAGCAAGTAGCTCTGAGGAATGTATTAAAACATCTTATAAAAATGGAAAGACAGACGAGTTTGTATTGCCTACTTCTATTGTAAATGAAGAAGGGAAAGCAATTGGTACCGTCAAAGATAAAGATTCTGTTATTTTCTTTAATTTCCGCCCTGACAGAGCAAGAGAAATTACAAGAACATTTTGTGACACAGAATTTGATGGATTTGAAAGAGTGAATGCACCAAAAGATATTGTTTATGTATGCTTTACAGAATATGATGTAACTATTGAAAATAAATTTGTTGCTTTTAAACCACAGAGATTAACCAATACATTAGGAGAATATATTTCTTCTTTAGGTCTGAAACAGTTAAGAACAGCCGAAACAGAAAAATATGCACATGTTACATTTTTCTTTAATGGTGGTGTAGAAGAACCAAACCCAAATGAGGATAGATGGTTAGTACCTTCTCCACAGGTTGCTACTTATGATTTACAGCCTGAAATGAGTGCGATTGCTGTTACAGATGGTCTTGTAAAGGCAATTAATTCAAACGAATATGATTTAATTATTATCAATTATGCAAATCCAGATATGGTTGGTCATACTGGCGTTTTAGAGGCAGCAATCAAAGCGATTGAAACTATAGATGCTTGTTTAGAAAGAGTGTTAAAAGCATTGCTTGATAATAATGGTCAGATGTTTATGTGCGCTGACCACGGAAATAGTGACCAACTCATTGACTATAATACCGGAGAACCTTTTACAGCACACACTACAAATCCAGTTCCTTTTATTCTGGTAAATTATACGGATGGAATTGGCTTAAAAGAAGGTGGAAAATTGGCTGATATTGCGCCAACTTTGCTGGAAATGATGGATATTCCAAAACCTGCGGAAATGATAGGACAAAGTTTATTGATTGGTAAATAATAAAATTTCGTCATTTTTACTGAAAATATTTATTTTTGGTTGAAAACAAAAAAAAAGTTTGCTAAAATATACCAAGATATATTGCAAAAAAATTTTAAAACTTTTTTATGCAGTATCAAAATATGTTTTTATAAAAAAAGAGGAGGAAAGAACATGAAAAGCTATATTGAAATTAGAGACGTTCACGCAAGAGAAATTTTGGATTCTAGAGGAAATCCAACTGTGGAAGTAGAAGTTGTGGTGGAAGATAATGTGGTAGGTAGAGCTGCTGTACCTTCTGGTGCTTCTACAGGTGCTTTTGAAGCAGTGGAAATGCGTGATGGTGGTTCCAGATATGTTGGTGCTGGAGTACAAGATGCAGTAAATAATGTTAATAATGTTATTGCAGATGCGATTATTGGCATGAATGCTCTTGACCAAGTAGCGATTGATACCAAAATGATTGAATTGGATGGCACTCCTAACAAAGCAAAATTAGGTGCAAATGCAATTCTTGGCGTTTCTATGGCAGTTGCAAAAGCAGCAGCAGAATATTTAGCAATGCCTTTATATCAATATCTTGGCGGTTTCAACGCAAAAACAATGCCTGTTCCTATGATGAACATTATGAATGGTGGTAAACATGCAGACAACACTGTTGACATTCAAGAATTTATGATTATGCCAGTTGGTGCTCCTTCTTTTAAAGAAGCTTTAAGAATGTGTGCAGAAATTTATCATAACCTTAAGAGTGTATTAAAAGGAAAAGGTCTTTCCACAGCAGTGGGTGATGAAGGTGGCTTTGCTCCTGACCTTGCAACAGCAGATGATGTTATTGACTTAATTAAAGAAGCAGTTGAAAAAGCTGGTTATAAATGGGGAGAAGATATTAAAATTGCTATGGACCCTGCTTCTACAGAACTTTATGATGAAAAAGATGGAAAATATCATTTCCCTGGTGAGAGCAAAATGCTTGGCAAAGATGTTGTTAGAACATCTGCTGAAATGGTGGACTTCTGGAAAGCTCTTTGTGAAAAATATCCTATCATCTCCATTGAAGATGGTTTAGCAGAAGAAGACTGGGAAGGTTGGCAATTATTGACAAAAGAACTTGGCGGCAAAGTTCAACTTGTTGGTGATGACTTATTTGTGACAAATACAGAAAGATTACAAAAAGGTATTGATTTGAAAGCTGGTAACTCTATTTTGATTAAGGTAAATCAAATTGGTACTTTGACAGAAACATTTAACGCAATTCAGCTGGCAAATAGAAACAATATGACAGCAGTAGTATCTCACCGTTCTGGTGAAACAGAAGATGCAACTATCGCTGACATTGTTGTTGCTGTCAATGCTGGTCAGATTAAAACAGGTGCTCCTGCAAGAACAGACCGTGTTGCAAAATATAATCAGTTGTTAAGAATTGAAGAAGAATTAGGCGATGTAGCACAATATTTAGGCTTAAAAGCTTGGTTTAACTTAAAATAATATTTTTTAACCCCCCATTTTTTCAAATGGGGGGCAATTCTATTTTATTTGTATAAAAAAGATACTTGCCGTAAAATAAATTTACTATAAAAAAATCCTTGACAAAGTATAATTTTTTATAATAAACTCAATGTAAAACAAGTCTTTACTACGAAAAATAATTTTAAGGCGAGTTCTCACCATAAACTTTTAAAGGTGGAAATCGCCTTTTTAATTTGGATTACTTTGTAATAATAGAAGAAATCATCCTTTCAGATATGATATAGGAAATGAATAGTTTTGTAAAAACAGAAACAGAAAAGGATAAAAAAATAGAGGATAGGAAAGGATTTTGTCGTAATTTGGAAAATATCTGTTGAAAAAACAGAAATTTCTATTATACTAAAAGACATATGAGTAAGATTTAGAAATAGCAGAGTTATACATGCAAGGAGGATTTTGGAGTGGCAAATATATTTGGTAAAATAAGAGGATTTATGTTTGATGATGAGTATGAAGAAGAGATTGATGACTATGAGGAGGAAGAAATAGAAACGCAGCGTACACCGGTTAAAGAAATTAATTCTTCCAATAAGTATAAAAAACCTAACTTATACCCTATTGATGCAAAGAAAAAATTGGAAATTGTTTTAATGCAATCTGCTTGCTATGAGGATGCACAAAAAATTTGTGACCAAATTAAATTGGAAAAACCTGTAGTGGTGAATTTGGAAAAAGTAGAATATCAAGTTGCACAGAGAATTATGGATTTTTTATCTGGAACTTGTTATGCTTTAGATGGAAGTATCCAAAAAGTAGCAAATAATATTTTTGTGATTGCTCCTAGTACCGTGGAGGTTTCTAGTGAAATCAAAGAAGAAATTAAAAATGTATTACCTTGGGCAGCGAATGGTTGAACTTCATACTTGTAAAGAAGAAAGATTTATTTTATAATAAAAGTATATAAATGGTATAAAAGGAGGAAAGGGATATGTTTATAGGAAAAATGGGGTTTCAACAAAATTTTCAAACAAATTTTTTGTCTGGGCAACGAAAAATACCATCTAAGCCACAACAATCTACTCAAAAACCAAGAATATCAAAGGATACTTTTACACAATCCACAAAACATATGATTTATTTGGAAATGAATCAAACTAAAAACAAATTAACACCTTTGAAAGCAGAGTCTATTACTTATGCAGAGTATATTCCATCTGAAGATTTGACCAAAGAAATCGTACCACCATCTGAAAAAGATTATACAGAAAAGGATGCTTTGTTGTATCAATATATAAAACAACATGCTACAAGCCTCACATTTGAAAAAGATGGAATAGATGCACCTCGCTTTTTTATGGGAGAGGTAACAGAGGAAGAATTGGAAAGTTTTAGGCAAGAATTGCTGAAAAATGGTGTTGATAATGAAATTGACTGGTGGCAAGTGCGTTCTGATTTTAGCTGGAATGATATTACTTTAGATAATGTTTCTAAAATAGAGCAAAAAGTAGATTATATTTGTTCTCGCTATGCGGTTTTAAAAAATCGTATCGAGAATCAATATACTGGGGAAGAAAAACAGAAAAATTTGCAGATGCTTCAGGATATATATGATTATGGCAAAAAAGAAGTGTTAAATTCTTATGCGGAAAATATTGGTGGTTTTTTTGAAAACTTAGGGCAATCTGTTTCAGAAGAAATGAAGACTAGTTTGAATGCTATTATAGACAAAAAAACTGCGGAATATGAAACTTATATTGCACAAAATAAAAATTATGCTTCTCTTTCTAATGAGGAAGATACTTGGCTGTATCAGGATGATGCTTTTATGGCAGCACAGCTTCGCAAAAGTGTAGCAAAAGAACAAGGGGAAGGGACACAAAATAAATATCATTATAATCATAGTGATAGGTTTGATTTTTCTGAATATTTGCAAAATAATATAGATGGAAAGATAACAGGGGAAGATTTGAGCGAAAAAGATGTTTCTTATTCTTTAGAAGATTTAAAATTTGCAGGAATTTATGCTGATACTATGAAAAACTATTTAGATAATTCTTATTGGGGATATGGTGACCAAAATGATGCTGCATTAGGAAAAAAATTTGCAGAACAATTTTGTAATATCAAAAACATTACCTCAAAATTAAATATTGGAAAAAATTTAAAACAGGCAATCGAAAAAACATTTAAGCCTTTTTTAAATAAATTGATGGATAAAATAGATAAAGGAATCGAAGAAAATAGAAAAGATTCCCTTTATGGTAGTAGATTTCATTATATTGACAGAATTGCTGTCTTTCAGTTTTTCCATAAATCTATTTAAAAAGTTCTTTTTTATGATATGAAAACATACAAGCAAAAGGTTTATTTGCTTGTATGTTTTTTAGTGCTAAATTAAATAATGATATATTTCTTCTATGTTATCATCAAATAATAGTTGATATTCTTTGATATGTTTTAATCCCCTTTTAAAACAAAATACATCATAATAAAGATGGAAAAAAGCATCAGAAACAGATTCTCCTTTTTCAAAATACTTTTTTTCGCCATTATCATATAAAAAATAAATATTATATTGTTCCTGTTCTTTTTCTAAATTGAATTTCCTTGCTTGTGGATTCCTAATAGAATAGTATTCTGGTTCCATATACAAATTCATTAATTTTTTACATTCTTCAAAATCTGTTATCTTAAGAAATCCCTGCCATCTTTTATCATCTATGCTTTCCCCGAAATGTGCTTTTAAAGTGAGTGCAAGTTTGCGTTTTATTTCTTTTTCGGATTCTGAAAAATATTCTTCTATTGTATAACGTTTTACACCTCTTTCGATAACAGAAAGCTCATATCCTTTTTCTGTTTCTTCTAAAAGATACCGTATTTCAACATCACGAATATCAATGATTTCAATTTCTTTTTCTCTTCGGAATATTTTTCCGTTTTCTCCTATGTATTTTTCTAGCCTCTCTATATAAATATCATCTATATTCATTTTATAGTTTTCCTCCTTTTATGCCTGTTATTAAAATTTTCTTTCTTTGTAGCTTGTAAAATCCATTTTTCTAAATCCTTTTGCTGGAAAGTCAGAGTACTGAAAAACGATATTTCCTGAATCATAAAGCAAACACCTCTTTTTTATATATTATCAAAAAGTTTAAAGGCAGTCTATTCTTTTATTAAGGGTTCTATCTAAAAAATACAAATTTTTGTTTAGAATAAAACTTGATTCAAGCTATAAAAAATGTTAAATTTATGATAAAGGAATTGATAAAATAAGGAGGGAATTGTTATGCTACAAATTGGTACAATATTATCTTTAATGTCAGCACTAATGGGGGGAGGTGCACCAAACGATATTATAATGGAACCACCGGTCATTATCATAGAAGATGAAAAAATCACGCCTATTGACGACCCTGTGGAAGTTCCACCACAGCCACAACAAAATAATCCATCTGTAGGATATTATGACAGAAAATCATGGTGGTTTAAAAGAAATAAGGAAAATACACCACCTTCTGCACAATATGAAATTGCAATCGGAAATTATGATGCCTATTATTTAGGAGATACACAGAAAAAAACAATTTATTTGACATTTGATGAAGGATATGAAAATGGATATAGTGAAAAAATATTAGATGTCCTAAAAGAATATGATGTAAAAGCAGCCTTTTTTGTAACAAAGTCTTATATTCGGGATAATCCAGAATTGATTAAAAGAATGGTTGCAGAAGGGCATATTGTGGGAAATCATAGCGTAACACACCCTGATATGACAAAATTAACAGCAGAACAAATTGCTTCGGAAATACAGGATTGTGCAGCTTATTTTAAAGAGGTTACTGGACAAGAAATGCCACACTTTTTTAGACCTCCAGAAGGTGTTTATAGCATTTTTTCCTTAGAACAAACGCAAGCACAAGGATATAAAACCATATTCTGGAGCTTTGCTTATGGAGATTGGGATGTGAATCATCAACCCGGAAAACAAAATACATATAATATGGTGATGGAAAATTATCATAACGGAAGTATTATGCTGCTTCATGCAGTTTCACAGTCCAATACAGAGGCATTACCAGACATTATAACCAGTTTGCGAGAAAAAGGCTATACTTTTATGAGTTTGGAGGATTTGCCCGAATAGAAAGGGTAAAAGGAGGTAGTTGTTTTGAGCATTAATATTGACCTCGTAACATTATTTGAAGAATTAGAAGAAACATTACAAAAGTTAAAGAAATTAAAAGAAGGACAGGAAGAAATAGATGACGAGGAAATTCCTACAGCATTTAATTCTGATATATTGACAGATGTTAAGGAATATATTTTGATGTATTATGGTAAAAATAGACCGATATGGGCAGAAGCATTTTATCAGATTTGTTCGTGGCAGTGGTCAATATTGTATGAAGGAATAGAAGTTTATTATGAGAATCTTTATGAAGACAACGATTATAAAACAATTATGCGCGTTGGACAATATTTAAAACAAAATGGATATCCTGAATTTTATGAATATTATGTTGCTCCGGCTGTAGAATATGAAGAAGAATTGGAAGAATGTCCAGATGGAGTAGCGTATTCTACATGGCATCCTTATCCAGAAGAAATGTACCCAATATTGAAAAAAACAGAAGAATGGGCAGAAAAAAATCTGGAAATGGTTTGGAATTTTTATGTGGATATTTTAAAAAAATATAAGTCAACACTACTGGAAAGCCAAAAAGAAAAATTGTGATGGAAAAAGAGGGGAGAAATTCCTTCTTTTTTATATTTTGATGCAAGTAAGGAATATGTAAGAGAATGAATAAAACAAAAGAAAAAACCAAAAAAATAACAGCAAATGCTGTTAGCTCTAAAAAACCAAAAGAATAATTTGACGAAAAAAGGCATATTTTTGTATAAAAAAAAGAGGAATAAAAGACAGCCTTTGACAAATTTCTTTCTCAACTCATGTTATGATAACCTAAATCGTAACAAGGAGGACAATAACAATGCAGTTTCTTTTTAATGACGACAGCAATTTATATAGTGCTATTGGTGAGAAAGACAATATTACACTTCCTTCGAACATAAAACAAATTGGTTCGATAGAAAATGACATTAAAATATATGTAGAAGATTATGTACATACTTATTTATATCAATATGCTAGAAGTGGAGGAAACAAAGAAAAGTTAGCCGCTTTAGCAGGAAAGCATCTTATTGTGGATGGACAGGAAGCTATTATTATTAGTGGTGCCATACAGGCAAAAGATACAATACAACAAAAAGGTGCAGAAACTTTTACAGAAAATACTTGGAGATACATTAATGGACAAATGGAAGTTTATTTTAAAGGATTATCTTTAGTGGGATGGGTTCATACGCAGCCCGGATTTGGCACTTTTTTAATGGCAAAAGATGAGTTTTTTCACAGGGAATATTTTAAAGAACCGTGGCAGGTATTGTTTGTTATAGATTCTTTGGACAAGCTTGATACCTTTTTTATACATAATACAGAAAAAACAGGGTTACGACCAGCAAAAGGTTATTTCATTTATTATGAAAAAAATCAGGAAATGCAAGAATATATGCTGGACAATAGTTTAGTACGTCCACGGTTAGAAAAAAAAGCAGAACAAATAGAAGAAAAAGAGGAGGGAGAGGAAAAACAAAAAAGACGCCCTACGCAAGAGGAAAGAATGGATGCCGCAAAAGATATTCGGCGTGTACTGCGAAAAAGGGCAAAGGAAGCAGAAGAAGAAAACCGCAATCGTTTGACAATGTTGGCTGGTGTCAGCAGTATCTTATGCATTGCTTGTCTTTTTATGGGAGTTAGTTTGCTAAACAATATCAGTAGAGTCAGAAAGCTCGAAACAGAAATTGCGACTGTGCAAAGTTCTTACTATGCTATGGCGGAACAGCTAGAAGAAACGCAAACACAAATGGTATTTGCAGCACAAAAAGCGGAAGAGCAGGAGAAACTGAGAAAAGAGGCAGAGGAAAAGGCAGCACAACAAAAACAGCAGGAACAACAAAAAGCCGCAGAAGAAGCAAAAAGAAAAGCGGAAGAAGAAAAAAATAAAATCCTTGCTACCTATGTTGTGGAAGAAGGGGACAGCCTCGGATATATCAGCAAAAAGTTTTATGGGACAAGTGCAGGTATTAAAGATATTATGTCAGCGAATGGAATTAACAATGAAAATAAAATTATTTGCGGTCAGACACTTCTCATACCTAGAAGGTAAAAGAAAAGGAGATAGAATTTTTCTATCTCCTTTTAACTTGTTAAAAAAAACCTTGAGGGTGTTGCTTTCAAATTCTCACTTCTTTCTTAAAAGAAAGTAAAGAAGATTTAGCGAAAACTTCAAAAAGTGCGTGAAGTTTCAAGGGCTTTTTTTCTTTTTATGAATAGTTTCTAAAATAGAAAGAAATTCACTTTCTATAAAATCTCCCCAACCATTTTTTTGTTCCACTGATAAAAAGGTGATTCTTTGAATATTTGGAAAGGGAATATGATGTCTTAATAAAATAGATTCTGCTTTTAACAAAATAGCTAAGGTTGATTTATCTGCATGGGCAAAAGAAGCACCTTCACACTCATGATGCAATGCGATAGGTAATAGCAACATTTGATTGATTTCTTCTTTTTCATCTCCACTTGTAATATTATCATAAAGTTTTCGCAAAACATGATATTCCTTTTGGGAAAGGGTTCCTTCAAATGCTCTTTCATTTGTCTCTTTATAGTTATCAAATTCTAAAAGATAACAGGGAACAATTTTGGAATATTCATCACAGCCCTCATTCCAGTAAGTATTTGTCCATTGCCAACATTTTTGTGAAACGATTGTCCAATCTTTATCTGAATAACAAAAAGTAAGATATTGTTCTATACACATAAATAAATAGCACAGCCTACCTGTCATGGAAATATTTTTAAATTTAGAATCCATTATAGGGGAACAAATTTTACATGCATCACTTTTCCAACAATACGAACACGATTTTGTTCTTCTCCAGAAAAAATATACGAAGGATAGGCTGGATTTTCAGGTTGTAAAACAAGAATGTTTTCCTTTTTTAACACTCGTTTTAAGGTTGCTTCTTCGTCATCAATCACAACAACGGCGATATCTCCTGTTTGTACATCAGATTGTTTGCGAACAAGCACTAAGTCGCCATCATGAATGCGTGCATTAATCATGCTATTCCCTTCTACACGAATATAAATATAATCATAAGAAGGATTTAGTTCTGCAATATCTACAGATTCATAGCCTTCTATATAGTCCTCTGAAAAAGTAGGATTACCAGCATGAACAGAACCAATGACAGGAAGTTTGATGGTTTTACTGTTTTGGTTTTCTGTACTATGGAGGTAACCACAAGAAATTAAAAGTTCTTCATAAGTTACAAGTGAGCTGGAAATTGCTTGTAATAGACGAGGAGAGGGAGGTCTATCCAATTTTAAATTAATATATTTTGAAAGATAAGTACGATTAAATCCAGTTTGTTCTGAAAATTCTGTTGTATTTCTGCCATTCATTAGTTTGATAAGTTGTTCTCTAAAAAGATTTTTTTGAAACATATAAGGCTCCTTTCTTGATTTTTGGTTGTACTTCATTTTTTATTAGTGTATCATGTCGAAATGAAAAAGGCAAATAAATATAATATAGAATCTGTGTTCGGGTTTTGATTGACAAAAAATGTATCTCTTGATAATATAATGATATTATCATTTGTGATATATGGGTCTATGGAAAGGAGAGCTGCCAGCATGGTGTGAAAAAGATTTACGAATTGGGAAAGAGGAATGTCTTATTATGAAAGAGAAGGAACAAAAAAAGATTACAAAGAAGGAAAGAATACAAATGAAACAAAGATTGACAAGATGGGGAGGAGCAATTGACTATTGCCATAAAAAACAACAGGAGATTGAAAAGTTGCAAAGAATGACAAATCAATTTTTAATATGGGGAGAAAATGCCCCTTTTTTAGGACAAGAAAATGTGTCTATCAAAGAGGCAAAAATATTATATGAGTTTGAAGTTGCCAAAGCAATGGAATGCATTAAAAGTGAAATGAAACAATATTCTGAAATGGAACGATATATTGAAAAATTGAAGTATGAAGAACAAGTATTTTTAAAACTTAGATATGAAAAAGGATATGGATATGATTATATTGCGCTACAGACACATAAAAGCAGGGCTACTTGCTTTCGTGACCATGATTTAATATTAGATAAATTGATATTATTTTGTGGTGAAAGCGAAAAAAAGGAAACAGTAGTAATTCTTTGTTGATTTACAATTTAAAATAGCCGGTTTTAGTTGTAAATTCAGTCTTTAAGAAAAATATAATGTATCTGAAATGTGCTAAAAATATCAAAGAATATTTCAAATTGAAAAAGTTGAGACTTTTTGAGACTTTTATTGTCATATCTTATAGAAGAAAGGAGGAGAAAAGATGAATGAAAAAGAAATTGTGTTTTGCCGTCTGCGGGCAAAGGGAAAAAGTGTTTCACAGGCGGCAGAACAGGCAGGCTATTCTAGTAAATATGGGGAAACATTGTCAAAAAGAAAAGAAATTCGGCATGAAATTTTAAAATTGCTGGACGAAGAAAGGAAAGAAGGAATTGCCGATGATACTGATATTTTACAATTTTTGACAAGCGTAATGAAGGGGGATGCCTATATTGAAAAAAATGATTCTATTATGAAAGATAGAATGAAAGCAGCAGAACTGTTAGGAAAAAGACAAAATGCTTTTGAGCAAACAGAAGGAAAAAATGATGTTGTGGTCATTGTAGATGATATTGCTAAAAGGAAGGTTTAAAATATGACAGAAACGATAATTCAACTTTCAACGCTGATTGCAGAACCATTTTATGAAGTACATAAAAGTATTTGGAGTGAAAAATATACACATTATTGGCTGAAAGGTGGTAGAGGCAGTACAAAATCATCATTTGTATCCTTAGAAATTGTATTAGGTATGATGAAATATGAAGATACCAATGCTGTAGTGCTTCGAAAAATAGGAGTACATTTAAAAGATAGTGTGTTTGAACAAATATGGTGGGCAATCTGTATGCTGGGAGTGGAAGAACAATGGGAAAGTAAAATGTCATCTCATTTAGAAATTATCTACAAGACAACAGGACAAAAAATATTGTTTCGTGGGGCGGATAATCCAAGAAAGATAAAATCCATTAAATGCCGAAAAGGATATATCCGATATATATGGTATGAAGAAACAGACGAATTTGCAGGAATGCCAGAAATTAGAAATATTAACCAGTCCTTAATGAGAGGTGGTAAAAAATTTGTAGTTTTTTATACTTATAATCCGCCTAAAAGTAAAAAAAATTGGGTCAATACAGAAAGTGAAACAAAAAGAGAAGATAAATATATACATCATAGTACCTATGAAAAAGTGCCAGAGGAATGGCTTGGAAAGCAATTTTTTTTAGAAGCGGAACATATTAAAAAAATGCAGCCAGAAATCTATCGACATGAATATCTGGGAGAAGCAACAGGAACAGAAGGAACTGTATTTCAAAATATTACAATTAGGAGAATTACAGAAGAAGAAATTGCCACATTTGATAATGTGGCAAGAGGGTTGGATTGGGGCTACGCAATAGACCCATTACACTACACTGTAAATCACTATGATAAAACAAGAAAAAAGTTGTATATCTATTTTGAAATACAGAAAACTTCCTTAAGCAATCGAAAAGCATATGAAATGATAAAAAATGAAAATATACAAAATACAATCATTGTAGCAGATAGTGCAGAACCGAAATCTATTGCAGAAATGCAATCCTATGGTTTGAAAATGATACCAGCAAAAAAAGGCCCGGATAGTGTAAATTATGGAATTAAATGGCTACAAAGTTTGGAGGAAATTATTATTGATGAACAAAGATGTCCTAAAACAGCAAAAGAATTTTTGGAATATGAACTGGAGAGGGACATAAATGGAAATTGGCAGTCAAGATTTCCGGATAAAAATAACCATGCTATAGATGCAATTCGATATGCAAGAGAGTATGATATGAGAATGATAAAAGTGACATAGAAAGGGGGGGGAAAATGTATCTTTCAGAAATAGAATTACTACAGTCTAGGCTGGAAGCAGAACATAAATGGAGTGAAAGTGAATTGTTAAAAATGATTCTTTCAGAGGATGCAAACAGCAAAAGAAAAAAGGAAATGTTAGAAGGCGAAAAATATTATTGTTGTGAACAAGATGTGTTGCAAAAAAATTTTTCTGTAAAGCATTTTTCTGAAACATGCAAAAATCCAGATGGTACAGAACAGGAAAGAATAAAGTTACTTTCTAATCCAAATAGAAGCAATTATCATGTTGTTTGTCCATTTCATCATATTTTGGTAGAACAAAAGGTTTCTTATTTGGTTGCAAAAGAACCGAGTATATTGGTAAAAGGAGAAAATGTATCAGAATATGAAAAGTATTTGACAACGATGGCGGATGAAACATTTAATGCTATGTTGTATGAATGGATTGTAGGAGCCTCTAATAAGGGGGTTGAATATGTTCATATATACTATGACAGAGAAGGAATTTTACAATATTGTATTGTGCCGGCTGAGGAGCTGATTGTATTTTATGATTCTGTTAATCAAAAAGAAATAGAACAGGTAATACGATATTATGATTTTACTGTGATGGAAAATGGTAGAGAGAAGATACTTAAAAAAGTAGAGTGGTGGACTAAAAATGATGTGACATATTACATAGAAAAAAGGGATGGAAATTATCAAAAAGAAGCTGAAAAAATTGGTCATTGGACGGTTGTGAAAGAAAATCAACAAGAACTGGAAAAAAAAGAACACGGTTGGGGAAAAGTTCCTTTTGTCCCTTTAAAAAATAATGCAAAAGAGTTACCAGATTTAAAAATGATAAAGGGGCTTATAGATGCTTATGATTTAATTTGTAGTGAGGGAACCAATAGCTTACTAGATTTAGTAGATTTATATTGGGTGATTGCAGGCTATGGTGGGGAAACTGCAAATGCTATTACAAAAAAATTGCAAGTTAACAGAGCTGTTCAAATTTCGGATTCTTCTGGAAAGGTTGAAACAAAACAGGTAGAACTACCTATTGAAGGTAGGATTGAATGGTTAAAATTGTTAAGAAAAGATATTTTTCATTTTGGTATGGGAGTAGATACTGACAGTGAAAGATTGGGAAATGCACCAAGTGGAGTAGCTTTAAAATTTCAATATGCAATGTTTCACTTAAAAATCAATGGGATTCTTCCAGAAATTAAAAAAGCATTAAAAAGTTTTTTCTGGTTTTTGATAGAGGATTGTAATAGAAAAAACACTACAGAATATGACGTGAATCAATTAGAATTTCGATTGAATTTAAGTAGTATAACGGATGATATGGAAGTGGTAAATATGATTAATGCTTCCAAAGGAATAGTCAGTGAAAAAACATTATTAGCACAACACCCATTTGTGCAAGATGTGAACAGCGAAATGGAAGCGGTGAAAAAAGAAAGGATTGTGGAAAATGGAAAAACTGGAGACAGCACAGAAAATAAAACAACTGGAGGACGAAAAAAAAGAACTCCAAAAAATGTATGATGAAAAATTAAAGCAATATGCAGTACAATTTGCCTTAAAAGAAGCTGGCGGAAGAAATGCAAAAGCGTTATTAGCTCTTGTGGATTTAAATAGCATTACGTTGTCTGAAGATGGAACAGTGGAAGGATTGGACATCAAGCAATTAAAAAAAGAAGTACCTTATCTTTTTGAGGAGGACAACAAAAAGATGGAGGGAACTGGATACCACGGCACAAATAAAAAAATAGATAAAAAAAGTGAAATGGCTAGACAATTTCAATCAGCATTGATGAGAAGATAGGAGGAAATGAAATATGAGTATTAATACAATAGAATATGCAAAAGTGTTTATGGATGCCTTAGATGGGCAATTAATAGCAGGTGCTACAAGTGGCTGGATGGAAGAAAACAGCGGTCAAATTCAATATAATGGTGGAAATGAAGTAAAAATTCCTAAAATACAGTTAAATGGTTTAGGTACGTATGACAAAGACAATGGTTTTGTACAAGGTGCTGTTACACTAACTTATGAAACAAGACAAATGACACAAGATAGAGGTAGAACGTTTCAATTAGATGCAGTTGATGTTGACGAAACAAATTTTGCATTAGTAGCAGGTAATGTTATGGGAGAATTTCAAAGAACAAAGGTCATTCCTGAAATTGATGCATACAGATACAGCAAAATTGCAGAATTAGCTAAAACTATGCAAAAAACATCCTTTTACAAGGCAACAAAGGATACCATTGTACAAAAATTATTAGATGAAATTACTATGATAAAGGATGTTGTAGGGGATGAAAATGAGATTGTTATTACAATGTCTACAAAAATCGCTAACTTACTGGATATGGCAAGTAATCATTTATTAGAGAGTGGAACATTTCAACAGGGAAATATTGCCTTAAATGTGAAAAATATTAACGGAAGTCCTATTATTCGAGTGCCTTCTGCTAGATTAAAAACAGCATATCAATTTTTTGATGGTACAACAGAAGGACAAACAGAAGGTGGTTTTGAAGCAAAGGCAGATGCAGAAAGTATTAACTGGATTATTGCAGTACGTCATGCGTTGATTGCTGTTTCTAAAACAGATGTTACAAGAATCTTTGACCCAGTGACAAACCAAAAAGCAAATGCTTGGAAAATTGATTACAGAAAATATCATGATTTATGGATTTCTGATAATGCTATGGAAGGAATTTGGGTCAATATTAATGGGACAGCAGCATAATGACAAAGGGTGAAATTTTATGGAACAAGCAGAATATTTTGTAATGGTAGAAGAAATTTATCAAATAGTAAAGGAACTTCGGAAACAAACAGAAAGTCCTGATGTAGAAAAAAATCTAAGTGAAAAAAATTTTGACCTAGAAACAGAACCTGTCCTATTTTTTGCTTGTGAAAGAAGTCTTGAAATGGTAAAAAACTATTGTTATATAGAACAAGTTCCAAAGGAATTAAAAAATGTTTGTGTTGAAATTGCTTTATTGCTTTATGACAATGGTGGATATCAAAGTAAAAATACTACTTTAAAAAGTATAAAAGAGGGCAATGTTTCTCTAACTTATCAAAGTGAGGCTTCTGCTTGGAAGGAAAATAAAAAAACATTATTAGAAGAATTGGACAAGTTTCGTAAATTAAAATGGTGATTTGTGGGATGGGAAAAGAGGTGGGGAAGATGGAACATGTGAAAAAAGATATAGAACGTTTTTTTGAACAAACTTGTTTTGTAACAGAATGGGAAGAACAAAAACAGGATTGGGGAGAAACAATCCTTATAGAAAAAGAACAAAAAAAAGAATTACCTTGTAGACTTTGCAGAAATCCGAAAATTGCAGTTACAACGGGTGTTTTACCAGCAGAAGCTATCTATGATGCTGTATTATTGTTTCGCAAAAGCGATGTTATTTTGCCAGGTAGCAAAGTAGAAGTAATAGAAAACGGAAATATGTTATTTTCTAGTGTAGGAGAAATGATAAGTTATCAGACACATAATGAAATTGCATTAAAAAGAGAAAGTACCATATAAAGGGGGAAAGGATGAAAAGCGTTTTACAGACATTAAAAGAAATGGTTATCAAAACAATGGAACAAAGTTTTACAGGTATTTTGATATATGCTGAAAAAGTCCCACAAAATGGAAATTCACATTGTTTTGGTGTGACTATAAAAAGTGTGGAACAAAAGCCACTTTTAAAAGGCAGACGAGAACAATGGATTACGATTTGTGTAGAATATCAAAACTATTTGGAAAAAAGACCAAAAGCGGAAAGTACAGAAAAAGCAGAACAATTATATGATGTACTTGCGTTGGTTGGAGAAAAAGAAAATCAGTTTTTTGCTGGAAAAATGCATCATACGATGACAGAAAAAGGATTTTATTTTGAAGCAGTTTATTATGTACAGCTACAATCCGTTATGACAGATTCTAAAATGGAAAGATTAGAATACAATGACACAAAATTAGTAGGATATGAAAAAAGATAAGGAGGTGTCAAAGTGACAGACGAAAAAACAACTTTTACAAAAGAACAATTTCTAAAAAGTAAAAGTTTAAAATGGAATAAAGATGTTGTACAAGCAGTATTGAAAGAAAAACAACTTTATACCAAAAAAGAAGCAGAAAGAATCATGAAAATATATTTAGAAGGAAAAAGAGAAAGGAAAAAGGTGAAATAAATCATGGCATTAGGAGGCGGCACTTATTTAGTGCAAAATAAAATATTACCTGGAGCATATATCAATTTTGTATCACAGCCTAGGGCACTAGGAACATTGGGAGAAAGAGGCTCTGTTTGTATGGCTTTAGAGTTAGATTGGGGAAAGAGTGGTATGATAACTGTAGAAGCGGGAGAATTTCAAACAGAAGCAAAAAATATTTTTGGTTATGACTATACCCATGAAAAAATGAAGCCTTTCAGAGAACTGTTTTTATATGCAAAAAAAGCGTTCCTTTACCGTTGTAATAGTGGAGAAAAAGCAAAAACAACAATAGGTGGATGTAATGTGGAAGCAAAGTATACTGGTATCAGAGGAAATGATATTAAAATTGCAGTTTCTAAAAATGTTGATGATGAAGCAGCTTTTGATGTAAAAACTTATTTGGATTTTGAACTAGAAGATACACAAACAGTAAAAACAATAGAGGAATTAAAAGAAAATACTTATGTTGTATTTAAAGGAACAGGTACTTTAGAGGAAAATGCAGGTATTAATTTGATAGGTGGCACAAATAAAGAAGTAACAGGAAATGATTATGCTAATTTTTTGGAAGAAGCAGAAAAAGAAAACTTTAGTGTACTGGCTTATGCAGGGGAAGATGATATAACAAAAGGATTGTTTACAGCATTTACAAAAAGATTGCGAAATGAAGAAGGTGTCAAATTTGTAACAGTATTATTTGATTATACAAAAGCTGATTTTGAAGGTGTGATTTCTGTAACAAATGAAACGGAAGAACAAAAAACTGCTCTTGTTTATTGGACAGCAGGTGCAGAAGCTGGTGCAGAAGTAAATCAAAGTATTACAAACAGAAAATATAATGGAGAGTATACCATAAAAGCAAAATATAAAAAATCAAGATTTATAGAAGGCTTACAAAATGGAGAACTTTTATTTTATGAGGATGGTGATGACATCAGAGTGTTAAGAGATATTAATACATTTACTTCTTTTGAAAGTAGTAAAAATAGTGATTTTTCAAGCAACAGAGTTATTCGTGTGTTAGATGCCATTGCAAATGATGTAGCTAGAATTTTTAGTCAATATTACTTAGGAAAACAGAGCAATAATGACAATGGTAGAAATTTGTTGAAGGCAGAATTAATACAATATCATGAACAGTTGGAAAGCATTGAAGCCATTGAAGGATTTTTACCAGAAGATATTATCATTCAGCAGGGAACAGAAAAGCAAGATGTTGTGGTGTATGAAAAAGTTCGTCCAACCGATGCAATGGAGAAATTATATATGAAAGTAGAAGTTATTTAACAAGGAGAGATATAAATGGCATATTTAAGAGCAAAAGATACCATCAATGGTGCTTTAGGTACTTGTTTTGCTTTGATTGATGGAAATAGATATGAAATTATGCAGGTGAAAAATGTGGAAGCAAAAGTACAAAAAACAAAATCTGAAATTCCTATCTTAGGCTTGACATCGAAACAACATAAGGCTGGTGGGTGGAAAGGAACAGGGACAATGGAGGTATATTATGTTTCTAGTTTGTTCCGAAAAGTAATGTTAGGTTATATGAAAAATGGAAAGGATACCTATTTTGAATTACTTGTGACAAATGAAGACCCTACCAGCGAAACAGGAAAACAAACAGTTCTTTTAAAGGGAGTCAACATTGATAGTATGTTGATTACAAAGTTAGATGTGGAAAAAGAAGCATTGGATGAAACATTGACTTTTACCTTTAATGATGCAGATTTATTAGAATCTTTTGAAGAATTATAAAATATTATCAAGACCTTAGTAGAATATACTAAGGTCTAGTATGTCAAAAAACCTTGAGGGCTAGCCCTCAAACTCTTCAAAGAATTTTAATGCGAAACTAGTATTTCGCTAAAAAGATTGATTTTATAAGGAAAAACGCTAGTTTTTCCATGAAAGTTTTTTGCCCAACTTTTTTTTAAAAAAGTTGGTGGGTGTGGGTGAAACCCACACAAAAAGACTTTATTGACAGACTGAGACCTTAGTAGAATATACGAAGGTCATTTATCAAAAATAAAAAGAAAGAAGGGATTTTTTTGGAAGCATTTTATAAGCAAAATGCAAAAGAAAGACAAAATAAAAAAATAGCACTATCAGACCGATTTCATAATGAAAAAGGAGAAGAAATCCTTTGGGAAATAAAACCATTACTACAAAAAGAAAATGAAATGATATTAAAAAAATGTAGAGTCTTAAAACAACAAAATATGTATGAACAAATGATATTAGCAGAAAGTGTTATTTTTCCAGATTTAAGCAGCGTGGAATTACAAAACAAATATCATGTGGTTGGCAAAGAAGCCTTATTATTAGAATTATTAACAGCAGGAGAATATCAAAAATTGAAAAAAGCTGTAGAAGAACTGTAATAACGAGGGAGGATATATGTACCGATTTTATTTGAAGCAAAATGAACAACAAATATTATTGCCAGTAGCACCATCAGAATTAATAACAAAAGTAGAAGGAGAAAGTGAAAAGGTTGAGTTGGTAAATATAGGAGAAGGTAGTATCTTAAAAGATATTGGGTTAAGAAGAATTTCTTTTATAATACTGTTACCAGCGGTACAATACAGTTTTGTACAGATAGAAGGAAGTTTTCAACCACCTATCTTTTTTTTAAACCAATTTCGACAATACAAAATTAGTAAAAAACCAGTGAGTTTAATTGTATTTCGTAAATTAGCAGATGGTACGGAGTTATTTAGTGGAAATATGGATATTTCTTTTGAACAATATACTGTACTGGAAAGAGGAGGAGAACAAGGAGATTTTTGGGTGGAAATTCAGGCTAAGGAATACAGAAAAATTATTTCTACCACTTATAAAATGGAACAAAAAGATGGACAGATGATATTAGAGGAACTTGGTACAAAACGAGAAGGAAAAGAGGTTCCTAACACGTATACTGTAAAAAAAGGAGATTCTTTATGGAAAATTGCACAGACGATGCTAAATGATGGCAGCCGTTTTCAGGAAATTGCAGAAAAAAATAAGATTGTAGACCCCAATAAAATACAAGTGGGACAGATATTACATTTGGGGTGATGGAATGAAAATACAAATGTTAATAAAGAATAAAGAAAAAATATATGATGCAACGAATTTATTGGAAGGAAAAGTAACAATAGAAAAAAGTATTCTAGGAACTTGTGGAAAATTAACTTGCCAAATTATAAGAGATGGTAGGATAGAATTTGTGGAAGGAAGTCAAATACAGTTTTTTGCAAAAGATAGGATAGTGTTTTCTGGCTGGGTGATGAAAAAAAGTAGAACATCCAAACAGATTATTACAGTAACAGCCTATGACCAGTTTTTTTATTTAGTGCAAAATAAAGATACTTATGTCTATTATAATAAAAAAGCTTCCGAATTGATACAAATGATTGCAGGGGATTATGGGCTAACGATTGGCGATGTTTGTGACAGTGGCTGGAAGATTCCACAAAGAATTGAAGAAGGACAAACACTTTGGGATATGATTGGAACAGCACTGGATTTGACAAAAAAAGAAACAGGAAAAGAATATTTTTTTTATGATGAAGGTGGAAAATTAACCTTAACTGCGAAAACTGATATGACAACAAATGTAGTATTACAATGTAATGGCAGTATAGAAGATTATATCTATATAACAGATATTTCGGAAGATACTTATAATGGTGTTCAGTTATTTCAAGCAGGAAGGCTGGAAACAGAAAAGTTATCTTATAGGAAAGAAAAAGAGGAAGAAGTACAAAAGTGGGGAAGATTATTATATTATCAAAGAGTTGACCATAGATTGACGCAATATGATTTAAAGATGATGGGGGACAGCTTTTTAACACAAAAATGTCGAGTAAAAAAAACATTAATTTTAAAACAGCTATCAGAAGAAGTGATATTAAAACCTGGACAATCTATTTGCATTGAATTACCAGAATTGGCGGAAATCAGTTTAAAAGGCAGTTTTGTAATTGAAAAAATAGAATACCATTTTTTTAATGGAGGGTATAAAGCGAATTTATGGATTAGAATGGAGGAGTTACATTGATAGAAGAACGATATATGCCAGAACCAAAAGAAATTGTAATATCTCAAAGATTTATCGGAAAAAATGGAAAGCCATTGACATGGAAAATAAAAGCCATCAAGGAAAAGGAACATCAAGAAATAAAAAATGGGAAGCTGGAAATAGAACAGTATTGGAGAAAATTTTGTGCAAGTTGTGTAGTAGAACCAGATTTACAGAACAAGCAGCTTTTAGAAAGCTATGGGTGCCATACTGCTGATGAAGTGCTAAAAGAAATGCTTACTATGGGAGAATATATGATACTTTTAAAAACTGTAAGAGAACAAAACGGTTTTGAAAAAAGAAAAGAGGAAATCAAAAAAGACATAAAAAAGTAATCAAGGAGGGCAAAGCAGAAGCAGATTATGCTTGCTATGCGCTCCGACATTTTCATATATTGCCAAGTCAGTTTTTTTCATTAGAATGTGCAGAAAGGATGTTTCTAGAAAGTGTGATTGATTTGGAACTGGAAGAAAAGAGGTGAAAAATATGTTTTTGTTTTATCAAGAAAAACTTTTAAAGAGACAAATAGAAAATAATTTTTTTTGGCATTGGTATGAACAACAAGAAGAATTAGGAATGGGAATAGGGTGGGAAGAAAGTTTTTATCAAGGATTAAAAGAGGAAATATGGCAGGAAAAAAATAAAAATTTAAAAAAAGTTATTTCTTCTAATTTAAAGCCCAAGAAATATATTTTTGAGGAAGAAGCCTGCCTTCAACGGCAGTATGCAGAAAAGCAAAAAAGAAATGTAGAACGAAAACAGCATCAGGAACAAAAGCAGTGTTATACAGAGAAACAAAAGCAGTTTCCATATGAGAAAAAAGAACAACAGGAAATAAAGATACAAAATCAAAAGTGGAAAAAAGAAGTACAAAGTGAAAGTGAGCAACGAAAAAGAACAATAGAACAACAACAAAACCAGATAGAACAACAATACTATGTTGAGGCACAAGCTCAAAAAAAGGAAAAAGCAAAAATACAATATGAAAAAGAAATACAAAGTAAAAAGCAGGAAAAACAAAAGCAAGACCAACAAAAAAAGCAAATACAATTTCAGGAACAGTTAAGAAAAGATAAAAAACAAAGTATTTGGCAAAAAGAACAGCAAAAAATAAGGCAACGAGAGATAGAACAACAAGAATATTTTGTACAGAATAAAATAAATAAAAAAGAAGAAGCTGAAAAAATAGAAAGCATGCAAAACAACAAGAATCCTTTTTATTTTTGGGCGTATGAAAATATTTTGAGAGAACAACAAGAAAACCCTGTTTTTTGGTATGAAAAAAATATTTTGCAACAACAAAATGAAAAAGGAAAAACAGAGGAAAGTGAAAATAAAACAATAACTTTGTATCAAAATAATAATACAATTATAGATGCTACAGACAGAAGACAAAGTGTACAAAATTTATATGAGAAACCACAAAAATTACAACATATTAGTATTTGGAAAAAAGAAAATCAACAACAAAGACAAAAGGAAAAAATAGAGAAAGAAACGATACAAAATATAATAAATGATAGTTTAGAACAAGTAAAACAGCCAAAAAAACAACAAGAGATACAAAAAGAACAACAAAATATCAGTATAGATACTTTAATTTTTCATTTAACAGAAAAATTATTAGAAGAAAGAGAAAGAAGTTTAAGAGGAAGTAAAAAAATATAAGGATGAGGAACAATGTTAGAAGTGGTAAAATTATTGGCGTATGATGTGTTACAACAGGAAAATTTAGCAGATGTTTGCTATGGTACTGTAACAGCAGAAAAACCTTTAAAAATTATGTTAGAGCAAAAACTAGAATTAACAGAACCTTTTTTAATCTTATCTCGTAATGTAGTGAAACATTATGAAACTTTTCAAATGAGAAAAAAGAATACAAATGAGACTTGGACACATTATGAAATTATAGCGGAAAGACAATTAAAAATAGGAGAAAGAGTGATATTAATAAAGATGACAGGGGGACAAAGATATGTTGTGTTGGATAGAGTGGGAGAGGAGATGATGGAACATGAAACTAACACCACAATCTGAAACAGAAATGAATCCAATTGTAATACAAACAATTCCAACTTTGACATATCGTGTACAAAGAGAAAAAGAAATGATATCTGGAATGGTAGATGGATTAGAAGCGATGAAACAAGCAGTATTTAAAATATTATTTACAGAGCGCTATCAATATGAAATTTATAACTGGGAATATGGTATGGAGTTAAGGGATTTGTTTGGTAGAGCAAAAAGTTATGTGATACCAGAAATAAAAAAAAGGATAGAAGAAGCATTATTAGCAGATGATAGAATTAAAGCAGTAACAGATTTTGAGTTTCATGGTGAAAAAAGTGTTTTGGAAGTGAATTTTAAAGTACATACTATATTTGGTACATTAGAAATAGAAAGGCAGGTTGATATTTAATGTACGAAAGTTATGATGAATTAATGGAAAGAAAACTGGAACAGGTCAGCCAAAAAAGAGATAGACGACAAGGAAGTATTATTTTTGACGCGATTGCGCCCAATGCAGCAGAAACAGCAATTTTTTATGCAGACTTAGCAATGTTAGAAAATCGTACCTATGGAGATACAGCAACAGAAGAAGATTTGACAAAGCGGTGCATGGAAAGGGGAGTATTTCGCAAAGAAGCAACAAAAGCAACATTATTAGGAAGCTTTACAGATAGAAGTGGAAATGGTTGTCCTGTTCCAATAGGGATGCGTTTTAATTTAGAAGAATTAAATTATATTGTGATAGAAAAAACAGAAATAGAAGGACAATATTTATTAGAGTGTGAAACAGCAGGAGAAGCTGGAAATCAATATTTAGGGGATTTAACACCAATTACTTATTTAGAAGGATTAGCAAAAGGAGTGTTAATTGAACTTTTGACAGAAGGAGAAGACAAAGAATCTGATGAAAGTCTTCGAAAAAGATATTATAGTAGTTTTAACACAGATACTTTTGGTGGTAACATAGAAGATTATAAAGTGAAAGTTATGGCATTAAAAGGGGTAGGAGGTGTAAAAGTAACCCCAGTATGGAATGGGGGTGGTACAGTAAAATTAACTATTGTAGATGGAAATTTTAATGCACCAATAGAAGGGGAAATTGCAAAAATACAGCAGGTTATAGACCCACAAAAAAGGGGACTGGGCTATGGTATTGCACCAGTAGGACATAAAGTAACAGTAGAAGCAGCGAAAGAAGTACAGTGTCGAATTGAAATGACATTACTTCTGAAGGATGGTATAAACAAAACAAAGGTAATAGAACAAATTACAAATTCAATAGAAGACTACTTTTGTAATTTAAGAAAGCAATGGGCAGATGTAGAATATTTAACAGTTCGTATCAGTTATTTAGAATCAAGAGCGTTGGATGCGGAAGGTGTAATTGACGTACAGGATACTAAAATAAATGGAAATGCACAAAACTATATTTTAGAAAATAATGAGATTCCATTTTTGGAAAGTGTGGTGACAGAATGAAACAAACTTATGAAAAATATTTACCACCTTTTGTAAAGGATACAAGAGAATTTCAAATTTTATCAAATATAGAAGGAGAAATATTAGAAGAAGAAAAACAAGCAAAAGAAAATTTAGAAGCTGACCAATGGATTATAATAGCAACCGAAAGAGGATTAAAAAGGCGGGCGAAACTATTAGGTACGGCAAAAGAAGAAGAGGAAAGATTAGAGGATTTTAGACAAAGAGTGCTTTTTTTATGGAATCATCATAGTCCCTATACCTATTTTCATTTGCTAGATTGGGTAGAGGGTATCTGTGATAAGGAAAATGTTGCAGTAGATATGCAACATAATAATTATTATTTACATATTGAAATTAGACTAATTAAAAAACAACTACAAGAAGAAATAAAAAAAACAGTTAGAAAAATGATACCTGCTAATATTATATTAGATGTAACATTGCGTTATAATTTGTATGGAGAGTTAAAACCCTATACCTATGGACAATGGAAGGAAAGAAAATTTAGATATATTGATTTGAGAGAAGAAGATGAACGATATTGGTCAATATATTGAAAGGGTATTCCCTTGTCAAAAAGTGGCTTATTTATAAATTAAGAAAAAGTAAAAAGTTCCGCCATAATTTATACTTTGTTCCACTTATTACTAGGATTTAAACGTTTTTCAAAAAAATGAATGAACAGTTTTTTTATTGAATTATTTAATATATTTTCATTTTGTGACAAAATAAAATGACGAAATTTGTTTTATATTGTAAAAAAAGCGAGAGTTTGGTAAACTGTTTTTGGAGGTGGAAAAGATGGAACAAAGATGGTTTGGCTACATTCGAGTTTCTACAAAGGACCAAAATGAAATGAGGCAGATACGAGCGTTAGAGGAATATGGTGTACAAAAGAAAGATACATTTATAGATAAGCAGTCAGGAAAAGATTTTAACAGACCTGCCTATCAAAAAATGGTTAGAAAAGCAAAAGAAGGGGATTTAATTGTGATTAAAAGTATTGACCGTTTGGGTCGAAATTATGAAGAAATTATTAGGCAATGGCGTTTTTTAACAAAAGAAAAAAAATTAGATGTTTGTGTATTAGATATGCCATTGTTGGATACAAGTCGGAGCAAGGACTTATTAGGAACATTGATTTCTGATTTGGTATTACAGCTACTTTCCTTTGTGGCACAAAATGAAAGGGAAAATATACATCAAAGGCAAGCAGAGGGGATTGCAGCAGCAAAAGCGAGAGGAATGAAATTTGGAAGACCCAAAAAAATTTTACCACAGGATTTTTTTGGTATGGTAGAAAGATGGAAAAAGAAAGAATTATCAGCCTATGAAATCAGTCAAAAAATTGGAATTAGTATGTCTACCTTTTATAGAAAAGTGAAAGAAATAGAACAATATAATGAAACAGGAGAAAGTAATATTTAAAAGTTATGGGAGTATTCAAAAGGAGTTGAAAAATCCTTTTGAATACTTTTTTTATTGAAAAAGTAATTGAATGGCATGATGAGTAATTTGTGCAGTAATGCCCCATATGGTATATTGCTGATACTGGTAAAATAGTTCTGGTATTTTTGGAGTAGCAAATGGATAATTTTTTCCACCATGAATACGTTCATAGGGAAAATTTTCTTTTGTAAAAGGAGAAAGATATAAATAATGTATTTCGGGTTCTGTTTTTTTAAAGAAGGAAATGGGTACTGTAAATATTTCTGCTACTTCATCTTTACTAAAGGGAATGTCTTCGACATGGATGTTTGATACAAAACCAACAAAGGGCATAATAACAATTCCTGTTGCGGTTAGCATAAAATCTATACTACCTAATACAGTAATGTTATCTGAAGGAATGCCTAATTCTTCTTCTGTTTCACGTAATGCTGTTTCAAGAGGCGTTTCATCATTTTCTTTTCTACCTCCAGGAAAACTAATATCGCCCGGTTGGTGTATCAAATGTTCTGCACGTTTTGTAAAAAGTAAATGAAGTTCATTATTAATAGAAAAAAGCAAGAGCATAACAGCCGAAGGAGAATGATTTGTAATAGGCTGTGGGATTCTATCTTGTAACGTGTGTTTAATTTTGTCAATTACATCATAGTTCATAAAGACACATCCTTTTTGTTTTAATTTTTGCGAAGTTTTACAAAATTTGCTGCATTTTTACGTCGGTTTTCATCAATTGCTGCATAATGTTTTTTGGTAGTATTCACATCAGAATGTCCTAAGGCATCAGCAACTAAATAAATATCCCCTGTTTCTTGATAAAGAGAAGTGGCATAGGTACTGCGTAATTTATGTGGTGATATTTTTTTAGTAGGGATAACAATACGAGCATATTTTTTAACAATATTTTGGACAGAACGTGTTGTAATTCTAGTACCTTGATTCGATAAGAAAAGTGCTTCTTCTTTTTCTGACTTCTTTTTTTGTTGTTCTCTTTGCGCAATGTAATCTACTAGTGTTTCTTGTACTTCCTCATTAAAATAAAGGGTAAATTCATTCCCACCTTTTCGCACCACTTTGACACTATTGTTTTTAAAATCAATATCATTCATATTAATACCAACACATTCAGAGATACGCATACCTGTACCTAAAAGCAGGGAAATCAATGCTAAATCTCTTTTTTTACTGCGTGCAATACGGGCTTTTTGTCTATGAGTCATCGCATCTGTATTACAATTTTCTACAAGATTTAATAATTCTGTTACTTCGTTTTTATCTAAATGAATAATTTGTTTATCATGTATTTTAAAAGATTCTACAACATCAGCAGGATTTGCAGATATTTTTTCTTTTTTATAAAAAAAACGATACATTGCACGAATTGCAGCTAATTTTCGTGCTTTTCCTTTTTCACCATTGGAAATATCTATTGTTTTATTGGTATCAGGGATTGCTTTTTGATAATATGTAATATATTCTAAAAAGCAATCAATGTCATCTGCTTTGACTTTTTCAAGACAAGTAATATCCATATCATCAAAAGGGATTCCTTTTAGTTTTTTATGGTGTTCTGACAAATATTGAAAAAAAAGTTTTAAATCATAGGCATAGCTGACACGTGTTTTTATCGCTGTTTTATTTGAAATTCCTCGGAAAAATTCTCCTAAAAAATCAGGTAATTCTTCTAAAAGTGCACGTAAACGAAGGGTATACTTTATTTTTTCTTCTTCTTGATAGGTACTCATATTTTCCTTCCTTTCCTATTTTTTCCAACCTTTTAGGGAAGAACGTTGGATTGCACCAAATACTTTTTCTTGCAAGTTAGTATAATTTTTGAAAAGCATTTGGAGCAGTTCTTTGGTTTCTTGTCTTTTGGTGTTGCCGTCTGCCTGACAGGTGTTTTTTACAATGGAGATACCACTTTTTTGGATAAAGCTTTTTATTTCTGGTTCTGGTACATACATAAGAGGACGAATGGAATAAATTTGTTTTCTATCTAAAAAGCTAACAGGAGAAAAGCAGTTTATCCGCCCTTCATAAAAAAGAGACATAAAAAAGGTTTCTACCACATCATCTTTATTATGCCCTAGTGCAACTTTGTTACAACCAAGTTGTTCTGCCATATCATTTAAAGCACCTTTTCGCATTTTGGCACAAAGAGAACAAGGATTTTTTTCTTTTCTTTCATGAAATATAATTTCACCAATCTCTGTAGAAACTAAAGTGTAATGTACGCCAATTTCATCACAAAATGCTTGTACATCATCATAATTTGCACCGGGTAAACCAAGAGATACAGTAATTGCTTCTAGTTCAAAATGTTTTGGATAAAAACGCTGTAAATTTTTAAGCGCTAAAAGCAAACAGATACTGTCTTTTCCACCAGAAACGCCAACGGCAATTTTGTCTCCTTCTTCAATCATATGATAATCTTCTACTGCGCGGCGGACATAGCTTAATAACTTTTGTAATTTCATAAAAAACCCCCTATTTTTGTTAGTCCACTTTCTTGGAAAAAAGTTTGACAAAAAACTTTGATGACTGTGCGATGAAGTGAAATGTTTTGTTAAATGACAATAAATCTCCATCCGAAAAAATAAAAAATTTTCCTTTCTGTTTTATTTGCAAAAGATAAAATTTTTTATTTTTATATCATTATACTAAAAAATTTTAGAAATAAAAAGTATTACTATGCTTTTTTAGAAATAAGGGATATAATGAAATTGTATTATTTTTTATAACAGAAAGAAAGGGGTGTTTTATATGAAAAAAATGGGCATTTTTATTTTATTATTCTTTTGTATCAGTATGGGATTTTTAGGCTGTAAACAACAGGAAAAACCGATAGAACAAATAGAAGAAATCAAAGAAGTGGAAGAAGTATCATCTGCGGCAGAAAAAAAAGAGACATTTTTAAACCAAAAGATTGCCAGTATGACAATAGAGCAAAAAGTTGGACAGCTTTTTTTCTGTGCATTCCGTCGAGATAGTAATAATGTACCGATTACCATGTGGAATGAAACCATAGAAAATATGATGCAACAATATCCCATTGGCGGCGTTGTGTTGTTTGGAGAAAATATTGATACTGCCGAGCAAACAAAACAGTTGATTGCAGATTTTCAAAGCCATACAGAAATACCATTATTTATTGGAATAGATGAAGAAGGTGGACGAGTGAGCAGACTTCATGCAAGTGGGAATTTAGAAGTAGTAAAAGTTCCTGCTGCCCAAAAAATTGGTGATACAAAGGACACAAATGTTGCTTATGATATGGCGAGTGAGATAGGCAAGGAATTATATTTTCTTGGATTTAATGTTGATTTTGCACCAGTAGCAGATGTCAATACCAATCCAAACAATACTGTAATAGGAGATAGGGCTTTTGCCAGTGACCCAATAGAAGCAGGAGAAATGGTAGTTGCTTTTATTCATGGGTTACATGCAAATCAGATTAGTGCTTGTGTCAAACATTTTCCGGGTCATGGTGACACAACAGAAGATAGCCATAAGGGTATGGCAGTAGCAAAGCGCACATTAGAAGAAATGGAGCAAACAGAATGGCTTCCGTTTAAAAAGGCAATGGAACAGGGCGTGGAATTTGTAATGGCGGGACATATTACAACACCAAATGCTACAACAGATGATTTCCCAGCTTCTTTATCTTATGAGATGTTAACGGAACAATTAAGAAATCATTTGAATTTTCAAGGAATTATTATTACAGATGCTTTAGATATGGGAGCTGTAACACAATATGAAGATGCTTCTTTTATGGCAATCAAAGCGGGTGCAGATATGGCATTGATGCCGTTTGAATTGGAAAAATCCTATAATAATTTGTGTAATGCAGTAAAAGAAGGAGAAATATCAGAGCAGGAATTAGATAAAAAGGTAAAAAGAATCTTATCTTTAAAGTATGATAAGGGATATTTTGAAAATGTAACAAATTAATAATATCACACTATTGAAAGTATACAAAAAAATTATTATAATAATAGTCAAACTCTTTTATAAAAGAAACTTTTTTAGGAAATAAAGTATTGTACGATAAAAACAGGGGTTACAGTACAATAGGAAACATTAAAATAAAGTCCTTTTTTGTATAAAATTGGAGAGGTGATTTTGTGAGGATAGAAGAAGAATTATACAAAGAGCTTATTGATAAAATGAATACCTATCACCCAACAAAAGAATTTGATATGATAGAAAAAGCATATCGTTTAGCAGTGGAGGCACACAAAGACCAAAAAAGAAAATCAGGGGAACCTTATATTATCCACCCCTTAAAAGTTGCTTATATATTGGCAGAATTGGAATTAGATAAAGAAAGTATTACAGCAGGTATTTTGCATGATACGATTGAAGATACACCTTATACCTATGATGACATTGCCAATCTTTTTAATGTTGAGGTAGCGAATCTTGTAGATGGTGTTACAAAATTGGGTAAATTGTCTTATACAACAAAAGAAGAAATGCAGGCAGAAAATTATAGAAAAATGTTTATGGCTATGGCAAAAGATATTCGTGTTATCTTAATCAAGTTGGCTGACCGTCTGCATAATATGAGAACACTGAACTATATGACAGAAGCAAAACAAAGGGAAAAGGCGCAGGAAACGATTGATATTTATGCACCTTTAGCCCATAGATTAGGTATTTCTAAAATTAGAACCGAAATGGAAGACCTTTGTTTTAAATATCTTAATCCAGATGCTTATAGCGATTTAAAAGAAAAAATTGAAAGAAAACAAATTGAAAGAGAAGCTTTTGTAAAATCTATTGTCAATGATTTAAAACAAAGAATGGAACAGGCAGGCATAAAAGGAAAAGTGGAAGGAAGAAGTAAACACTATTTTAGTATTTATAAAAAAATGGTGAATCAAAAGAAAACACTAGACCAGATTTATGATTTATTTGCAGTAAGAGCGATTGTGGATACTGTTCAAGACTGTTATGGTGTTTTGGGTGTTGTTCATACGATGTATACACCTATGCCCGGAAGATTTAAAGATTATATTGCTATGCCCAAACCAAATATGTATCAATCTTTGCATAATACATTGATAGGTCCAGAAGGGGAACCATTTGAGGTACAGATTCGAACATGGGAAATGCACCGCACAAGTGAATATGGTATTGCTGCCCATTGGAAGTACAAAGAGGGCGGTAAAAATGGTAATAATAAAAAAGGTGGCAGTGAAGAAGCAAAATTAACATGGTTGCGTCAAATTTTGGAATGGCAGCAAGATATGGCGGATAATAAAGAATATTTGGATACCATTAAGCTAGATTTGAATATCTTTAATGACCAAGTATATGCTTTTACACCACAAGGAAAAGTGATTAATTTACCAAAAGGCTCTACTACGATTGATTTTGCCTATATGATACATAGTGCAGTTGGCAATAAAATGGTAGGAGCAAGAGTAAATAATAAAATGGTTTCCATTGAATATAAAATACAAAATGGAGACAGGATTGAAATACTCACCTCGCAAAATTCAAAAGGACCCAGCAGAGACTGGCTTTCTGTGGTAAAAAGTTCTCAAGCAAGAACAAAAATTAATCAATGGTTTAAAAAAGAATTTAAGGAAGAAAATATTTTAAAAGGTAGAGAACTGATTGACAAAGATATTAAAAAGAAAAATTATATATCATCTGAATTATTTAAAGCGGAATGGATGGAAATTGTATTAAATAAATTTGGCTTTAAAAATTGGGACGCTCTTTGTGCCGCAGTAGGACATGGTGGGGTAAAAGAGGGACAGGTTACCAATAGACTCATAGAAGAATTTTTGAGAGAAAAGAAAAAGGAACAAAACACATTATTAGATGTTTTGAATCATGAAACAATACAAAAATTAGAAAGACATAAAAGTAAAAGTGGAGTCATTGTAAAAGGAGTAGGAGATGTAGCAGTCCATTTTTCAAAATGTTGTAATCCTGTACCCGGTGATGAAATTGTTGGTTTTGTTACAAGAGGGCGTGGTGTCACGATACACAGAACAGATTGTATCAATATTATGAATTTGATGGAAGAAGAAAGAAACAGATTAATTGAAGCAGAGTGGGATATCGAAACAAAAGGCATGGCAGACATAACTTATTTAGCTTCTATTCGTATTATTGGTACAGATAGAGTTGGTTTGATGATGGAAGTTTCAAGAGTATTTAATGATGAAGATGTTTCTGTAAAATCACTAACCATTAAAACAACAAAAGCAACAGCAATTTTTGATGTTGCAATTGAAATAAAAAACAAGGAACAATTAAATAGAATTATTACAAGATTAATGAAATTAAAAGATATACTGGAAATTGAACGTGTAGCAAATTAAAAAGGAGAAGAATATGAGAGCAGTATTACAAAGGGTAGCAAAAGGCAGTGTCACAGTAGAGGGAAAGGTTATTGGACAAATTGAAAAAGGAATTATGGTTTTATTTGGAATGCAGGAAAGTGATGATGATAGAGTAATTGAATATATGCTAGATAAAGTAATCAATATGCGCATTTTTGAGGATAGTGAAGGAAAAATGAATCTTTCTTTGCTGGATATAGCAGGAGAGCTTTTGATTGTACCAAACTTTACATTATATGGTGATGCTAGAAAAGGCAGACGTCCCGGTTATTCCAGTGGTGCTGCACCAGCCATTGCAAGTGGTATTTTTGATAAATTGGTAGCACATGCACAAACATTGCCAGTAAAAAAAGTGGCAACAGGACAATTTCAAGCAGATATGCAGGTAGAAATTGTAAATGATGGTCCAGTTACGATATTATTAGACAGTGAAAAGAATTTTTGAGGAATAAAGTAATGATATATTTTATTGTGAAAGGGCACACCTTAGAACATGATGTACAAACGATAATACAGGTATTTTATCCTAATTTACATTATTATGTGGTAGAGGAGCCAAAACAGCAAGGAATTACTATAGAAAGTAGATTACAACAAGGGCAGTCTATTGCAATTTTTTATGAAAATGGTGTCAAAAAGCAGCAAGCGGTGATGGAATATCAAGAATTGACCATAAAAGAGAAAAAAAGAGTAATCAAGGGTGCTATCTATCAACTTTTAAGACAAATAACAGGAATCCGTCCGCAATGGGGTTTTGTGACTGGTGTACGCCCTGCAAAAACTATAAATGAACTTTTAGATAAAGGATATACAGAGCAACAATGTTTACAATATATGATGGATGGCTATGACGTCACAGAAAAAAAGGCAAAAATTTCCCTAGAAGTAGCAAAAGAAGAAAGAGAAATTCTTTCTCAAAATAAACAAAATGATATTAGTTTATATGTAGGGATTCCATTTTGCCCAACAAGATGCCTGTATTGTTCTTTTACTTCTTATCCGTTGACGCAATATCAAAATAAGGTATGGGATTATCTGGAAGCTTTACGAAAAGAATTATGTTTTTTAGGAGAGTATGCACAACCGTTTGATTTAAAAACAGTGTATATCGGTGGCGGCACTCCAACCTCTTTAACAGCAGAACAAATGAAATTTTTGCTTGATGTTTTATCACAGCATTTTGATTTAAAAAAAGATGGGCTGGAATTTTGTGTAGAAGCAGGTAGACCAGATACCATTACAAAAGAAAAATTAGCTGTGATGAAAGAATATGCTGTGAATCGCATTTCTATCAATCCACAAACAATGAATCAAAAAACATTAGATTTGATAGGAAGAAAGCACACAGTAGAAGAAATCAAAGAAATATTTTATGTTGCACGAGAGTTGGGATATGATACCATTAATATGGATTTGATACTTGGCTTACCAGAAGAAACAGCGCAAGATGTAGAACATACCATGCGGCAAATAGAAGAATTACAGCCAGATAATTTGACAATTCATACACTAGCAGTTAAAAGAGCTTCCCGCTTAAAAGAAAAATTTGATTTGTATACCCTTACCAAAGCAGAAGAACTGGAAAAGATGTTATCTATTTCTGAAGAGTATGCACGAAAAATGAATATGAAGCCATATTATATGTATCGACAGAAAAATATGGTGGGAAATTTTGAAAATGTAGGATATTGCACTTTAGGAAAAGAATGCATTTATAATGTACAAATTATGGAGGAAAAGCAAACAATATTAGCAGCAGGAGCAGGTGCAAGCACAAAAACAATTGATTTTCGTGAAAACAGAATTGAAAGAATATTTAATGTAAAAAGTGTGGAGGACTATATTGCACGCATTGATGAAATGATTCACAAAAAACTTACTTTCTTGGAAGAAAGTAAGCAAAGAACTTTTAATTTAGGTTCACAAGATAGAATGAAAAATGTTTAGCAAACGACAACAGAATGGAATTGAAAAAAACAAAACCTTGTCTTGAAAGAAAGTAAGCAAAGAACTTTTAATTTAGGTTCACAGGATAGAATGAAAAATGTTTCGTAAACAACAACAAAATGGAATTGAAAAAACCTTGTCTTGAAAAAACATGGAACTTTAAAAGCAACATGCTCAAGGTTTTTTGATTTTTATATAGGAGGGATTAAATTGGCAGTTCAGCTAGTTAAGGGAACAAAAGATTTGTATGGCAGTGAGGTTTTACAATGGCAGACTTTAGAACAAAAAATACGTCAGCTTTGTGCGGTGTTTGGTATAGGTGAAATGAGAACACCTATGTTTGAATTTACAGAATTATTTGCACGTGGAGTAGGAGAAACGACAGACATTGTACAAAAAGAAATGTATACTTTTACGGATGATGGAAATAGAAGTTTAACATTGAGACCAGAGGGAACAGCAGGTACAGTAAGGGCATATATTGAACATGGTATGCATAATCAATCTCAACCCACAAAATTATATTATATTTCGCCTACTTTTCGCTGTGAAAATACACAGGCAGGTAGACAAAGACAATTCCATCAATTTGGTGTTGAAATGTTTGGTTCTTATAGTGCAGCACAGGATGCAGAAGCAATTTCTGTTGCAAGTACCTTGTTAGAACAGCTAGATGTAAAAAATGTGGAATTGTGTATCAATAGTTTAGGTTGTACAGAATGTAGAAATCGATATAATCAAACACTAAAAGAATTTATTGCATCACATTTGGATAAACTGTGTGACACTTGTAAGGAAAGATATTTAAAAAATCCCCTTCGTGTTTTGGATTGTAAAGAAAAAAGCTGTCAAAGTGTGATTGCACAGGCTCCTTCTGTATTGGATTGCTTAGATGAAGAATGCACAACACATTTTCAAAAGGTACAATCTATTTTAAAAGAAATGGGAATTGCTTTTACAGTAGACCCTAAAATTGTAAGAGGATTGGATTATTATACAAGAACTGTATTTGAATTTGTGTCAAATGGTTTGACTGTGTGCGGAGGTGGTCGTTATGACAATCTTGTAGAGGAATGTGGTGGAAAACCAACAGGAGCAGTAGGTTTTGGTATGGGGATAGAACGCTTGGTTATGATATTAGACCAGCAATGTCAAGTAGAAAGTGATACACTCGTTTATATTGGTTCTATGGGGGAAAAAGGACTGTTAAAAGCACAAACATTGACATTACAGCTAAGAAAACAGGGTATTCATGCGGAATGTGACACTGTAGAAAGAAGTGTAAAAGCACAAATGAAATATGCGAATAAGATAAATGCAAGATATTCTGTTGTGATTGGAGATACAGAAATAGAACAAAATCAAATAGAATTGAAACATATGCAGGAAGGTACAAAAGAAAATGTTGCTCTTTCTGATTTTGTAGAAATTATGAAACAAAAAAATAAAACTTTATAAAAAAAGACGGACAATATCTATTTCTTTTTTGAAAAAAGTAAAGACGTTGAAAATATTATTTTCAACGTCTTTGTTATTCCTTTTCTTTTTGTTGTCAACCTATAAATTTCGCATCTGTTCTTTTAAGAAAGGGTATCTTTTAAATGAAATTTCTTTACTAAACTGCGAAGAAGTTTTGACTGTTGTGATAATTTTTCACTTGTTTCAGCACTTTCTTGCACAGCACTTGTATTGGATTGCACAACTTCTGCAATTAAATCTACACTTTTAATCAATTCTTGTAATACCCTTTTTTGATTTTGAGATGCTAAACTGATTTTATCAACAGAACCAGATATTTCTTTTGCTCCTTCTACTACAGTGAACAATGCTTTTGCAGTATCATCTGTAATACTTGTTCCACGTTTTACAGATTCAAAAGAATGTTCAATCAGTTCAGCCGTTTGTTGTAGTGCGTCTGCACTTTTTGCTGCTAGATTTCGTATTTCATCCGCAACAACAGCAAATCCTTTCCCTGCTTGACCGGCTCTTGCTGCTTCTATAGAAGCGTTCAGGGATAATAGATTTGTTTGTCTTGCAATTTCTCCAATGGTTTTTAAAATTTCTTCGATTCCAGAAGAAGATTCTTGAATATCTGCCATAGCACTCATCAATTTTTTCATTTCTGTATTACTTGTTATAATATTTTCACTCACTTGTTTTACTAAGAAATCCATTTTTTCTGCATCATCTGCATTTGCTGCTACATCATCAGATAAACTGGCAATAGATACTGCTAATTCGTCAATGGCAGATTCTTGTTCAATAGCACCTTTAGATAAGATTTGTGCACCACTAGATACACTGACAGAACCAGAAGCAACATCATCTGCTGAAATTCTAATTTGATGTAAAGTTTCGTTTAAAGAGGCAGCAATTTTTTCAATAGAGGTTTGAATTGGGATAAAATCTCCAATATATTTTTGTCTGATTTCAATGTCCATATTGTTTTCTGCCATTTCTGAAAGTTGGTGAGAAATATCATGAACATAATTATCCATTGTTTCACTAATATGATTGATACCACTTGCCAAACGTCCTAATTCGTCATCTGTGTTAACATCAATATTAATTTTCAGATTTCCTTTTTCTAGTTCAGAGGCACCCGCTGTAATGTATGTAATAGGATAAAGTGACTTTTTAATGATTCTATAGATAATATAAAGTAATACAATCCCAAATACTGTAACAGCTAACATTAACTTAATAGAATCTTGTATAATCGCTTGGTTAAATTCACCACTATCAATCGCAATATATAATGTCCAATGGTTTCCATTTCCACTGTTTATGGTTAATGGTACAACGACAGAGACACCAATTTTAGAGGTTGCAAAGTTGGTCATAGAGTAATCAATCATATAATTGCTATTTAAAAATGTACCATCTGACATAGCTCTTATATTGTTAGAATCATTAGCTAGAATGGAATACCCTACCTCAGAAGCATTTTTCCCTACACGGTCACTAAAACTAGAGTCTAAAAGAACTGTATTATCTTCTGAAAGAGCTACCATGTGTGTAGAAGAATAACCAGTGCTTGCATAATTTTGTGCCCCCATATCTGTTAAGGCAACATCAACACCAGCGATACCGAAAAAGGTGCCATTTGTATCATAAATAGGCGCCATAATACTAATCATCATAATATCTTTGCCTAATAAATTATAGATATAAGGTTCCATAACATAAGGCTGACCAGAGGACTTGATTTGCATATAATATTCTTTTTCAAAATTATCAAATGCATCCTCATGTTTTTCATATAAAATACCTTTTCCAGATTCATCTGGGTAAGCGATTGCTTCATAAACTGTATCCCTTTGGTGTACACTGTAAGGTTCTCCATTTGCATCAGCAATTACATTTTGTTCAAAGTAAGCAAAAACCGTTGTAAAATGACTGTCCCCTTTTAATATACCTGCTAATGCATTATCAATTGCCTGTCTTTGTTGTTCTGGAGGCAAAGCAGAAATGTTTTTTAAGGAATTTGCAAACCCTTTTACTTGACCATAATATCCTTCAATGTCATTTTGAATCAAAAACGCGTTTTCATAAGCAGAAGAAACTAGCTTTCCTGCTGTAATCTTTCTTAGAGATTGCATGGATATAAAGCCCGATGTCGATACAATAAGAAAAAAGATGACTAAAACTACAACAATAAGCTTTGCAATGATTTTTTTGCTCAAGCTGCCGGAAAACGTATTACTTATGTTTCTTTGTATTTTTTCTTGTTGTTTCAGCATGAAAAATTCTCCCCCATCATCATGATATAATACAAGTAGTAATATTAATGAAAAAATATCACAATATATTGAATTATAATATGACATGATTTAAAAGTCAATTTATTTTTAACAAAGATAACAATATTAATTTTTGTAATATATTTTTAATATTATAATGAAATATTTTTATCTACACAAAGAATGAAGCCAATATTTTCAAGGATTTTCCCAGATGCAATAAAAGCGTTATAATCCAAGTTACGAATGTGAAGATAATGATTATTAACTTGAAATACTCCATTCCAGCCATTTACAAGTGTGATATTTGTATGAAATGGTAAGGAAATATTCCATTGTGTTTTAGGGTAGGGACTATTATTTTGAATCGTAACTTGATATTTATAATAGTATTTATCACCTTCCTGCCACTGAGCTACCATTTTTGGAGATATTGTAAGGTCATTTGTGCTAGAATTATTTCTATCATTCTCGTTTTTAGTGCTTGGAATAACAGTATTGTTTGTCATCATTTGGTAAAACCATTTTCCGCTATCACTCAAATCTTCTGTTGTAAAATTACTTTTTTGATTACTTTTTAAAATGGCAGAGCTTTCAGCTTTATTGGATAAATTCCACATAATATAACTAATATGAGACGCATTCATAAAGTGTATCCATTCATTTGCTTGTTCGATATCAATGGCACCATTCCCATTTGCGTCACAGATGCCATATTCTGAAACAAATAAAGGCAGTCCAGAATCAATTGCTTTTTTCATCGTATTGCGTAATTCTTGTTTGTGTGTGCCTGCATAAAAATGTAGTGTATACATGATATTTTGAAATTCAGTAAGGGGTTGAATTTGGTCTACAGATTGACTCCAGTTTGGTGTACCAACTAAAATGATATTATTCGCATCATTTTTGCGAATGACTGCAATGACTTCTTGTGCATATTTTTTGATTTCTTCCCAAGAAACGGCACCGTTTGGCTCATTACAAATTTCATAAATCACATTACTTTGATTTGCATATTGTTTTGATATTTCATCAAAAAATGCTTTTGCTTCTGTAATATGTTTGTTGGGGTTTCCGTCAGACAAAATATGCCAGTCTATAATAACATACATATCATATTTTGTGGCATATTCTACCCCTTTTTTGATAAGACTTTTTAAATCTTCCTTTTTGCCGTCTGTGCAGTATCCGCCGCTTTCTTCTGTATACATAGCAAGACGGATAACATTTACATTCCAGCTTTTTAATGTTTTAAAACATTCCTCGTTAATATATTCAGGAAACCAAGCAATACCATGTGTGCTAATTCCTTTTAGCTGGACAGGAATTCCTTCTGAATTTACTAGCTGCGTTCCTTTGACAGATAAAGCAGTAGATGCTTTTTCTGTTTGTGTATAGCCTGTAAAACAAAATAACAACATGCAAAAAAATAAAATGGATGTTATCTTATTTTTCACTTTTTTTCGTCCCTTCACTTCGAAATTAAAAAAATTTATGTATTATTTATAATATTGTAACACATATTTTGATAAAATACAAACATATTTCACATTATACAAAATAAAATCTTTTATTTTGATATTCTTTATTATAAGAATTGACAATAGTTTCTTGATTAAGATATAATAAGATTGTATATTAATTATTTAGGAGGAAAATGACATCATGCAAAAAAAATTTACGAAATACTTAAGTATTTGTATGCTAATTGCCTTTATTGCAATTATGGGCATTATCTTTGCACTTCAGACATTATTAGCACAATCCAACCAAAAAAAGGTTGCAGTGGATAAAATGAATACGATTCATGAAACATTGCAAAAAAATCAAGAAGAAATTGAAGAAATTAAAGATGAATTTCAGCAAGATGTGTTGATAAAAGCAAGAATATTTTCTTATGTGATTGCGAAAAATCCGCAAATGTTAGATTCTCTTGAAGAAATGCAAAAAGTAACAAAAATACTTGATGTGGACGAAGTGCATGTGACAGATGAAAATGGTATTTTATTGTGGGGAAATATGCCACAATATTATGGCATGGATTTTCATGCTGGTGACCAAACAGCCCCATTTCTTGCAATATTAGAAAATTCCTCCTTTGAATTAGTACAAGAGCCTCAGCCAAAACAGGCAGATGGAGAAATGTTTCAATATATTGGCGTTTCTCGTATGGACCAAAAAGGCATTGTACAAGTTGGTGTAGAACCTGAAAAGTTAAATGAAGCATTGGCAAACAATACCATTGATAAGGCATTAAAAGATATTGATTATGGGGTAAGTGGTTTTGTTTTTGCAGTAAATACCAAAACAGGTTTTATGGAAATGGGTGGTGAAAATGGAATGACCTATCAACAATATGGCATTCCTGAAAAATGGCTTGCAAAAGAAAATGTTTTTACTGTTGCAAAAGTGAACCATCAAAAAGTATATGTTGCAGCAGAAAGCTATGGTGATTATTTTGTAGGGTTAGCCCTTCCCACCAAAGAATTATATCAGTCACGTATGGTACAAGTCGTTACTTTTATGATGATTTGTCTCGGAATCTTCATTATTTTAGTCCTTATTATCAATTCTCTTGTTAAAAATCAGGTAGTGGATGGAATACAAAAAATCATTCAAAAACTGCAACAAATTACCTCTGGAGATTTAGATGTAAAAGTGGATATTGACACAAATCAAGAATTTTATGATTTGAGTATCAATATTAATCAAATGGTATCCAGTATTAAGCAAAGTATGGAAAAAAGCAAAATATTAGTACAGGAACAGGAAAACATTGTAGAACGAGTAAAACAAGTTGCAGTATCTTTATCAAATACTTCCAATCAAACCTATCGTGCTTCTGAAACGATTGCAGAAGATGCAGTGACGCAAAAGCAATATGTATCTACCTTACTCTTGGATATGGAAAATCTTTTAGAAAAATCTCAAAAGAGTGAAGATATTTCCAATAAAGTGGTAAAAAATTCAAATATTGTCATTGAAAATATGCAACAAACAAGTACAGACATGAATCAAATGATGGATTCCATGAAAAGTATTTCGGACACAGCAGAAAAAATTAAAGGTATTATTGGTGAAATTGATTCTATTGCACAATCTACCAATATGCTTTCCTTGAATGCCTCTATTGAAGCAGCAAGAGCAGGACAGGCAGGCAGAGGATTTGCGGTTGTTGCAACGCAAATTGGTTCTCTTGCTGGAGAAAGCACTTCTGCTTCCCAAACGACAAGTGATTTAATTATTGCTACCTTAAATGCCATAGAACAAGGTGCAAATTTTGCACAAAAAGCAAATGAAGAATTTAAAAAGGCAATTTCAAATACAAGTCAATCTCAACAGGAAATATTAGAAATGATACATATTTTTAAAGAACAGGCAGAAATGGTAAAAAATGCAATGTCTGATATTAATCGTATTTCTAATATTGTTCAGAACACAGTGGGAATGGTAGAAGAAAGTAAAAATAATTCTCAAAAATTGTCGCAACAAGCAGAAATGTTAAAACATATTGTAATATAAACCTTTTAGAATATAATCTATCTTTTATTTTGATTCGCCCAAAACATGCCATAAATGTTTTGGGCGAACTGCTATTTAAAACCTTCTTATTTTAGTAAAAACACTGATTTTTTAAAAAAGGGAGAATTATGCACCTAAATATGCTTTTTTAATAGATTCGTTTTTCATTAAATCTTTGGCTTTTCCTTCTGTTGTAATTTTGCCAGTTTCTAAAACATATGCTCTGTCAGATACAGACAAAGCCATTTTTGCATTTTGTTCTACTAATAAAACAGTAACACCAGATTTATTTACTTCTTTTATAATTTCAAATATTTCTTTTACTAAAAGGGGAGAGAGTCCCATAGAAGGCTCATCTAAAATTAATAAGCGTGGTCGTGTCATTAATGCCCTTCCCATAGCAAGCATTTGTTGTTCACCACCAGAAAGTGTTCCTGCAAGTTGTTCTTTTCTTTCTCTTAGTCTTGGAAATTTGTCATAAATATCTTTTCTTGCTTGTCTCAAACCTTCCAAAGAATCTTTTACGGTATAAGAGCCCATTTGTATATTTTCTTTTACTGTCAAATTAGCAAAAACACGCCGTCCTTCCAAAACTTGTGCAACACCCAATTCTACAATTTTATGTGGCTCTGTTTTCATTAAATTTCTTCCCATAAAATCAATAGAACCACTTTTTGCTCTCAATAATCCTGATATGGTTTGCATTGTGGTTGTTTTTCCAGCACCGTTTGCACCAATCAATGAAACAACTTCTCCTTCTTCCACACGAATGGAAATATCTTTGATAGCATGAATATGTCCATAGTAAACATTTAAGTTTTTGATTTTAAGCATATGCATATTCTTTCCCCCTTAATCACCAATATATGCTGTAATAACAGTAGGGTCATTTACAACATCAAAAGGAAGACCCTGCGCAATGACTCTGCCATAGTCTAAAACAACCAATTCTTCACAAATGCCTAATACTAAGTTCATATCATGTTCTATTAAAAGAATAGCAATTTGAAATTTATCACGTATTTTTCGGATAGTATCCATTAATTCTAATGTTTCTGTTGGATTCATACCAGCGGCTGGTTCATCCAATAAAAGGATTTTTGGATGTGTTGCTAAGGCTCTCGCAATTTCTAACTTTCTTTGCTTACCATAAGGCAGATTTTCTGCAATGGCATTTGCTTCTTTGTCTAAGTCAAACTCTTTTAATAGACTAATGGCTTTTTCGTTCATTTCCTTTTCCAACTTTTTATATTTTTTAGTATGTAGCATGCTATCAAGTAAAGAGTATTTTAATTGATTATGTAATGCTGTTTTAATATTGTCTAATACCGTCAATTTGTGAAAAAGGCGGATGTTTTGAAAAGTACGAGCAAAGCCTTCCCTGCATATTTCAGATGCTGTTTTCCCTACTAAATTCGTACCGTCTAATACAATGCTACCTTCTGTGGGACGATATACGCCTGTTAAAAGATTAAAGATGGTTGTTTTTCCGGCACCGTTTGGCCCAATCAAACCATATAATTGATTTTGTTCAATACTAATATTAAAATCATCAACTGCTCTTAACCCACCAAAGGAGATACTTAAATTTTTTACTTCAAGAAGCGCCATGTTCTACCCCTCCTCTTTTTGGAAGAAGTCTGGAAAATGTTTTGTTTTCCATTAATCCTTCTTTTATTTTGGAATGGTTAAATATCATAATTAAAATTAAAGCAATAGAGTAAAGCAACATTCTGTAGTTATCTGCTCCTCTTAATAATTCTGGTAATATGGTTAAAATAATAGCTGCAATAATGGAACCTTGGATACTTCCCATACCACCCAATACCACAATAACAAGAATTTCAATGGATTGGTTATAGTCAAATGTGGTTGGTTTGATAATCCCAACATTATGAGCATATAATACACCTGCAATACCTGCAAAAAATGCAGAAATTACAAATGCCTTGATTTTATAAGAACTTACATGAATACCAATAGATTCTGTTGCAATATCATTGTCTCTAACAGCACAAATAGCACGCCCATCTCTGGACTTTACTAAATTTGTTATCATCAATATGGTAATTGCCATAATAAGATAGACAACGGTATAATTTTTATAATTAGAGTAAAGTGGTATTTTGGAAAGACCTTTTGCACCATTTGTAATACTACCCATTGCAATCAAAATTGATTTTATAATTTCACCAAAGCCTAGTGTAACAATTGCAAGATAATCTCCTCGTAAACGTAAGACAGGAACACCAATCAAAAAGCCGAAAATTGCCGCCATCATGCCGCCAAATGCAAGCGCAATCATAAATTGAATTGCTGCGGGCAAATGGGTATTGATTGTAAAAATGGCACTACTGTATGCTCCAATGGACATAAAACATGCATGCCCTAAGGATAATTCTCCCAAAAAACCAGTAACTAAATTCAAAGAAACTGCAAGCATAATGTTAACGGCAATCGGCACCAACAAAGAAGTGTATTGACGATTTAAAAAGCCACCTTTGATTAGTATGGTAATAAAAAGATATCCAATTAATAAAATAATAATATTTTTAAACTCTTTTTTATCAAATAATTGTTTCATTTGCCCACCTCCTATACTTTTTCATTTTGTTTTTTACCTAATATACCAGAAGGTTTGACAAGCAATACCACAACAAGTACACCAAATACAATAGCATCCGATAATTCTGTTGAAATATATGCCTTTGACAAACTTTCTATCATTCCTAATATAATTCCGCCAAACATTGCACCGGGAATACTTCCGATTCCGCCTAATACTGCAGCAACAAAGGCTTTGATGCCGGGAAGGGCTCCCATTGTTGGTTTTAATGTTTGATATTGACATATGTATAAAATACCAGCAAGTGCTGCCAGTGCAGAACCGATGGCAAACGTCATGGAAATTGTTTTGTTTACATTGATACCGACTAATTGTGCTGCTCCTTTGTCTTCCGATACAGCTCTCATGGCGGTTCCCGCTTTTGTTTTATTGACAAATAACGTCAAGGCTAACATAGCTATTGTAGTTACAATTAATGTTACAATGGTAATACCTGAAATATTTAAGCTTCCGAAACGAACAGATTGAATATTAATTACAGAGTTAAAAGGGATTGGATTTGCTTTAAATATTAAAAGGGAAAGACTTTGTAACAAATAACTAACACCAATTGCAGTAATCAATACCGCAAGGGGTGGTGCATTTCTTAAAGGCTTGTATGCCACTTTTTCTACCACAACACCTACAACAGAACAAACAATAACAGTTAATAAAATAGAAAGTGGTATAGAAAGCTCTAACAAGGAAATGCTTACATATAAGGTATAGGCACCTACCATAATGATGTCACCATGAGCAAAATTAATCATTTTCGCAATTCCATAAACCATAGTATACCCTAATGCGATAAGTGCATAAATACTGCCTGTTCTTAATCCGTTGATTAACTGTTCTAACATACTAATTAACATATTATCCCACCTCTTTTACATCATACCAATATAGATTTTGGGCTTTGCCCATATCCTCTCTTTTTTTAAGAAAAGAAGGCTTTAAAAAACAACACCCTTCTGCCTAATGAGACAGAAGGGACTATTTTTTTCTTATTCCATTGCTGTATATTGTCCATCTTTAATTACAACAAATTTCGCACTTTTATCTGGTTCGCCTTCTTCTGTAAATGACATAGAACCTGTGATACCATCTACTGTAATTTCTGTCATAGCTGCAATCATAGCATCACTTTCCATAGAATTTGCTTTTTCCATAGCTGCTTTGATAACATATACTGTATCATAACCATCTGCTGCAAACTGGTCTGGTGTTGCACTATATTTTTGTTCGTATTTTGATACAAAGCTTGCAACTTCTTCTGCTTCATCTGTTGCTAAAAAAGGACTTAAAAATACGGCACCCTCTACTGTTGCAGGGTCAGTTACTTGTGCAAGGATACCATCCCAACCGTCTCCGCCAATAAATGGTAATTCCATGCCAAGTTCTTTTGCTTGTTGTGTAATATATGCTGCTGCTTCATAATAAACTGGGCAGAATATAATTTCTGCATCGGTACCTTTAATTTTTGTTAATTGTGTAGAAAAATCAACATCACCTTCGTTGAATGCTTCTTCTGTAACAACTTCTCCACCATTTACTTTGACTTGTTCTACAAAAGCATTTTTCATACCTGTAGAATAGTCATCAGAATTATTGAAAATAACAGCAGCTTTTGTGAAACCTGCTTCTTTTACATAATCAGCCATGGTTATACCTTGTAATGGGTCTGTAAAGCAAAGTCTGAATACGTTTGGTGCATCTGTGATACACTCAATGGCAGAACCAGAAGGTGTAATCTGCAATATATTATCTTGTTTGGATAACTCTTTGACTGCAATACAAGGAGCACTTGTTACAGTACCAATCATAGCCTTCATCCCTTTATCCATTAAAGAGTTGTAAGCAGTAATGGCTTTATCTTCGCTGGATTCGTCATCTTGAAAGTCAAGTGCAAGAGTATGTGTTTGGTCACCTACTTTTACGCCACCTGCTTCATTGATTTCAGCAATCGCAATTTCAGCACCTTGTTTTACACTGTTTCCATAGGAAGCTGCACCACCTGTCAGTGGTCCAATACCACCTATCAAAAAGGTAGAAGCATCTGCACTACTTTCTACATTGCTTTCTGGATTACTTTCTACATCACTGTTTTGATTTTCACCGCCTGAAGAACAAGCTGCAAAAGAAAACATCATTACAGCTGCCATGACACTTGCAAATAATTTTTTCATTGTTTTTCCCCCTAATTTTTTTCTTCTCAATCTTGTGAAAACTTATTTTGTAAAATAATACGCTAAAAATAATATTTTCGTCAAGATGACAGCCTTATGAAATTTAGAGTCTATTTTTTTAAAATTTTGATAGATTTTTATTTTTATTGTTGATATATTCCATATGATTTATACAACTATTACAAAATTTTAATTTTTTTGCTTGAAAAACAATGTTAATACTTTGAAATTTTTGGCTTTTTTTGTAAGTGTTGTCATACAAAAAACCATTGAGAAAAATATTCCCAATGGTTTAAATTTTTATTTTTGTGTTACCGGTTTTTTCAATATGCCTAATAATAAAGTACCAACAACAGAGCCAATTATCAAAGAAACAAGATACATTATACTGTTGCCGATGACTGGTAATACAAATAATCCGCCGTGAGGTGCCATTAAAGTACAATTAAAAAACATGGATAATCCTCCAGAAACTGCTGCACCGATTGCACAAGCTGGTATGACATGAAGCGGGTCAGAGGCTGCAAAAGGAATTGCACCTTCTGTAATAAAGGAAAGCCCCATAATATAATTTACGATACCTGATTTTCTTTCTGATTCTGTAAATTTGTTTTTAAAAAATGTTGTTGCTAAGGCGATGGCAAGAGGTGGAACCATACCACCAATCATAACGGCTGCCATCATTTCATAATTTCCTTCTGTAATGGAAGCAGTGCCAAAAACATAGGCTGCTTTATTAATTGGGCCTCCCATATCAATGGACATCATGCCTGCTAATACAATGCCGAGTAATACCCGACTAGAGGAACCCATAGAATTTAAACCATGAAATAATGCTGTGTTTAATGCACCAACTGGTGGATTGATTAAGAAAATAATGATTGCACCAATCAGAAAAATACCACAAAGAGGATATAATAATACAGGTTTGATACCTTCTAAACTTTGAGGAAGTTTGTCAAATACTTTTTTCAGCCCAAGTATCAAATATCCTGCAATAAAACCAGCTGCTAATGCGCCTAAAAAGCCGCTGCCGCCTTCTTTTGCTAAATATCCGCCAACAAAACCCACTGCTAACGCCGGTCTGTCACCAATACTAGAAGCAATAAATCCGGCTAATACAGGTAACATAAATGCAAAAGAGCCATCTCCTACTTGTTTTAAAAATGCAGCAAAGGGTGTATTGCTACCAAAATTTGCAGGATTCATTTCATAATTATCAAATAAGAATGCAAGAGCGATTAAAATACCTCCACCAATAACAAAGGGTAACATGTTAGAAACACCATTCATTAAGTCGACATAAACAGTATGAAGCCCTTTTCCTTTTTCCGCTGCTTGTTCTTCTGTTGCACCACCTTCTGCATGGAAAATGGGGGCATCTCCTGCCATTGCTCTATCTAAAAGTTCATCTGCTTTATGAATACCATCTGCTACCTTTGTTACAATAACCTTTTTTCCATGAAATCTAGTCATTTCCACTTTTTTATCTGCGGCAACAATAATGCATTTTGCGTTTTTAATTTCCTCTGTTGTCAACACATTTTTTGCACCACCAGAACCATTTGTTTCTACCTTGATAGAAATGCCTTTTTCTTTTCCTTTGGTTGCTAAATTTTCTGCTGCCATAAAGGTGTGTGCAATACCAGTAGGACAAGCGGTTACTGCTAATACATCATAGCCACTGCTACTTGTTGCAACTGGTTTTTCCTCTGCATATTCTTCTGCAAATTTTTCTCTTTCTGCTTTGTCAATAATATCTAAGTATGTGTCAATATCTTTTGCATTTAATAAGTCATTTCGAAAACTTTCATTCATCAAAAGCATAGAAAGCCTTTGCAATACTTCAATGTGTACGTCTCCACCTTCTGCTGGTGCTGCAATCATAAAAAATAATTTACTTGGCTCGCCGTCTAATGATGCATAGTCCACCCCTTCTGGTACTGTTATAGAACTTAAACCAGGATGTTTTACTGCTGCAACTTTTGCATGAGGAATAGCAATACCTTCTCCAATTCCAGTTGTTCCGCTTGCTTCTCTCTCCAATACTCCTTGTTTATAACCTTCTTTATCCTTTAATTTTCCGCCTTTTTCCATTAAATCTACAAGTATGTTGATAGCTTCTTCTTTGTCTTTTGGTGCTGCTCCTAACAAAATGGAATCTTTGGATAGTAATTCCGTAATTTTCATAAATGATGTCCTCCTCTTTATGTTATCTAATGCTATGTAATATTTTTTCCACTTCTTCTTTTGTTGCTAAGTATTTTGAAAATGCACTTGCGCTGCCAGTTGCAACTCCCATATAAAAAGCGTCTTCCAAAGAATAATGTTTTAAATATCCAGCGGTAAATCCGGCTACCATGCTATCCCCTGCCCCCACAGAGTTTACAACGGTCCCTTTTGGTGCTGGTGTTTGATATATCTCACCATTTGTACCTACAAATATAGCGCCATCTCCTGCCATAGATACCAAAATATTGACTTGATTATCTCCCATTTGTTGTAGCTTTTTAGCATAGGTTATAATTTCCTCTTTTTCTTTTAATGTTACACCAAATATTTCCCCTAATTCATGATTATTTGGTTTAATTAAAAATGGATGATATTTCATAACATTAACAAGTAAATCTTTTGTGGCGTCTACAATGATTTTAATTCCCTTGCTTTGCAATCTTGCCATAATTTTTTGATAAATGTCTTGTGGTAGTGAAGTTGGTACACTTCCAGCTAAAATTAAAATATCTTCTGCCTGTAAGGTGTCTAGTTTGGTAAAAAGTTGCTGTAATTCTTTTTCAGAAATTTCAGGTCCCATACCATTAATTTCTGTTTCTTCTTTGGCTTTGATTTTTACATTAATCCGTGAAAGCCCTTTTTCTAGGTGAATAAAATCACTTTTGCCACCACTTCTTTGAAAGCCATTTTCAATTTCTTCTCCCGTAAATCCTGCTACAAAACCGAGTGCTATGTTTTCTACACCTAAATGGTTTAATACTGTAGAAACGTTGATTCCTTTTCCACCGCTTAGTATCAATTCTGAGGTAGCTCTATTGATTTCTCCCAGAGTAAGAGTGTCTGTTGTAATGATATAATCCAAGGAAGGATTAAAAGTAACCGTATAAATCATTTTTCTTCGCCTTCTTTCACATAAATTGTATGATGATAATTTTTAGGTGCTAAATCTGTTGTAATAATAGTGCTATTTTCAAGCTGACCAAATGTGACTGCTGAAATTTTGTCAAATTTGCTGGAGTCCGCTAGGATGTAAGATTCTTTACAATGTGATAATGCTGTTCTTTTTACAGAGGCTTCACTGGATTCTGGTGTGCTGAAATGAGCAACCTCACTGATGCCGTTGACACCAAAAAAGCCCTTGGTAAAGTGAAATTTTTGTAAGGATTCTACGGCTTCGCTGCCGATAATGGCTTCTGTAATAGCTTTAAATGTCCCACCAATAATTGTTACAGGAATATTATGTTTTGATAACGCTTTTGCTTGCCACACAGAATTTGTAACATAACTTGCGTTTTTTTCTGTAATATAGCTAGCCATAATCTCAACTGTTGTACCAGAATCCAGATAAACAAAATCACCTGGTACGATTAATTGTGAGGCATATTTTCCGATAGTATGCTTTTGCTCTATGTTTAAAGAACTTCTTTCAGAAATACCTTCATCCGATGTTTCATATTGTAGATTTAAAGCTGTTGCACCACCATGTACACGGATGAGTTTTCCAAGTTTATCCAGTGATACCAAATCCCGGCGAACAGTAGACTCTGAAATTTTGAGTGTCTGCACAAGTTCTAAAACGGTAACGGTTTTTTTTCTGTCCACCATATCCATAATTTTTTGATATCGTTGTTCTGTTAACATGTTGTTTTCCTCCTTCTGATACTACTATACCATTATTTTCGGTCATAATCAATCATTATCATTTACAAAAATGCGCGTTTTTGATTGGTATACTTGCACAAAATTGACTGAATTTGACTGAAATAGAAAGATGTATTTTTTTAAATGATTTGATAGTATTAATTATAATGTATGATAGGCTTTCCAGAAAGAACTTTCCAGAAAGAAAAAATTTATTAAAAATATTAGGGATAGAATCCAATTTTTATTATAGCAAAACTATAGTAGATAAGTGGTGCTATGGGTTCTTTTTATCATTGACAGAATCCGAAAGGTATGATAAAATACCTTTTAAACGTAATGATAGAGAAAGTAAGTCTGTGGATTTTTTCAGAGAGCCTTGCAACGTGGTGGGAAAAGGTAAAGGAAACAGCACTGAAAATGGCTCTGGAATGGTGTACCGAAGCCTTTTTATAGGTCTAGGCTACAACAGGTTCGCCTGTTACAGCGAAACAGTATTATCTTAACAGACGTACTGGCAAAGAGGTTTTCTGATTGTTAGAAAATAAAGTGAAGTGGTACAGCGTTTTGATACGCCTTCATAGTATTTACTATGAAGGCGTTTTTGATTTTAATTTTATTTAGGAGGGAATAAACATGCCAATTAGAATACCAGATAATTTACCTGCAAGGGAGATATTGGAAAAGGAGCATATATTTGTTATGGGAGAAGAAAGGGCTTTTCATCAAGATATACGTCCATTAGAAATTGCAATTCTTAATTTGATGCCATTAAAAGAAACAACAGAAACACAGTTGTTGCGTTTGTTGGGAAATACACCTTTACAAATTAATATTACCTTACTTTTTCCTAAAAATCATCAAACAAAAAATACTGCTCCCGAACATTTACAAAGTTTTTATCATAGTTTTGATGAAATAAAACATAAAAATTTAGATGGAATGATTATTACAGGCGCACCCGTGGAGGATTTACCGTTTGAAGAAGTGAATTATTGGGAAGAATTAAAAGAAATTATGGAATGGTCTCGAACACATGTAACTTCAACACTTCATATTTGTTGGGGAGCACAAGCAGGACTTTATTATCATTATGGAATACGAAAACATGCTTTACCGCAGAAAATGTTTGGTGTTTTTCCACATACGGTACGTGTAAAGAGTGCTGATTTGTTGAGAGGATTTGATGATGTGTTTTATGTTCCACATTCCCGCCACACAGAAGTAAAGCTGGAAGATATTTTTTGTGAGCCAAGGCTAGAAGTTCTTTCTACATCAGAGGAATCTGGCTTATATATTGCTTCTTCTCGTCATGGTAGCCGTATTTTTGTTATGGGACATTCAGAATATGACCCATTTACATTAAAAGAAGAATATACAAGAGATTTAGGAAAAAGGGATGATGTGCCCTTTCCGAAATATTATTTTAAAGATGATGACCCTAAAAACGACCCTATTGTAAGGTGGAAAAGCCATAGTAATTTATTATTTTCTAATTGGTTAAACTATTATGTCTATCAAGTTACACCATTTGAAATTGAAAGGGTAGATGGAACACCAGAATATAAAAAGTAATAAAAAATAAAAGGTGCTAAAAATTTCAGTTTGTTAATAAAGTCTTTTGGAACAGATTGATTAGCACTTTTTATTTTAGAAGTAAATATTTTTATGTTTTTATAAAATGGAAACTGTTTTGTAAGAAAAAAATAAAAAAATTAAGAGAAAATTATAAACTTTTTTCTAAAAATTACGATAAACTATATGATATATTTATAAAATAGGGAAATTACGTTTTTGCTGCAAAAAATACATACATTTAAAATATGATTTAATAATTGTAGATTCTAATTTTTACAAACAACCTCAAACAACAAAAAAGGAGTTATAAATAATATGATAAACGATGTATTTTTAAACAAAGTAATTGATTTAAAATCAAAAATAGATAAAGAAAAAAGTTTTAATGATGGTATAGAAGTTGGTGCAAAAAAACAAAAAATAGAAATATTAATCACAATGTACAATAAAAACTATACCACAAAGGAAATAGCAAGTATTATCAATATGTCAACCTATGAAATAGAAGATATAATAAAAGAGTATGAATTGCGAAAAAAATCAAAAGTAAATGTTATGCCAGTCAATTTATCGTAAATATTGTTGCTTTTTTACACATAAAATAATCATAAAACAGAGTGAGAATTATGAGTGAACATTATAAATTTTTTAGTAATCAAAAGTGCGAATATTTTCGCTGTCATAAGGTAAAAAAGGAGGAAGATTTTAACTGTCTTTTTTGTTATTGCCCTTTATATCCTCTTGGTGATAAATGTGGCGGAAATTTTAGTTATACAGAAAATGGCATCAAAAATTGTGAAAATTGTACTATACCACATCACCGTAATGCGTACGATTTTATCCAAAGGAAGCATCAACAGTTATTAGAATTAGGAAAAAAACTTGATAACAAATAAAAAGGACTTTATTTATTAATTTTAAGTAAAGTCCTCAGATTATCAAAGAATTTTGAGAGTGTTGGTCTCCATTGCATTCCAATCATTGCTGAACATCCACTGGACGTTCAGCAATGAATTGTTTTATATTTGTATGTTCCAAAGCACATAACTCTAGTGTTTTTAAAGAATAAAGCAATATCACTTCTTCACAAATTTTTATTCGGAAATAATTATCTTTTTAAATTGTTTCACATTAATTATCCTTTCTATTTTTTAATTTTTAAAATTTTTTATTATTTTAGTTGCTAATAATCTTTACCTAATATAACAAGTAAAAACTTTAAATGTAAAAAGAAACAAAACCCATCACTGGTATTTTGTTAATTATGCTGATGCTCAAATCCATACAAATCAAGGATATACTATAATTAGTATTACTTCTGACCATGTTTGTTATTATCTATCCTCACGGAAATACAGCTAGTTTTATTTCAGATTTATATATATCTACGGCAGGATAAAAATGCTTTAATAACACAAAATTACATATGCTTGGGAAAATCTGCTTTATCAAATATAATAATTTATTCTTGAAATGAAAAAGAATAAATTATTTGAAATTTAGTATGAAAAATAAAGGCAGCTCTAATGAATAGAGCTGCCTTTATTCTAGTTTTTTATTTATTGAGAATAAAAAGGTTAGCAATAGAAACGATTTATTATTCAAAAACAGAATATATGCATGATATTATTATTGGTTTATTTTATTAGTATTTTTGAATTTGGTCTTTCTATTTAACCTTTTTATCTATAATTTTATTCTGTCACTTAATATATTACATGACCAAGTAGTTGATAGTGCTACAGTATTATTTTCATTCCAGAAAGCAAGTTTATTGATAAAAAAATAGTTCGTAAAGTATAACACTTTATGAACCTACTGTTATTTTTAAGATAGCATGTTTACATTATTTTGTCAATAAAAATATCTATATAAAGCGACATAAATCGAACAAAAATTTGTTAAAATGCTATAAAAATAACCACATAAGTAATCAATCAATTTTTTAAAACAGTCAAATTTATGGTCAAGCTATGAGAGGGTTGAAAATACTATGTCAAAAAAGGGTGAGAATATTTATAAGAGAAATGATGGTCGTTGGGAAGGTAGATATAAATCTGGTTTTGATAAAAATGGTAAAACAAAATATAAATCTGTTTATTCTAAAACATATGGAGAATGTAAGCAAAAGTTGCTCATTGCAAAAAATATTCAATCAAACAAAAAAAGTAATGTTAAGTTATGTCTAACAATAAAAGAAATCATTTTAGTATGGATAAAGAATATCTGCATTAATGTAAAACAATCCACTCTTAATACTTATGTTAGAGGGTAAACCTAAACAATTGAGGGAAATTTTGGTATTGTAATAAAAACTAC
>CAJTZO010000013.1:0-60342 GCA_910583755.1 uncultured Clostridia bacterium
TATCATTGATGTTTTATTTTGTCAAGCACTTTTTTTACTTTTTTTTAACTTTTTTGTGCTTGTCTGTAACTTGCTTTTTGGGCAGTCACAAAAAATTATTATACTCTTTTCTCACCGTTTGTCAAGTACTTTTTTTTATTTTTTTCATTTTTTTATTTCCTATCCTTTCGGCGAGAACGTTTTATACTATATCACATCTTTTTCTATATTGCAACACTTTTTTTCAAATTTTTTTAAAAAATTTTCAACTTTAAAAAAATCGCTCAATAAAAAATATTTTCCCTCCTTAACAATACCACTATCATTATGCCCTTTTCTTTTTATTTCAATACATTTTTTTCAAAAAACATCATAAAATCTTTTTCTACTTTTTCTAAAGGCATATCATTTTTATAGACTACATCATACATATACTGTTCCACCATATCATCCGCAAGATTTCCATAAATTTTGTCACTTTCTTCTTCTCTTGTTATAAGTAAGGTTTTACATATTACTTTTTTACTGCTGGCATATTGCAAAAATTTTTTAATTTCTTCTTTTTCTCTAATATGTATAAAAAGGATTTCTTCTTTTTTTTGCAAAAAAGATTCCATCTCTTTTTTTAAATATACAAAAGGTAAATCATTATATTCTACAAACAACTTTTTTAAATCTGCCAAAAATTTTCTATCTTTATTTCCTTTTTCCCCTTGCCACCCTCCTATTTTTGCAATTTCTTTTATTGGTGTAATGGAAGATACATTTCTTACACTATATTTTTTAGCAACAACTTCACACAAGGTGTCTTTTCCCACTCCACCTTTTCCATTAATAATTACAACACTTTTTTTCATCATTTTTTCCTCTATCATTCTAATAAAAATATTTCTGCTTCTTTTTCTACATCTTTTAAATTTTTTTCCAATTTTTCCACTAATTTTGGAAAAAAAGAATCCTCTACCTTTCTTGCATGTCTTGTACATCCCTTTACGCAAGCAAAACAACTAATACATTTTTCTGCATATGCTAATAATGTTTTATTGTTAATTGCGCCCACAGGGCATTTTTTTACACAGCTTCCACATTGGCTACATTTTTCATCTGGTTGCGGCACAAAAGAAAGCGCTTTATGTTCACAATAATTTGGATTTCCTTTTACCTTTAAATGCTTTCCTAAAAAGTCTTGTTTTTCTATGCCATTTTGAAGATAAGCTGCCAATTCTTCTATTTTTAAAACATCTTTTTCATTGGGTCTATCAGCACCAAGCACATCACTATACGTATGTTTTCCTATCCAAGCAACAGCAGCAATGACATAAAACCCCTTTTGTTCACATATATTTTTGAGTTCTAAAAGAGCATCATCATATTCTCTATTTCCATAAGTTACCATACAAACTGCATATGCTCCATTTCCCTCAATATTTTCAAATAAATTGATATTAGGTAATCTACCCGCATATACTGGTGCAGAAAATATAACAATATCTCCTTTTGAAAACTCAAAATTATTTTGCCGATTTTCTCTTTTTGTAAAATCCAATTCTTTAAAAGGCAAGCCTATTTTTTCTGCTAATAATATGCTATATTTTTTTGAATTTCCAGTAGGACTAAAATAAGCAGTTGTCACTTTTTCCATCTTTTTTCTCCTTTATTCATTTTATTTTTTTAATATTTTTAGATATTCTTTTTCTTTCTCTATAACCTTATTAGATTCACAAATTTTTTGTATTGCCTTATTAAATGTTCATTTATCCAGTGCAGGTTTTTTTAAATACTGTTCTGTTTCCTTGGGAAATTTTTATGATAGTTTTGTATGTTTATTCCCCATCATTTGTTAAATGAAACTTATCTAATATATAAAATAATAAGCTTAATATCATACCTACAATACAAGCCAGTATCATACCACTTAATTTTACACTTCCTAAATCTACTGTTACACTCGAAAGTCCTGTGACAAAAATAACAGAAGTTAATATTAAATTTTTAGATTTTGAAAAATCCACTTTTGAATCTACCAGAATACGGATTCCAGATGTTCCAATCATACCATATAGTAAAAAAGAAATTCCACCAATAACGGGACCAGGTATTGTTCCAATCAAAGCAGATAGCTTCCCAATAAAAGAGCAAAAAATAGAAAGAATAGCTGCACCTGCAATGACATATACACTATATACTCTTGTTACTGCCATAACACCTATATTCTCTCCATAAGTTGTGGTTGGAACAGAGCCAATACAACCAGAAATCATGGTAGAAAAATTATCCGCAAATAAAGAACGATGTAATCCTGGGTCTTTTAATAAATCTCTGCCTATAATTTTTCCTGTTACAATCTGATGTCCAATATGTTCCGAACTAATGACAAGTAACACAGGAAGCATTATTATAATCGCATTAATATCAAATTTAGGTGATATAAAATTAGGAAAAGCAAAAAAGGAGGCTGCTTTTACTGCTTCAAAATCAATAATATGGGTAGCAATCGCCGCAACATAACCACATAATATTGCAATTAATATTGGAATGACTGATAAAAACTTTTTAAACATAACAGAACCAAATACAGCAACGCCAATCGTCACAAAAAATACAATGACATTGCTTCCCATAATTTTTTGTCCTTCTGCTGGTAAAAGTCCCGCATTATCTGCTGCTGTTGTAGCTAATTCCAATCCAATCAAAGCTACCACAGGACCCATTGCTGCTGGTGGTAATACAATATGAATCCAATCAGAGCCAAAGTGATAAATCACAACTGATAAAATACAACCACAAAAACCAACTGCTACAAATGCCCCTAAAGCATATTGATATCCAAATTGTTCAATCACAATCGCACCTGATGCTAAAAATGCAAAACTAGAACCTAAATAAGCTGGAGATTTTCCTTTTGTAATCAAGATAAACAGCAATGTTCCCACACCATTCATAAATAACACAATTGCAGAATTGATGCCAAAAAGAAAAGGTACTAGCACCGATGCTCCAAACATAGCAAACATATGTTGTATGCTTAAAGGAATTAATAACGATACTGGAACCTTTTGTTCAACCTGAATTATTTCTTTTTTATCCAATGATATGCCCTCCTTTTTAGATTTCTAAAGATTATATCATTTTCATTGTTTGTGTGCAATTCTTTTCTTTTTTAATATAAAAAATTTTTTATTAAAATATGGTACAGTAAAATAGATAAGCTTACAATATTCTTTCTTTTTAGTAATATTGTTTAAAAATCTTTCTTTTTCATTTTAAAAAAACACTATTTTTTTACATTTTCGATAAAATTTAGTTTTGATTTGCAAAAATATATATTATATAGTACAATATAGATAAATTTTTTAATGTGATTTTTATTTTAGTAACTGTCAAATTTATTTGTAAGTTAGAAAGCACTTGCTGTAAAAAGCGGAGGTCTTCCTAATATCTGATAAAATCTACAATTCATCAATAGGCAATACTATTTAGAAAACATAATTTAAGAAAGGAGAGAGTTACTGAAAAATAAAAAAAGGGGGTATTGCTTATCAATTTTCAGTAACGGTGAGACATGGACAAGGACATATTATTAGAAAACGTAGATTTCTTGAAATCAGATTTGGGAAAGAACATTTCTCAGACTCTTTTTCAAAAATTTAAAGAATTAATTCTCTCAGGAAAACTTCCAGAAGGATATATGTTACCCAATGAAAATATAGTCAGCAGCACCTTAGGGATAGGACGTAGTACATTAAGAGAAGCTTACACAGCTCTTGCAGTATTTGGCTTTATCAGACGTTCCAAAGCAGGCACTTTTATCAATAATATTGATAATATTGTAAACATTGCTCCTTTTAGCATCACTGTAGAAAATTCAGATTTGAATGATTTATTAGAATTTCGTTTTATGTTAGAAGCAGAAACAGCAAGTTATGCTGCAAAGCGTGCAACACCAGAAGATATTGAAAAAATATCTGAGAGTTACCAACATATGATAGAATACAAAGATGATGTTAATTTATTTGTAGACTATGATGCACAGTTTCATATGTTCATTTCTGATGCCACTCATAATAAATTATTGATTAGTACCATGATTGCAGCCAAAGAATCTTTTGAACGTTGTATCCGTGTTGCTATGCGTCAATCTCTTACAAAAAATCCACGTGTTATTGATGTTACAATAGATTTACATGGAAAAATATTAGAAGCTGTCAAAAAACAAGATTATCAATCTGCATATTCCCTTATGAGAGAACATATTTCTTATGTTAATTTAACGGTAAAATATGGTTAATTTCTAAAAAGAGTAAATCTATTGATTTACTCTTTTATATTTTTGTGGTTCTGTTTCATATAGGTTATTTCCATTGCTATCAATAATGACAATGACAGGAAATTCTTTTACTGTTAATTTTCTAATTGCCTCTGCACCTAAATCTTCATAAGCAATTATTTCCACTTTTTCAATATGATTCGCTAATAAAGCACCTGCTCCACCTGTTGCTCCAAAATAGACACCACTATATTGTTTCATTGCCTTTATCACTTCTTGACTTCTTGCACCTTTTCCAATCATTCCCCTCAAACCAAGCTGTAATAATGCAGGAGAATAGGCATCCATACGATAGGAAGTAGTAGGACCCACAGAACCAATGGCTTGTCCCGGTTTTGCTGGTGCTGGTCCTGCATAATATACAATCTGATTTTCTATATCAAATGGAAATTTTCCTGTTTTATGATAGTCTTCTAACATTCTCTTATGTGCTGCATCTCTTGCTGTATAGATTACACCACTTATTGTTATCGTATCTCCTGCTTTTAATTGTTTTGCTTGTTCTGCTGTAAATGGTACTGAAACATTCAATTTCTTTTTCCCCCTTTATATTATTTTATGGCAATGTCTTGTTACATGGCAACTAATATTAATGGCAATAGGCATACCTGCAATATGCGTTGGATAGGTCTCTATATTAACACCTAAAACTGTTGTTCTACCGCCCAAACCTTGGGGACCAATTCCCATATCATTCATTTTTTGTAATAATTCTTCTTCCATCTCTCGAATATGTTTTTTATCAGAATGGCTTCCTATTGGACGTAAAAGTGCCTTTTTTGCTAAATAAGTACTATATTCAAAACTTCCACCGCAGCCTACTCCTACAACCATAGGAGGGCATGGATTAGGACCTGCTTCTTTTACCGTTTCTAAAATTGCCTTTTTTGCACCTTCCATACCATCAGAAGGTTTGAGCATATAAACACGACTCATATTTTCACTTCCAAAGCCTTTTGGTGCTACTGTAATCTCAATGTTATCTCCTGCAACAATCTTTGTATACAATATAGCAGGGGTATTATCTTTTGTATTCACTCTTAAAAATGGGTCTTGCACTACAGATTTTCTTAAATATCCCTTTTCATATCCCTGTCTAACACCTTCATTTACCGCATCTTCCAAAAGTCCTCCTGTAATATGTACCTCTTGACCAATTTCCATAAAAATAATTGCTATACCAGTGTCTTGACAGATAGGCATTTGACATTCTTGTGCAATGTCTGCATTTTTTGTTAGCTGACAAAATATTTCCTTTCCTACTGGAGATTCTTCTTTTTGTTTTGCTTCTTCTAAAGCAGTGTATACATCTTGATTCAAATTGCAGTTTGCTGTAATACACATCTCTGCAATTGTATCTATAATCAATTTGGTTGAAATTTCTCTCATCGTTTATTTTCTCCTTATTTCTTTGTTTAAAAACATTTTTGTGGACATTCTATTGTTGTCTTACTTCATCTTATAGCAATCACTAAAGTCCTTTCCTTCCTTTTCAGAAAGGAAGTTGACAAAATCTAAAAAATATTTTATTCTTTTTTCAGAACAGAAGGGGGCTTTTCTATGTTAGTACAATTTTTTCCAATTATTATGATTATTCTTTCAAACACTTTTTATCATATTTCTTCTAAAGCAACACCACAAAATGCAAATCCTTTTGCTTCTCTTTTTGTTACCTATATGGTAGCAGCCATTATTACATTTATATTATTACTTTTTCATACAAATTTCAAATCTACTTTTAGCACCTTTCAACAACTGAATTGGACAAGTGTTATACTGGGTATTGCAATTATTGGTTTAGAATTTGGATATATTCAAGCCTATCGTATTGGCTGGAATATCAGCATTTGTTCTCTTGTTTGTAATATTTCTTTAGGTATCATACTCTTGTTGATAGGTATTTTGGTTTACCATGAACAAATTACAAAGCAACAATTCATGGGTATTATTTTTTGCTTGATTGGTATTTTCCTTATCAACAAAAAATGAATTTATTATTTTATTTTGTTTTTTTTTGTGTTTTCCCATTCTTCCACAACATCTCTAATAGACTGCATTTCAATGTCTGTTTTTGCAATTACATCAGCACATTTTTTCAGTCTTGCTGAAATTTCTTCTGAGGTTACATCTGTTTCTTTATAATATAATTTATGTTCTAAGCTTGCCCAGAAATCCATTGCGATAGTTCTGATTTGAACTTCCACCCTTACATTTTGTTTTTTTTGGGAAAAGAATACTGGAACTTCCAATACCATATGATAACTTCTGTAGCCATTTGGTTTTGGATTTTTAATATAATCCTTTTCTAATATTATTGTAATATCATCCTGCTTTTTAAGCATGTCTGCAACACTATAAATATCATCAATAAAGGAACAGATAACACGAATCCCTGCAATATCATTTAATTCTTTCATGGCATTCTCTACAGAAAGAGAATATCCTTTTTTATGTAATTTCATGACAATACTTTCTAAAGATTTTACACGACTTTTTAAATATTCAATCGGATTTCTTTCTTTTTGTACTTGAAATTCATTATTTAATATTTCTAATTTTGTTTTTACTTCTTTGATGCCACAATCATACATTAACATCATTTCTTTGGTTTCTCGGATATGGCTATTAATAATCTTGGGATTTAGTTGTTTTAAATCAATCAGAGATTTTTCTCCTATCATCAAATCTTGCATAAAAAAACACCTCTCTTTTTTATTTTTTAATTTATAAGAAGTATTGGATGCTTTGCATCTATCAATCAATTTTCACAAAAATTTTTTATCAATCTTTTTTTACATGCGTTTCAATACAAGCTTCAATACAATCAATATCATATAAAATGTCCTCTTTTTCTTCTTCCTCTAAATAGTCATCTAAATTAAATTTTTTCAGTATTTCCAACATTTTATTATAGTCTTCTAAAAAATTCTTTAATTCCTTTGGCTCATGTATTACTAGTCTGGTTAATATTGTGCTAATTACAATTACAGATTCTATATTCTTTTTGCTTAATCGTCTAGAGAAATCAACAAAACATTTATTAGCTGTTTGTCCACTTGTATAGTTTAGTTCCTTATCTAATAGGTCCTCATAAAACGATTCTGTAACCAAGCATTTTAATTTATAATAGTTCTTCATGATTATTCCCCTCATAATTTTAGTTTTATAGAGTAGTTCCACTAAATATAATCTTTTTCATCTACAAAAATGCCAAACATAGAAGATACTTTATATTTTTCTTCCAAAAATTTTAATCCCGTTTTTTCTTCTTTAAATACATTTACTATATATTTTCTAAAGTCTATATCATAACAAGTTTCTTCTTCCATTTCTTCACATATAGCAAATAAAATTTTTTGTATTTCATTTTCATAGATGATATCACATCTAATAATAGCTTCCCACACTGTAGAAGATACATGCGCTGAAAATAATATATAATTGTTTTCATTCGCCTTATAAAGAGCAAGGCATAGCCCGTCATTGGGTTCTTTCTTTATTAAATCATCTGGAGAAATCTTTAATAATTTTACTATCTTATCTCTTAGTTTATATATAAACATATCATCAACTAGAAATTCATATTGACAAATTTGCACCATAATCCTCCTTTATTTTTAACGATATAATACTGATTGCTAAACATTTCATAAAAATGATTCAGTCTGTCAATAAAGTCTTTTTTTGTGGGTTTTACCCATACCCACCAACTTTTTAAAAAAAAAGTTGGACAAAAAACTTTCAGGGAAAAACTAGCGTTTTTCCTTATAAAATCAATCTTTTTGGCGAAACGTTAGTTTCACCCTAAGATTCTTTTTTTCAAGAAAAAATTAAGAGTTTGAGGATTAGCTCTCAAGGTTTTTTGACAAGCTGAAATATTTTACAAAAATTGTTTAATACAAGTTCTAATACAACCAATATCATATAAAATATCTCCTTTTTCATCCTCCGTCAAATACTCATCCAAATTAATTTTTTTTAACAATTCTAACATTCTATCCTATTCTTTTAAAAAATCTTTTAACTTTTTTGCCTCATGTCTTGCAATTCTAGCAAGAATTGTACTGATTACGATAACAGATTCTATATTATTTTCATCTAATTCGCTAAAAAATTCAACCAAACATCTTCCAGAAGCTTGTCCAATCGTATCATTTTCATCTAACATATTTTCATAAAATGTTTCTGTAATTATATATTTCAATTTATAATATTCTGTCATCTTATTTTCTTTCACTATAATTTTATACTTTATTAAAACGAAAAAACAAGGTAAAAAGTCTTAAAAAAAATTTAAAAAATCCTTACTCTTTTCCAAAAAAGTAAACAAGAAATCTTTCACTTAGATTTACATAGTTAAAACAAAAATTGTAGTTAAGCAATAACGCAAAAACCTTTGTTATTTTGTTTAAAACAAGAAAAACAAAGATTTTTTAACAAATAGGAAGCATCCAAACAAGATGCTTCCTATCCTAACTTTTTATTCTATTTGTTCTATCTCATTTTCTGCTTCCTCAATATCTTCTTCTGAAATTTTTGCAATTCCTACAACCATAACATTTTCATCAAGGTTAATTAATTTTACGCCTTGTGATACACGGTTAAACGTAGAAATTTCATTTCCTCTCAAACGGATAATCACACCTTCTGAAGTAATCAACATTAATTCTTCTTTTTCATCTATCACAAGCACACCTGTTAAAAGACCTGTTTTATCTGTAAGTTGATGAATTTTCACCCCTTTTCCACCACGATATTGTGCATTAAAGTCTTCTATATTTGTTTTCTTACCATATCCCTTTTCTGTTACATTTAATATTTTTGTCCCAGCTACTACTTTTACACCAGAAACAACATAATCATTTTCCTTTAAAGTAATACCTTTTACTCCCGTTGCTTGTCTGCTCATAGGTCGGACATCTTTTTCATGGAATTTAATTCCCATACCATTTCTTGTTGCAACAAATATTTCATCACTTCCATTGGTTACAAGAACGGAAATAAGACTGTCATCCTCTTTTAAGTTAACAGCAGTCAAACCACCTTTTCTGATATTTGCAAAACTCATCATATCTGTTTTTTTGATAATGCCATCTTTTGTTATCATCACTAAATAAGAATCTTTTGTAAATTCTTTTACTGGAATCATTGCTGTAATAGTTTCTCCAGCAGAAATTTCAATTAAATTTACAATTGCATTTCCTCTAGCTGTTCTGCCTGCTTCCGGCACCTCATAACCTTTTAAACGGTACACCCGTCCTTTATTTGTAAAAAACAGGATATAATCATGAGTAGAACCTAAAAATAAATCTTTCACAAAATCTTCTTCTCTGGTGTTCATACCCATAATACCACGACCACCTCTTTTTTGACTTTTATAAGTCATCAGTGCCGTTCTTTTGATATAGTTTAAATGGGACAAAGTAAATACGCTTGTTTCCTCATGAATCAAGTCTTCATCTTCTATTACTTCCACATGGTGCATAATTTGTGTACGACGTTTGTCGCCGTATTTTGATTTTACAGCTAATATTTCTTGTTTAATCACTGCATAAAGTAGGTTTTCATCTGCTAATATTGCACGATATTCTTTTATTTTTTCCATAAGCTCTTGATATTCTTTGTCAATTTTTTCATGTTCTAGTCCTTGCAAACGGCGTAATTGCATTTCAAGTATTGCTTGTGACTGTATCTCAGATAAACCAAAGCGCTCCATTAATCTTGTTTTTGCATCATCATAACTATTTCTGATAATATGGATAACTTCATCAATATTATCTAATGCAATCCGTAATCCTTGTAAAATATGTGCTCTTTTTTCAGCTTTCTCTAAGTCAAACTGCGTGCGGCGTGTCACAACATCTTTTTGATGTTTTAGATATTCCTCTAAAACCTGCTTTAAATTTAATACCTCAGGTTTATTATTTACCAGTGCAATCATAATAACGCCAAAACTTTCCTCTAATTGTGTATATTTATATAAGTTATTTAATACAACACTTGTATTGGCATCTTTTTTTAGTTCAATGACAATTCTCATACCTTTTCTATTTGATTCATCTCTAATATCGCTGATACCATCTACTTTTTTTTCTTTGACTAAGTCAGCAATTTTTTCAATAAGTCTTGCTTTATTTACTTGGTATGGAATTTCTGTTACAACAATACGCTCTCTACCATTTTGCATTGGTTCTACTTCAGAGATTGCTCTTACTTTTATTTTTCCTCTGCCTGTATGGTAAGCAGAACGTATCCCACTTCTTCCCATAATAATACCACCTGTTGGAAAGTCGGGACCTTGTATTACTTCCATTAGTTCCTCTATAGAAGTTTCTCTTTTTTGTTCTGTATAGTTGTCAATCATTTTCACAATACCATTAATTACTTCTGATAAATTATGAGGTGGTATATTTGTTGCCATACCAACTGCAATACCAGAAGAACCATTGATTAATAAGTTTGGTACTCTTGCTGGTAATACAGTAGGTTCTTTTACTTCTTCACTGTAGTTCGGTACAAAATCCACTGTATTTTTATCAATATCCGCAAGCATTTCTAAGGAAATACGTGACATTCTTGCTTCTGTATAACGTTGTGCAGCAGCACCATCTCCATCCACAGAACCAAAGTTTCCATGTCCATCCACAAGAAGATACCGCATAGAAAAATTTTGAGCCATACGAACCATTGCTTGATAGATGGAACTATCTCCATGAGGATGATATTTTCCCATTGTGTCACCTACAATACGAGCTGATTTTTTGTAGGGTTTATTCGGCTCTAAATTCATTTCACCCATAGAATATAGGATTCTTCTTTGTACAGGCTTTAAGCCATCACGAACATCTGGTAAAGCACGAGATACAATGACACTCATAGCATAATCAATATAACAATTTTTCATTTCGTCTTCTATGTTAATGCTAACTATTTTGTCTATATTACTTGTATTATCCATAAAACGTCCTTTCTGCAATATACAAAATTTTCTTTTCTACCCTTGAAAAGCACATAACCTGTCAAAAATCCTTGAATACTTGTACTTTGCTCTATATTTTCAAAGTTTCAATTCCTTTCTTAAAAAATAATAAGGAAGTGAAGTTTGAGCGTAGAGCTTTTAAACTTTTAATTTTTTTGACAATTTATTTTTTCTTTTCAAAAAAGTATTAAATATCTAAATTTTGTACTCTTTCTGCATATTCCTGTATAAACTCTCGTCTTGGCTCTACTTTATCTCCCATTAGTCTTGTAAATATCTCATCAGCGGAAACAGCATCTTCTAAATCAACCCTTTTCAGAATTCTGTGTTCAGGGTCCATTGTGGTATCCCAAAGTTGCTCTGCATCCATTTCTCCTAAACCTTTATAACGTTGTACTTCTTTGATTCCTTCCCGTCCAATTTTAGCATAGAGTGTTTCTAATTCTTTATCATCATACACATAATAATGCTCTTTATTTTTCTCTACACGGTATAATGGGGGTTGGGCGATATAAATGTGCCCTGCTTTAATTAATTGAGGCATATGGCGGTAAAATAGCGTCAGAAGCAGGGTTCTGATATGAGCACCGTCAACGTCTGCGTCTGTCATAATGACAATTTTGTGATATCTCAATTTTGTAATATCAAAATCAGTATCAACACCTGTACCAAAAGCAGTAATCATATTTTTAATTTCTTCGCTATTTAATATCTTGTCCATTCGTGCCTTTTCAACATTGAGTATTTTTCCTCTTAAAGGGAGAATGGCCTGTATTCTTTGGTCTCTTGCTCCCTTTGCAGAGCCACCTGCAGAATCTCCTTCCACAATATACACTTCACAATTTTTGGGGTCTTTGTCAGAACAATCTGCTAATTTTCCAGGTAAACGAGAAGTTTCCAAGATACTTTTTCTTTTGACCAATTCTCTCGCTCTTTTTGCTGCTTCTCTTGCTCTGGAAGCAATCAAACCTTTTTCTACAATCAATTTTCCTATTGTTGGATTTTCCTCTAAAAAGTAAGTGAGATATTCATTAATTACACTTTCAACAGCACCTTTTGCTTCACTGCTTCCTAGCTTTGATTTGGTTTGACTATCAAACTGTGGCTCTGCTATTTTAATGCTAATAATTGCTGCCAATCCTTCTCTAACATCATCACCAGTTAAGTTTTTATCATTTTCTTTTAGGATTCCTACTTTCCTGCTATAGTCATTGATGGTTTTTGTCATACCAGATTTAAAACCAATTAAATGTGTACCACCATCTGCGGTATTGATATTATTTACAAATGTATGAATATTTTCATCTGCACCATCATTATGTTGAAAAGCAATTTCTACAAAAACACCATCTTTTTCTCCTTCTGCATAAAAAATATTGTCATACAATGCATCTCTATGTTGATTGATATAAGCAACAAATTCTTTAATTCCACCTTCATAATGGAATGATTTCTCTTTTGGTTTTTCCTGTCTTTTATCCATAAGAGTAATTTTTAAGCCTTTTGTTAAAAAAGCAGTTTCTCTTAATCTATTTTTCAGTACATCAAATTGAAAAACAGTATCTTCAAATATCTCTGTATCTGGTTTAAAATGGACATACGTTCCATGTTCTTGTGTTTCTCCGATTTCTTGCAATTTTGTCATAACATGACCTTTTGCATATTTCTGTTCATATTTTTTTCCATCTACACAAACTTGTACTTTCATCCACTCTGATAAAGCATTTACAACAGAAGCACCTACACCATGTAAACCACCAGAAACTTTATATCCACCACCGCCAAATTTGCCACCTGCGTGTAGAATCGTAAAAACAACTTCTAATGCTGGAATTCCCTTCTGTGCTTGAATTCCTACCGGAATACCACGTCCATTATCCTTTACAGAGATAGTATTGTCCTCATGTATTGTAACATAAATTTCATTACAATATCCAGCTAGTGCTTCATCTACCGCATTATCCACAATTTCATACACAAGATGATGTAACCCTTGTGTACTTGTAGAACCGATATACATACCAGGGCGTTTTCTTACAGCTTCCAAGCCTTCCAAGACTTGTATTTGATTTTCGTTGTACTCTGATGACATATTCTTCTCTCCTTAAAAATAACAGGCTATGAAAAAGCCTGTAGGGTACATAAAACTAATTTTAATTATACCATTTATTTCAAGATTTCACAAGTAAAAAAAGCCTTTTGTTTAAGGTTTTCATTAGACATGTCGATAAAAGTTCTTTTATGTTTTTTAATTATTGTGTTAATTCCTTTCAGTTTTACTAAATGCAATTTTAGAGCAAGTTTGTTATATTATTTTTCTAATAGTTCCATTTTCTACACAAAAAAGATAAGCCTCTTTTACATATTCTCTTATACTATCTTCTATCCCTGTACAGGTTAATATCATCTGTAGTTGACCTATACTTTCCAGTAAAAAATTTTGACGATTTTTATCTAATTCAGAAAGTACATCATCTAGGAGCAGTATTGGTCTTTGCCCTGTTTCTTGTTCTATTAATACAATCTCTGCTAATTTTGTTGCTAATGCAGTTGTTCTTTGTTGTCCTTGTGAGCCATATTGTTTTACATCCTTGCCATTTACCAAAAATAATATATCATCTTTATGTGGACCAACTTGTGTTGTTCCTAATAAAATATCTCTTTGTTGATTTTTTTTCAATTTTTGTTGCAGTTGGTTTTCTGTGCAGTTGGGTTTATATATAATTTCTAGCGCATCTTTGCCCCCTGTAAGCTCGTTTTGCTTTTTACTGGATATTTTATTCAGCTTATCCAAAAAATCGCTTCTAACGCCGATAATACGTTTTGCTGTATCTATCAATTGCTCATCCCATAGAAAGAGCGTTTCTTTTAGGGAAGGTTTTTTTTGTATTTCTTTTAGTAAATTATTTCTTTGTTTTAAAATTCTATAATATTTTTGCAAATGATAGTAATATACCATGTTCATTTGACAAATTTCCATGTCCATAAAACGTCGTCTTGCTACAGGTCCTTCTTTAATTAAATTTAAGTCTTCTGGAGAGAATATAACTGCATGACAAGTTCCAAACAGTTCTCCTAATTTTTTTAGTGGAATTCCATTGACAGCAATTCCTTTTTTTCCCTCTTTTTTTAGGTGAATATCAATTCTGTCTATATTTTTTGATTTTTGTACCAATACTTGTATATGGCTTTCTGTTGCTTCAAATTCGATTAGTTGGCTATCATTTCTTGTCCGTAAAGAACGTCCAGAAGCACATAGATATAGAGATTCTAAAAAATTTGTTTTTCCTTGTGCATTTGCTCCATAAAAAATATTAATTCCATTATTTAACATTAATGTGGTATCTTTTAAATTCCGATAGCCTGTTAAAGACACTTTTTGTATATACATAGCTTCACTTCCTGGTGTTTTTAACAATTACTTTAAATTCTCCTATATCTTGTACTGTTACAATATCATTATGGTGTATTTTTTTTCCTCTTTCTGTTACAATGATACCATTTACTTTTACAGCACTATCTTGAATTAATAACTTAGCATCAGACCCTTGTCCAACAATACCCGCTAATTTGATTGCTTGTTGTAGTTTTATAAATTCCGTTTGAATTATAATTTCTTCCATTTTTATTTTTCCCCTTTATAAAATTTAAAAAAAATCTTAATTAAACACTATCCATTCTGTCAATAAAGTTTTTTGACAAGCTAGCATTTATAATCGTAAAGGTAATATCAAATAGCGAAAATTTTCTCCTTGTAATGGTTTTAAAATACAAGGACTTAATGATGTTGTAAATTGTAATGCAACTTTTTCATCATCTACTACTCTGAGAGCATCTATTAAAAATTTCGGGTTAAAAGCAATTTGTAATGGTTCTCCCTCTAATTCTATCTCAATTTCCTCATAAGCTGTACCAATTTCCGCTTGTGCTTTTACACTTAATTTTTCTTTGGAAATGTCTAGTTTTACGGGTGTTTTTTTAGTATCCCTAGATACAAGGGAAGCTCTTTCTAATGTTTGTAAAAAATCGTTTGTATTAACACAAAATCTCGTTTTATAATCTTCTGTAAAGCTTTGTTCGTATTTAATATATTCTCCCTCTAATAAACGAGAAATAATTATATTTCCATCAATATCAAATAAGACATGTTTATCTGTAAGGTATAATTGTGCTTCTTTTTCTTCCCCATTTAAAATTTTATTAATTTCAGATAATGTTTTTGCTGGAATTACAACTTTTTTTTCTTCTGTCGTTTTTAATAACTGTTCTTTTCTGAAAGAAATACGGAACCCATCCACAGATACCATTTGCAAATAGTCTTTTTTAAATTCTAATAATTCCCCTGTTAAAATGGGTTTTGATTCATCTTGTGAAATAGAAAAAATCGTTTGCCGAATCATATCTTTTAAATTGGATTGAAGTATTTTATATTCTTGTTTTTTTTCTACTTCTGGTAAAGTGGGAAATTCTTCCCCATTTTGTCCCATAATTTTAAAATCAGAAAAGCCACAGGAAATAAACGTTTCATATTTTTCATTAGTCTGTATTAGAACATTTTCTCCATTGACTTTTCGTATAATTTCTGTAAAAAAAGAAGCACTAAGTGCAATACTTCCTTCTTCCTCAATCGTAGCAGGAATAGGTGCAGACTGAATCCCAATTTCTAAGTCTGTTGCTGTTACAATAAATTTTCCATTGGAAGCTGTTAACAAAACACATTTTAATATGTCTAACGTAGTTTTGTTTGATATTGCTTTGTTTGCAATATTTAGTGCATTTAATAGTAATTCTCTTGCGCAATATAGTTTCATAATTGTGGACAACTCCTTTGTGTGAAAATGCATTAATATATATAATTAATTAATTAGTAGTAGTAGTAGGGGCTGTGGAATCTGTGGATAACTCTTAAAAATCGCGTAATTTCAACGAAAAATCACATTTTTACCTGTGGATAACTTTGTGGATAAATGGGCAAGTTATCCACAATTTATCCACAGATTATTATGACTCAAAATGCTCCACAATATTGTCCATAAAGTTATCCACAGATTTTTATAAGTTATTCACAGGTTAATGGAATTTTATTTGTCCTTCTATTTCCTCTATTTCTTGTTGAAAAGAACTATCTTTTTTTAATGTTTTTTCAATTTTAGAAACAGCATAAAGTACTGTGGAATGGTCACGCCCGCCAAATTGTTCCCCTATCTTAGGTAAAGAAATATCTAATAATTTTCTACAAAGATACATCGCAATTTGTCTTGGAAAAGCAATATTTTTTGTTTTTTTGCTGCCTTGTATCTCTTTGATATCAACATTATAATAATTTGCAACCACTTGTTGTATAAAGTTTGCTGTAATTTGAGAATTATCATTTTCACTAAAAATATGTTTTAAGGAAACTTCTGCAGATGCAACAGAGATTATTTGGTGTGTTAAAGTAGCATCTGCTACCATACGAGTTAAAGCACCTTCTAATTCTCTAATATTAGAAACAACATTTTTTGCAATAAATGTAATCACATCGTTTCCTACTGGTAAATGTTCTGTATCTACTTTTTTACGTAAGATAGCAATTCGTGTTTCATAATCAGGTGGTTGTATATCTGCAATTAATCCCCATTCAAAACGACTTCTTAAACGGTCTTCTAGTATTTTAATTTCTTTTGGTGGTCTGTCACTAGATATAATAATTTGCTTGCTTGATTCATGTAAAGCATTAAATGTATGAAAAAATTCTTCTTGTGTTCCTTCTTTTTTCGAGATAAATTGAATATCATCAATTAATAAAACATCAATATTACGATATTTATTTCGAAATTCTTCATTTTTATTGTTTTGAATTGCATTAATAAATTCATTCATAAATGTTTCACTTGTAACATATAACACTTTAGAAGAAGGGTTTTGTTCTAAAATATAATGTGCGATAGAGTGCATTAAATGTGTTTTTCCAAGCCCAGAATTACCATATAAAAATAAAGGATTATATGCTTTAGCAGGTGCCTTTGCGACCGCCAAAGAAGCAGCATGTGCCATGCGATTGCTATTGCCAACAACAAAAGAACGAAAAACATAACGAGGATTCAAATTACCCTCTGGAATTGTAGGAATATTACTTTTTGATATTGGTAGTAATTCTTCTTCTGTTATAATTTTAATTTCATATTCCTTGTTTGTCGCTTTATTAATCGCGTTACGGATTAAAGAAAGATATCGTTTTTTTATGGTATCACGATAAAAGGGTTCTTCAATTTGTAAGATAAATGAATTTCCCTCTATTTTATAAGGAATGATAGGTGAAATCCAAGCTTCAAAACTAATTGGAGAATTATTTTCTTCTTTTATAATTTCTAAGGCTCTGTTCCAATATTGATTTACTTCATTCATTGTCTTCCCCCTGAATTATTTTATCACCTGTGGATAACTTATCAAAATCTGTGGATAACCCGCTAAAATCTGTGGATAACTCTGTGGATAAAATGTGGATAACTTTAAAAAAAAATAAAAAAATAGAAATTATCCACAGTATCCACAGATAGGAATCTTCTTTTTTCCACAAGCCTAAAGTATAGTAAAATCAATACTAAAAAAGAAGATTGTGGAAAAAGTGTGGATAACTTGCCTACTTATACACAGAGTTATCCACAGTCTTTTTTGGGTTGTGGAAACTGTGGATAACTAAAATTGTAAAAACTGTGGATAACTTAGTATAGCAAAAGAATAAAAAGTTATCAACATGTTCAGAAAAAAACTTTATTTTTCTTTTACTTATTTGTAAATGTAAAAATCTAAAGCCTTGAGGGCTAGCCCTTAAACTCCTAGTTCTTTCTTCTAAGAAAAAATCAAAGAGCTTTAAGGCGAAACTAGCGTTTCGCTAAAAAAATTGATTTTATAAGGAAAAACGCTAGTTTTTTCGTGAAAATTTTTTGTCCAACTTTTTTAAAAAAAGTTGGTGGGTGTGAGTGAAACCCACAAAAAAAGACTTTATTGACAGACTGAAGCTTTCTTTCAAGAAAGCGTGAAAAAAGAATTTTTTTCTTGACGTGATTCGTATTTTTTAATATAATATCTTCAGTGCTTGCCTGTGTGCAGGAAGTATGGAATAAAAGGAGGTGCAATTCCATGAAAATGACATTTCAGCCAAAGAAAAGACAAAGAAGTAAAGTACATGGCTTTAGAAAAAGAATGAGTACAGCAAACGGTAGAAGAGTATTAGCTGCTAGAAGAAAAAAAGGAAGAAAAATATTGTCTGCATAATGTTAGAATACCTGCAAGTAGCATGAGGCCGCAAATTGTGGCCTTTTATTGTATGTAGCGTAAATCTTTTTTGAAAGAGGAGATAGAAAAGTGAAACACACAGAATCATTAAAAAAGAATTTTCAGTTTCGCTATGTATATAATAAAGGCAAATCATTAGCAAATCGTCATTTAGTAATGTATGTTGTAAAAACAGGCAAGCAAATCAATCATATTGGTATTTCTGTTAGTAAAAAAGTAGGAAAAAGTGTAGTACGTTCTCGTGTCACCAGATTAATACGAGAAAGTTATCGTTTGAGTGAAAAAGAGATTGCAAAAGGATATGATATTGTAGTGATTGCACGTGTTTTTGCAAATGGCGCTTCTTTTCAAGAAATAGACCATTCCCTAAAACATTTGTTAAAAAAGCATAATTTATTATTAAAGGCAGCGGAAAAGGAAGAAGAAAAATGAGTTTGCAAAAACTGTGTTTAGGACTGATTAGATTTTATCAAATGGCAATTTCTCCTTATATTGGTCCGCATTGCCGTTTTACACCAACTTGTTCTGAATATGCTTTTATTGCAATTCGTCGCTTTGGGGCTTTGAAAGGAATCTATATTGCAATCAAGCGTTTGTTAAAATGTCACCCTTTTCATAAGGGAGGGTATGACCCTGTTCCAGAAAAAAAGAATAAAAATTGAACTTTATTTCGAATTATTCGGTATATTGCTTCTCACTAAGGAGGAAAAACTGTGTTTCAGTCATTTGTAGATGCTGGTGTGTTGCTAGCATTGAGAAAACCTAATTTTATTTTTGGCGCGATTGCTAATATTTTAGGGATTATTTATAATGCTTTATTTCAATTTATTTATGGCATTTCTACAAACGGTAGTTTAGGAATTGCTATTATCTTATTTACTATTATTGTAAAATTCATTTTGTTTCCTTTGATGATTAGGCAGCAACGTTCATCTTTTAAATTGCAACAGTTGCAGCCAGAAATGAATAAAATCAGGGCAAAATATAAAGATAAAAAAGACCAGCTTTCACAGCAAAAAATGGCTGTCGAATTGCAGGAATTTCAGAAAAAAAATGGAATTAGTATGTTAGGTGGATGTTTGCCTTTATTGATACAATTACCCATATTGTATGCATTGTTTTATATTTTTCAGCAAGCCTATTTATATGTTGATGTAATTGCACAAAATTATACAGAAATTACAAATGTATTAAATAGTGCACCAGAAGCTGTTCGTACAACAGTATTTCAACCATATATGGAATTTTGGCAAAGTGATATGTTGACAAAAGCCTTAGAAGGCTTTGCAAAAGCAGGTTATGATGCAAATATGATACAAAATTTTGCATTAATAGATAGTTTTAAGCCTGCCGATTGGACTTATGTATTGGATACATTGGGAGAGAATATTAAAAATTTACCAGAACTATTACAACAAAAAAATGAAATTGAAATGTTTTTAGGTGTCTCATTGATTAATAATCCTGGTTTATCTTTCCCGGGCATTTTAATACCAATTTTGGCGGCAGCTACGACATGGGGACAGTCCAAAATTATGCAGCAATTAACCAATAATACGACAGACCCAAATGACCCAGCTGCAGCAATGACAAATTCTATGACAAACACCATGTTATATGTTATGCCAGTAATGATGGGGGTTATGACTATTAGTGTACCAGCAGCTTTAGGACTTTATTGGGTGGTGAGTAATTTAATTTCTATTGTACAGCAATTATTGTTAAAGAAGTATTTCAGAAAGAAATTTGAAGGGGAGGCACAGCAAAATGGATAAAATAACAAAGAGTGGAAAAACGGTTGATGATGCATTGCAGGAAGCTTTAAAAGAACTTCACGCCTCCAAAGATGAAGTAGAAGTAACTGTAATTGATGAAGGTGCAAGAGGTTTTTTAGGAATGTTTGGGGCAAAAGATGCAGTCATACAAGTTGTTAAAAAATTTAATCCAGAAAAAATTGCTGTTACTTTTTTACAAGAAATGTTTCAGGCTATGGGGATACAGGTTTCTATTGAAACACAATTAAAAGATAAACAACTTTCGATTGAATTAAGTGGGGAGGAAATGGGAGTTTTAATTGGTAAAAGAGGACAAACTTTGGATTCCTTACAATATTTAGTAAGTCTTGTTGTTAACAAAGGAAACTCTCCCTATGTTAGTATTTTGTTAGATACAGAAAATTATCGCCAAAGGAGAAAGGAAACCTTAGAAAGTTTAGCTTATAATTTGGCAAAAAAAGTAAAACAGACCAAAAAAAATGTTGTTTTAGAGCCTATGAATCCATATGAAAGAAGAATTATCCATTCTTCTTTGCAAAATGACCGCTATGTAACAACTTATAGTGAAGGAGAAGAACCTTATCGTAATGTAGTTATTACTTTGAAATAAAAGAAGCTTAATTGCAAAGGAAAATGTTAAGTTTTTAAATATTCAATGTTAAACAGATATTTGGAAAATATAAAAATCTTAGAAGGCTGTATAAAAATATAATATTGATATAAGGAAGTATTGGGGAAACTTTTTTTATTTATAAAAAGTTTCCCCAAGCCCTTTCAAAAACATACTTGTACCAATGGAAAAGAAATAAAGACAACATTTTTCTAGTTTCAAACGTAATAACAGGAAGTTTTTTGTCAGATTTTTTTTAAAGTTTGTAGAGAGGATGCATTGTGATGAAATCAGTAAATTTAGAAGATACAATTGCTGCAATTTCTACAGGAGGTGTCGGTGGAATTGGTATTGTGCGTATCAGTGGAGAAGATAGCATTTCTATTGTAAATCAACTATTTCAATCAAAAAACAAAATTTCTTTGCTAGATAAAAAAAGTCATACTTTATCCTATGGATATATCGTAGATAATAAGAATGTAGTTGATGAAGTTTTAGTTAGTGTTATGAAGGCGCCTAACACCTATACCAAAGAAGATATTGTGGAAATCAATTGTCATGGTGGAATGCTTGTCTTACAAAAAGTATTAGAATTGGTATTAAATTATGGAGCACGTTTAGCAGAACCAGGAGAATTTACTAAAAGAAGTTTTTTAAATGGTAGAATCGACTTGTCACAAGCAGAAGCAGTAATTGATTTGATACAATCTAAAACGGATATTGCAAGACAGTCAGCAGTAAATCAGTTAGGTGGTAGATTACAAAAAAAAGTAAGTGAAATGCGTTCTAAATTATTGGATATGATTGCGTCTATAGAAGCAGTGATTGACTATCCAGAGCATGATATAGAGGAAGATACCTATGATAGTATGAAATATAAAACAATAGCATTGATAGAAGAAATGGAAGAACTTTTAAAAAATGCAGATAAGGGTAAAATCATAAGAGAAGGAATCCAAACAGTCATTATAGGAAAGCCCAATGTGGGAAAGTCTTCTCTTTTAAATTGGCTTTTGGAGGAAGAAAGAGCGATTGTAACAGATATTCCCGGTACTACAAGAGATACAGTAGAAGAATATGTAAATATAGAAGGAATCCCAATGAAGATAGTAGATACTGCTGGAATTCATGAAACAGGTGACCTTGTAGAAAAAATTGGTGTAGAAAAGTCAAAAAATTATGCAGAAAAGGCGGACTTACTTTTAATTTTATTAGATGCTTCTTGTCCTTTAGAACAAGAAGACAAGCAAATATTAGCCTTTGCACAAAACAAAAAAGCAATAATACTTTTAAATAAAATAGATTTAGAGCAAAAGATAACAGAAGATATGTTTCAAGGGGAAAACATTATTTCTATCTCTGTAAAGAAAAATATTGGATTTGATAAATTAATACAACAGTTAAAAAAACTATTTTTTGAAGGGGAAATTCATGCTGAATATGGTATACTTGGGAATGTACGTCATAGAAATGCTTTATATCAGGCAAAAGAAGCTATGAACAGAGCATTGATAACAATTACAACACGAATGCCAGAGGATTTTATTTCTATGGATTTACAAGAAGCAAATATTGCTTTAGGGGAAATTACAGGTGATACTGTAGATGAAGAAATTATAGATAGAATTTTTACAAAATTTTGTTTAGGAAAGTAACTTCCTTTCTGCAAAGAAAGTTGGTCTGTCAGTCAAGTCTTTTTTTGTGGGTTTCATCCACACCTACCAACTTTTTTAAAAAAAGTTGGACAAAAAAATTATAAGGAAAAACTAGTGTTTTTCCTTATAAAATCAATCTTTTTAGCGAAACGCTAGTTTCGCATTAAGGTTCTTTGCTTCTTTCTTTCAAGAAAGAATTAGGAGTTTGAGGGCTAGCCCTCAAGGTTTTTTGACAAGCTGACTTCCTTTCTGAAAAGAAAGCAAAAAATTTTTGTGCAAAATGAGTGTTTCGCTACGGAATGTTGAACTTAAATAACTGTTACAGTTGAACAACAACAAAACATCACCAATTAAAATTTAGAATTTGTTCTATTAGCAAAAGATAAAGTTTTTGGTTAAGTTAGCTGGTAGGGTTTTAAAGAAGGATGATAATTATGATAAATAAGATAGATATAGCAGTGGTAGGTGGAGGTCATGCTGGCTGTGAAGCAGCCCTTGCAGCTGCTCGTATGGGCATGAAAACCGTTTTATTTGCCATTAGTTTGGATAGTATTGCGATGATGCCCTGCAATCCAAGCATTGGTGGAAGTTCAAAAGGGCATCTTGTGAAAGAGATTGATGCGCTTGGCGGTGAAATGGGTAAAAATATTGATAAAACCTATATACAAACAAAAATGCTAAATACTGGAAAAGGACCAGCGGTATATTCTTTGCGTGCTCAAGCAGATAAAGTACGTTATCAGGCAGAAATGAAGCATACTTTGGAAAAAACAGAAAATTTGCATATCCGACAAGATGAAATTGTAGAAATATTAGTAGAAGATGGTAGGATAAAAGGAGTTAAAACAAATGGTAATATCATTTATGAATGTAAAGCAGTGATACTTTGTACAGGTACCTATTTAAAGGCACGTTGTCTTTGTGGAGATACTATTATAGAATGTGGTCCAAACCATTTGATGGCAGCTACCAAATTAAGCCAATGCTTAAAAGATTTAGGAATTACTTTATATCGTTTTAAAACAGGTACACCAGCTCGTATGAATAAAAATTCAATAGATTTTTCCAAAATGCAGCCACAGTATGGTGATGAGAATATTGTACCATTTTCTTTTGAAAATACACCAGAGGGAATAAAAAGAAAACAAGTACTTTGTTGGCTTACCTATACAAATGAGGAAACCCATAAAGTAATCCGAGATAATCTACACCGCTCTCCCATGTATTCTGGTGTAATTGAAGGGACAGGTCCTAGATATTGTCCTTCTATAGAAGATAAAGTAGTACGTTTTGCAGATAAACAAAGACATCAACTTTTTGTAGAACCGGAAGGAGAAGGAACAGAGGAAATGTATATACAAGGGATGTCGTCCTCTCTGCCGGAAGATGTACAAGTTGCGATGTATCGAACCATTCCCGGACTGGAGCATTGCGAAATAACTAGAAATGCTTATGCTATAGAGTATGATTGTATTGATGCAACACAATTAAAAATGAATTTAGAATTTAAAAAGATAAAAGGATTATTTAGTGCTGGACAATTTAATGGTAGCTCTGGATATGAAGAAGCAGCAGCACAGGGGCTAATTGGTGGTATTAATGCAGTAAAATATATTAAAAATGAACCACCAGTGATATTAAAGCGTTCAGAGGCATATATTGGTGTATTAATTGATGACTTGGTAACAAAAGGAACCAAGGAACCTTATCGTATGATGACCTCACGTGCAGAATATAGATTGTTGTTAAGACAAGATAATGCGGACCAAAGATTAACCCCTTTGGGGTATGCCTTAGGATTAATTTCACAAGAAAGATATGATACACTTTTGAAAAAACAAGAAAAAATAGCAGAGGAAATCAAGAGGGTATCTTCCATTGTGGTTGCACCATCTAGGGAGACACAGTTACTGTTAGAAAAATATGGTAGTACACCGATTCATACAGGAGTACGTCTTTCTGAATTAATAAAACGTCCAGAATTAGATTATGAAAAGCTTTCCATATTAGATACAGAGCGCTTAGCCTTGCCATTTGATATCAAAGAACAGGTTAATATCCAAATTAAATATGAGGGATATATTAAACAGCAAAAAAAGCAAGTAGAACAGTTTCAAAAAATGGAAAATAAATTGTTGCCGGAAGATTTAGATTATAACACTATCAAAGGATTACGAATTGAAGCACAGCAAAAATTGAATGCAATAAGACCGATTTCTTTAGGACATGCTTCCCGGATTACAGGTGTTTCTCCAGCAGATTTATCTGTTCTTTTGATTTATATGGAACAACAAAAAAGAAAAAAAACTTAAACATTACCCTTAAACTTTTACTTTCTTTTTTAAAAAAACGAAAGAATATTAATGCTAAAATGTTAGTTGAAGGATGCGTATTAGAAAACATACAAGAAAGGAGATACAAAAAACCGCCTTTTTATAAGTTTTTTGTAACAGATTAATTTGGAAAAATTATTATATGATAGTTGCAAAGAAATGAAAGTCCTATTAAGTCAAAAGCAGATAGAGCAGTTTATGAAATATAAGCAGTTACTGTTAGAGTGGAATCAAAAGATAAACTTGACAGCCATTACAGAAGAAAGAGAAATCATATTAAAACATTTTGCAGATTGTGTTAGCATTGTTTCTGCCATGTCTTTTCCAAGAGGTGCTTCTGTTATTGATGTAGGAACAGGTGCAGGATTTCCTGGTATTCCTTTGAAAATTGTTTGTCCTGAGATACAGGTAACACTTTTGGATTCTTTACAAAAAAGACTAATTTTTTTACAAGAAGTGATACAACAGCTTGCACTGACAGGAGTTTCTTGTGTACATAGCAGAGCAGAGGACAGTGGAAAAGAAAAAGAATACAGAGAAAAATATGACTATTGTGTTTCTCGTGCAGTGGCAAACTTGGCAGTGCTTTGTGAATATTGTTTACCATTTGTAAAAGTAGGTGGAATTTTCCTTTCCTTGAAAGGACCAGATGTAGAGCAAGAAGTACAGCAATCTCAAAAAGCAATCAAAGTATTGGGAGGGGAGATAACAGAAATTAAACAAGTCGTAATACCTAACACAGAGTTACAACATAAAATTGTTTTTATTAAAAAAGTGCAACAAACACCAATACAATACCCTAGAAAAGCAGGAAAAGTATTAAAAAATCCTATTAAGTAGGTTTTTGTTTGCAAGTTAAATACGAAAAATCTACTCCTTTAGGGTGAGGATATTCATAGTAAACTTATTTATCAGACTTTTTTTAAAAGAATGTCGGAAAAGTATTTTTTTTGCGTTTGAAAAAATAGCTATCTGCTACTATTATGTGGTATAATCTGGAAAATGGACAAAGGGGGGGCTTCTTTATGGAAGTTTTGAAATTTGCCGATAGGACATTTTTCAGAAAAGAAAGCAAAATACAAACACTTCCAATTGACAAAATTAGACCAAATCCTTACCAGACAAGAAAATATTTTAATTTTCATGCCTTAGAGGAATTGGCAGCATCGATTAAAAAATGTGGCTTATTACAACCAATTACAGTTAGAAAAGTGGGTAGTGTTTATTATGAGTTGATAACAGGAGAAAGACGTTTACGTGCTTGTGAAATTGCTGGATATACTACAATCTCTGCATTGGTATTAAATATTAATGATAGTCAAAGTGCATTACTTTCTATGATTGAAAATTTACAGAGGCAGGACTTAAATTTTTTAGAGGAAGCAGAAGGTTATCAGAACATGATGCAAGATTATCATATGACGTTAGAAGAATTAGCAAATAAACTGTCAAAAAGTCAATCTTCAATTGCAAATAAGATACGTCTTTTAAAATTAAGTGATAAAGTAAGAAAAAAAATGATGCAGTATCAGTTAACAGAACAATATGGACGAGCTATTTTAAAAATTCCTGAAGAAGAAATACAACTGGAGTTATTAGACCATATTGCACAAAAAGAATTGACAGTAAAACAAACAGAAGAATTAGTATCAGAAATAATGGAACAAATGTGTCAGCCAAAACAAAAACATATCCAAAAAGAAAAGAGATATATTAAGGATATTCGCCTTTTTACAAATTCTATTAGGCAATCTATTAACATTATTAAAAAGTCTGGTATGAGTGTTTCTTATGAAAATAATCCAAAAGAAGATGGTTTTGAAATTATTATCCGTGTAAAAAAATAAAATTTAGTTTATCAAAAAAATTTTAAAGGGAAACTTTGTTTTTCAGCTTGTCAAAAAAACTTGAGAGTTAACTCTTAAATTCCTCAAAGAACCTTAATGTGAAATTAACGTTTCGTTAAAAAGATTGATTTTATAAGGAGAAATGTTAGTTTTTTCTATAAAGTTTTTTGTTTAACTTTTTAAAAAAAGGTTGGTGGATGTGAATGAAACCCACAAAAAAAGACTTTATGGACAGACTGAAATGAGGTGTCGATTTCTCGACACCTCATTTATTATTTATCTTTACTTAAAAAATTGTTGATTAAATCCATAACTTCTGCTGTTGTACTTTGAATACAAATTTCCTTTGCCAATTTTTGACATTCTTTGTAACTCAAATTACGAACATTATATCTTGTAGAAGCAATTTCTGTTGCTGTCATGCTAAATTCGTCTAAGCCCATACCCAAGAGTACAGGTAATGCTTTTTCATCACTTGCAAATTCACCGCACATACCAACCATTTTACCATATTTATGACCAGATTCAATAACTTTGTTAATTGCACGTAAAACCGCTGGGTGGAAAGAATTATACATTTTAGCAATTTTTTGATTTCCCCTGTCAACTGCTAAAAGATATTGTGTTAAATCATTAGTACCAATGCTAAAGAAATCAACTTCTTTTGCTAAATCATCAGAACACATAACACTTGCAGGTGTTTCAATCATAATACCTGTTTGGATACTATTATTGAATGGGATGGAATCCCTTCTTAATTCTTGTTTACATTCTTCCAAGATTTCATTTGCTGCTAAAAATTCTTCCACAGAAATAATCATTGGATACATAATACGAATATCACCGTAGGCACTTGCACGTAACAATGCTCTTAATTGTGTTTTAAAAACATCTTTCAAATCCAGTGAAATACGAATAGCTCTCCAACCTAAAAATGGATTTTCTTCTACATCAAATTTGTAGTAGGAAAGTTCTTTATCTCCACCAATATCTAATGTTCTGATAATCACAGGTTTTTTAAGTGTTTCCACTGCTGCTTTATATACGGTAAACTGTTCTTCTTCTGTTGGAAATTTTGTATTTTCCATATACAAAAATTCACTGCGGAACAAGCCGACGCCTTCAGCACCTTTTGCAACAGCATTTTCAGCATCTGGAATATTACCAATGTTTGCAAACAATTCTACGGTTCTGCCATCTACTGTTGTTGCAGGTAAACCGTTCATACTTTCTAATTTTGCTTTCATTTCCTTATATTCTTCTGCTTTTTTGATGTACTCTTGTTTTGTTTTTTCATCTGGATTAATAATGATTTTTGCTCCTAAAGCATCCAAAATAAGATAATCATTGTTTGTTACTTCACTTCTAAAACCAGCTACACCAACGATGGCAGGGATTTCTCTGTTTCTTGCCATAATAGCAACATGGCTTGTCACACCACCGCCTTCTGTAATAAATCCTCTTACAAACTTAAAGTCCATATTTGCTGTATCAGATGGAGCTAAGTCCTCTGCAACAACAATAGTTTCTTCATGAATGCCTTCAAAAGGATTACTTCTGATACCTTTGAGATGACACATAATACGTTTGCCAACATCTTTCATATCTGCAGCACGTTCTCTTAAATATTCATCATCTAGGTTTTCAAACATTTCTACGGTGGCATCAATATATTCTTCCAAAGCTAGTTGTGCATTTTTGAGTTCATTATTGATTTTATCTACAGTAGAATCATGAAGGTCAGGGTCACTTGCAACATCCATATGCGCTGCAAAAATTTCATTGTCTTTTGCTAACACTTGCAAGTCAGCTACTGTATCTTTGACAGCTTTTTCAAATTTCTTTATTTCAATTTCTTTTTCGCTGTCACGAATTAATTTTTTATCTGCTTCCAAATTTTGCTGTACTACAAGGAATGCTTTCCCCATAACAATACCTTTTGAAGCAGCTTTTGTAACAGAAATTGTTTTCATAAGTCTTCTCCTTTCTTTCCATGAGAATCACTTATTACTCTTTTAAATCAGCAATATATTTTGCAATTTCTTCTACTGCTACTGCTTCATCAGCACCATCAGCAACGATTTCTAATTCTGTACCTTGTTTTGCACCTAATGTTAAAACGTTAATGATACTTGCAGCGTTTGCTTTCTTTTCACCATTAATGATTGTTACTGTGCTCTGGAATTTTTTTACAAATGCTACCAAATTGGAAGCTGGACGAGCATGTAAACCTGTTTTGTTTGTTAAAGTTACTTTTTTAGATACCATAATTTTTTTCTCTCCTTCTCTTATTGAAATTATTTTTTGTGTCAATATTACACATATACCTATTATACACTATTTTATATGATTTTGAAAAGAAAAAAGGAAAATATTTAGGTCAATTTTATAAATTTATAACATCTTGATAAGATTTTTCTATCTTATCCAATAAATCTTTGTCAGAAATGCCGGAAATTTCTGACATAGAATCTCTTACCCCAAGTTTTGCAATTTTTTCTTGTAATTCAACACTTTGTTTATCCTCTTTGTTGTCATAGTGTAATGCTGCACCAATTCCTGTGATAATATGGTCTACAGGGAGTCCATAACCTACTGCTGTCATAAGAGGTTTTACAAGTCTATCTGTTGCGCTAAGTTTTCTTAAAGGTTCTCTACCAACTCTAGCAACATCATCTTTTAAATATGGATTTTTGAAACGACCAATGATTTTATCAATATATTTCATATGTGCTTCTGCATCAAAACCATGTTTTTTAATTAAGCCATTACCACTTTCTGTCATTGCTGCTTTTACAATGTTATATATTTTTTCATCAGCGATACTTTCATCTATGGTAGCATATTTTTTCAAGTATCCTAAATAAGAAGTAATACAATGACCTGTATTTAAAGTAAATAGTTTTCTTTCAATATAAGCCATTAAATTATCTGCTAAATTCATGCCTTTGATGGCAGGGATTTCTCCTTTAAAAGATGCTTGTTCCACATTCCATTCATAGTAATTTTCTACTACAACATCAACAAAGTTTTCACTTTTAACAGGAGGTACAATTCTATCAACAGAACAATCAGGGAAACCAACATATTTATCTGCATATGCTTTTGTAGTATCATCTAATTGACCATATACATGTTCTTTTAACTGAGAACTTGCTTTGATGGCATTTTCACAAGCAATAATATTTAAGTAACTGTTAAAACCTGCTTGTTGGCGCATTGTGATGCCTTTTGCAATAGTTGGTGCAATGCGTGGCAATATTGTTAAGCCAACCGCTGTTGTAATGACTTCTGCTTCTTTAATTTCGTCTAAAACAGCATCTGTTGTGGAGTCTACACCAGAAATATTTTCAATTTTTACTTCACTACATTCCACATCCATAATATGGACAGTGTAGCTTTTATCCTCATTGATTTTGTTAATCATATCTTTGTTTACATCTGCAAACACAACATGATAACCTGCCTGTGATAATAAAGCCCCAATAAATCCTCTACCAATATTACCTGCACCAAATTGTATTGCTTTTTTCATAACTTTTTCCTCCTCTTTTATCTGATATCGTTAAAAATCCCACTTTCTCAAAAGAAAGTGGGATAACTATATTTATTGAAACATAGCTAAAACTTCCTCTGGACTTGTTACAGTTTTTAATTTTTCTAGTTGTGCCTCTTCTTCAATAATTCCACCAATTTTTGCTAAAAGGTCAAGGTGTTCATCTCCAATACCTGCAATACCAAATACAAGATATGCTTTTTCTTCACCAAAAGATACACCATCTGGATATTGCAACATAACAATACCTGTTTTTTTCACTTCGCCTTTTGCTTCAGCAGTGCCATGAGGAATTGCTACACCAAGTCCCATATAGGTACTAACCGTTCTTTCTCTTTCTTGCATTGCTGGAATATAACTTTCATTGACATAACCTAATTGATGTAGCAATTCACCTGCTGCTTGAATTGCTTCTTCTTTTGTTACACTAGCTAAACCTGTCTTAATACCTTCTTTGATAATAACATCTGTTTTTGCTGTTTTTGCAGGCTCTGCTGCTGGAGCAGGTTCTGGTGCCGCTGCTGGAGCTGCGCCTCCACCATTTGCTCTTTGTTCTAATGTTTTATAAAGTGCATCTAAGTTAGGGTCTGCTAAAAAGTTTCCAATAGTAATGATATGTGCTTGTGGACCAGAAGCTTTTGCTCTTTCTTGTAATACTTCTTGACATACAACAATATCTGCATCGGCAGGTACATTGTCAACAGAAGTATTGATAACAGTAATACCTAAGTTTAAAGGTTTAATTCTGTTTCTAAATTTTGTAGCACCCATCGCACTAGAACCCATACCAGCGTCACAGGAGAATACAATTTTCTTTACAACACTAGGAACTGTTCCAACACCACTGCCACCTGCTGGAGCTGCGGTACCTTTTGCCTGTGCTTTCATATTTTGCATTTGAGAAGTTGCTTCTTCCAAGTCTTTTGTGCCAGACATTTTAATGATAGGGGAAGCTACCAAGAAAGAAACGGCTGCTGCAATTAAAACACCAAGTAATACTGTAATTTGTTCTCCTTTTGGTGCAACTGCCATAAAGGCAATAATAGAACCTGGAGAAGATGGACCTACTAAACCTGCACCCATCATGGAATAGAACAAGATTGCTACAACAGATGCACAAATAGGAGCAATTAATACCACTGGATTCATGAGAACATATGGGAAATAAATTTCATGAATACCACCAAGGAAATGGATAATGATGGCACCAGGTGCAGAGGATTTTGTTGTTTTGTCTTTGGAGAATAACCAGTAAGCAATCAAAACACCAAGACCAGGACCAGGATTTGCTTCAATCATATACATAATAGATTTTCCTGCTTCCAATGCTTGTTCTGTACCAATTGGTGTAAAAATACCATGATTAATTGCATTGTTAAGAAATAATACTTTTGCAGGCTCAATAAAGATACCAACCAATGGAAGTAATTTATGGTCAATCAATATTGCTACACCGCCAGATAAGAATGCTAATACACCTGCCATAACAGGCCCAATTACATAGTAACCAAAAATTGCTAATATCATACCGATGATACCAACAGAAAAGTTGTTAACAAGCATTTCAAAACCTGCTGGAATTTTTCCATCAACTGCTTGGTCAAACTTTTTGATAACCAACCCAGCAAATGGACCCATTAACATACCACCGATAAGCATTTTTGCATCTGTACCACAAATAACACCAACAGTTGCGATTGCTGCCATAACAGCACCCCTGTCGCCACCAACCATTTTACCACCTTGATAGGCTATCAGAATAGGTAACAAATATGTAAGCATAGGTCCTTGTATACTTGCAAGCTGTTCGTTAGGCAACCAGCCCGCTTCAATAAATAATGCAGTGATAAGACCCCAAGCGATAAAAGCACCAATATTAGGCATAACCATTGCACTTAAAAACTTACCAAATTTTTGGACTGCAGTTTTCATAATATCTCTCCTCTTTTATAATATTTTTTTGGGTTGGTGCAATCCATCCAAACATTTTTGATAATACTGTCCTAAATACTGTTCTAGTGCTTTAACGAATGCTTCTTGTTTAATATGATGTAAAAAAGTAATCATTTCTGCATGTTCAATTAAAGCACTACTGATAACACTCATAATTTCTAAACAAATATTTGTATCAGATTCAGGAACCAGCATAATTATTGCACCTTTTACCCATTCATTTTCTTTTCGATAAGGTTCTCTGAAGCCAATATAACCCAATCGACAATGATTTACTGCTTCTGTTTTGCAATGAAAAAGCATAATTTCTAAACTGGAAATATAAGTTTCTGCCTTCATTTCTCTTTCTGTTAGTGCCATTACAACACTGTTTGCTTTTTCCTTTTCTTTTGTAAACATTCTACCAGCCAAAGGGAAAAGGTCCCAAAGATTTGTTGTTCGCTGTATCATCAAAAACCGCAAGTTATTTAATAATTGTATAATTTCTATTCCTATTTTTGTGATGTACATAATATCTTGTTTGGTTGTATATTTTGCAGTTTTTGTATGTTGTACAGCTGTTGGTTTTTTTCTTTTTTCTGCTTTTTTCATAAGGTCTACCAAGAGAACTTTATCTTGTTCTGTTAAAATAGGACTAACGTAAGCATAAGCGTAATCTATATCCAACTCTACAGTAGAGACAATAAAATCAATTCCCTCCTCTGCCAATTTTTGCACATTGATATGTAATGCGGATAAGATACAACAAATTTCTAAGTTATGAAATTCTTTTTCTAAATTTGCAGCTAACATCCGAGAAGTTCCCATTCCTGTGGGGCAAACGACAGCAATACAAAATTGTTTTTGTTTAAAATGTAATTTTTCTACTGCTGCACCAAAATGCATCGCAATAAAGGCAATTTCTGTTTCTGGAATTTCTTTTACAGAGGTTTTTTCTTTTAATAATTCACAAGCCTTTGTAGTAGCATTAAAAATGTCTTTATAATTTTCTTTTATGGTTTGTAGTTGTGCATTTTTAATGTACACATTCATAGATAAGCGACTAATTGCAGGTAAAATATGTTGTATTAAATCTTCATAAAGCGCTTCATTCTCTTTTAACGAAACCCCCAATTCTTGCTCTACAATGGTTATCATATTTTTTACCAGTTCTCGCACATTATTTTTTTTATCAGAAAGCATAGCATCATTATCGAAGAACCAAATTTTTGCACTTAGTAAATGCATTGTGATAAACCCAATTTCATCCACAGGAATTTCTACATCTAAGTGTTCGGAAAGACCCTGCGCAATTTCTTCTGCAACCGAGTATTCTGGAGTTAGCAAAAGTTTTTGCAGTTTTTGTTGTTCCATTTCGATTTTTTCTAAATTTTGGATTCTTTTAATCGCAAGGGAAATATGAACAACTAAACCAATATAGGCACTATCCGTATATTTGATTTTTAGCTTTTGTTCTGTTTCTGATAAAAGTTGTTCTACTACTTTTACAATTTTTTCGTCTAAGAAATGAAGCAGTTTGTTGTGAGAATAGATTTCTATTTTAGGGGCATCTTCGGCAGTTTGATGTCCACTTAACAAACTGAGAATTTCTTTTTCTTCCATAAAATCATAAACGACATTTGCAATTGCCTGTCTATAGTTTTCTTCTGTTCCTTCTAAATAAATGCCTAAGCCCTGTTTTCTGATAATGTTGATGTGGTAGGTTGCAAGCCATTTTCCCAAGACATCTAAATCATTGCTCAAGGTGCCCTCTGATATTTTAAACTTTGATGTAAAATAAAAAGATTTTCGTGGTTCTTTACTTGCTAAAAGTTCTCCTAAAAGAAATTTACGTCTTTGCTCTTTAGAGTATACTTTTTTAACAGATTCCACATCTAAAAGTTCTAATATTTTTTTTTGATTTTCAAGACTTTCTTCTAATATTAGTCCTACACCAGGCTTTCGGATAAATTTGAAATCATTTTCAGAAAGCCAACGTTCGATATCGGGCATTTCTCTTAATATAGTACGAGAACTTAGGTTTAATTTTTTTGAAATAGTAGAAATGGTAACAGGATTTGTTGCTGTAAATTTTGTTAGAATCTCAATGATGGCTTTTTGTCTTGCAGTTAAACCTATTTTTGGATTTCCTTCTGATAGTGACATTTTTAAAAACCAACCTTTCGATATATTTATTATCCTATAAAAAAAATGCATTTTCAACACATTCATTATTTACCTTTGTCTTGAATAGATAGTGACATTTTTAAAGAATGAAATGTTTTCATAAAAAAAAAGTGATATTTTTGTGAAAAAAATAATGTTTTTTCTTATCATATACCACTTTTTATTGTTTAATGTATTTATAAAGAAACAAAATTAGTTAAAACTGCATAATAGGATATCCTATTTTTTGTATATTTTATAAGTTGTTATTGATGACAAAATTGAAGTCATTTTTTTGTTGCTACTTTATTTGAGATGTTGACAAATTTATATACTAAAAAATCAAATTTATATTTTAAAAATTTTTTTATTTGTCTATATTTACATACCTTATTTTCTTTTTTTTAGAAAAGGCAAGTCTTTCCAAGTAACTTCTACCAAATTTTTCAAAAAAAGTTTGTCATCCACTTCACTTATTAATAGCATAGGCTTTGCACCTTCATAAGGTAATTCTTCCTCAAAGTTTTCGCAAAGTTTTTTATTATTTTTGGTAATTTTAATCAAAAAGCGATTATCATACACTCCGCCAAATACTTTTCCCTTGTAATAAAAAGCATATTCTCCAAACATTTTCCGATAAGAAATATCTTCTAATTCTGATAATTGTTCTGCAATAAATGCAACATATTCTGGTGATGATGACATACATTTCTCCTTATTTTTTTTCTCCAATTTTTTTATCTTTTTCTAATACTGCATCAAATGCTTTTACTAAAGTATCCTCAAAACCATTTTGCTGTAAAGTACAGATACCTTCTATAGTTGTACCACCGGGAGAACAAACTTGGTCAATTAAAGCAAAAGGATGTTCTCCACTTTCTAATACCATTTTTGCACTTCCTAAGACTGTTTGTGCTGTAATTTCTAATGCCTGTTTTTTAGACATACCTGCTTTTAAGGCTGCTCTTGCTAAAGCATCCATATATAAATAAGCAAATGCAACAGAAGCACCCCCAATAACGCTAAAAATAGAAAATTGTTCCTCTGAAATTTCTGCAACACTACCTATGGTAGCAAACATTTCTTTTGCTGTTTGAAATTGTTCTTTTGTCACAAAGTCATTTTTACAGATACCTGTTGTAGATGCACCTATTTTTCCGTTAATATTTGGCATAACTCTAACAATCGGCGTTTTTTCTGCTAAAAAAGATGCAAGATATTCCAATGTTTTGCCAGCTGCAATAGAAATTATCAACGGATTTTTTTTCTGAATGGCTTGTTGGATATTTGGTAAAACTTCTGCTAAAATATGTGGCTTTACTCCCAATATAACAACATCAGAATTAAAAATCACTTCTTCAGCTGTTTTACAAAAATGTGCCGAACAAGTTTTTGCTAATTTTTCAGCAGTAATTCCTGATTTACTTGTGATATAAATACAATTTCCATCATAACTTTTGGTACCGATTGTCATACCTTTTACAATAGCACTGACCATGTTTCCAGCACCAATAAAACCAAAATTCATATTCTTTTCTCCTTTCTCTGATTTCCTTGTTTTATTGTATCACTTTTTTGTTTTTATAAAAAGAACTTTTTGACATATTGACAAAGCAAGTAAAAAGGCTATACAATAAGTCAAATTAAATTGCTTAATAACAAAGGAGGAATCATTTATGTATCGTTTTGAAACATTACAACTTCATGCAGGACAAGAAACAGCTGACCCTACGACACATTCCCGTGCCGTTCCTATTTATCAAACGACTTCTTATATATTCGATAGTTGTCAACATGCCGCTGATTTATTTGACTTAAAAGCAGAAGGAAATATTTATAGTCGTATGATGAACCCTACCACAGACATTTTTGAAGTGCGTATCAATGCTTTAGAAGGTGGTGTTGGTGCTTTGGCTTTAGCTTCTGGGTCTGCCGCTGTTACCTATGCTGTACAAAATATTGCAAAAATGGGTGACCATATTGTTTCTGCTAATACACTTTATGGTGGTACTTTTAATCTTTTTGCGCATACTTTACCAAAAAGCGGAATTACAACAACTTTTGTAAATCCAGATGATGTTTCTAATTTTGAAAATGCAATACAACCAAATACAAAATTATTATATATTGAGTCTATTGGAAATCCAAATGCAAGTATGATTGATATTGAGAAAGTGGCAGAGATTGCGCATGCACATAAGATTCCGTTGATTGTAGACAGTACCTTTGCAACACCTTATCTTTTAAGATCTTTTGAACATGGAGCAGATATTGTTGTACATTCTGCTACCAAATTTATTGGAGGTCATGGTACTTCTATTGGTGGAGTCATTGTAGACAGTGGCAATTTTGACTGGGAAGCAAGTGGCAAATTTCCACATTTAGTAGAGCCAGACCCAAGTTATCATGGTATTAGCTTTACACAAACAGCAGGAAAAGCAGCTTATATTACAAGAGCAAGGGTGGTATTGCTTCGTGATACAGGTGCTTGTTTAAGTCCTTTCCATTCTTTTTTGTTTTTACAGGGATTAGAAACACTTTCTTTACGAGTAGAACGTCATGTGGAAAATACCTTAAAAGTAGTAAAATATTTAGCAAATCACCCAAAAGTAGCAAAAGTAAATCATCCTTCTTTACCAGATAGTCCTTATCATGAGTTGTATAAAAAATATTTACCAAGGGGTGGTGCTTCTATTTTTACTATAGAAACAAAAGGCACAAGAGAAGATGCAAATCGTTTTGTTGATAATTTAAAATTGTTTTCTTTGCTGGCAAATGTTGCAGATGTAAAATCTCTTGTTATCAATCCAGCAGGAACAACACATTCTCAAATGACAGATGAAGAATTAGAAGCTTGCGGTATTGCACCAACAACGATTCGTCTTTCTATTGGAACAGAACATATTGATGATATTATAGCAGATTTAGAACAGGCATTTGAAAAAATGTAATTTATATTAGAAAGAAAAAAAGAAGCTATGTATTGCTTCTTTTTTTGTTTTTTTATATTTGTTTACTCAAATTTATCATTTCTATTGCAGATAAAGCACAATCATATCCTTTATTTCCAGCCTTTGTTCCAGCTCTTTCAATTGCTTGTTCGATGTTATCTGTTGTTAATACACCAAATAATACAGGGATACCTGTTTCTAATGAAATGTGAGCAACTCCTTTAGATACTTCATTACAAACATAATCATAGTGGGAAGTTGCACCTCTTATTACTGCACCAAGACAAATAACGGCATCATATTTTCCTGACTTTGCTAATTTGGAAGCAATCAAAGGAATTTCAAAGGCACCTGGTACCCATGCAAGAGTAATATCATCTTCTGCAACATTATGTCTCTGTAAACCATCTACTGCACCACTAATTAGCTTTGAAACAATAAATTCGTTAAATCTTGCTGCTACTAGTGCTACTTTAATATTTTGTGCTACTAAATTTCCTTCTAAAACTTTCATAATTTATTTTCCTCCTTTTAATATGTCAATAAATGTCCCATTTTTTGTTGTTTTGTTTTTAAATAAGTTTCATCATCTTTTCCTAACTCCATCTGGATTGGCACCCTTTCAACAATTTCTAAATTATAATTTGCCAAACCTTCAATTTTTTTAGGATTATTGGTCATTAATCTCATTTTGCGAATTCCTAAATCTGCTAATATTTGTGTACCAATAGTATAGTCTCTCATATCTGCTGGAAAACCTAATTTAATATTTGCTTCTATGGTATCATAACCTTCATCTTGCAGAGCATATGCCTTTATTTTATTAATTAAACCAATGCCTCGTCCTTCCTGACGCATATAAAGTAATACGCCTCTACCTTCTTCTGCAATTTTTTTCATAGCAGCATCATATTGTTGTCCACAATCGCAACGAGCAGAACCTAATGCATCACCTGTTAAACATTCGGAGTGTACTCTACAAAGCACTGGTTTTCCATCTGTAATATCTCCTATTGTTAAAGCAATGTGGTGTTCTCCATTTAATTTATTAATATAGCCATGTATAGTAAAATCACCATAGCGAGTAGGCATTTTTGCCTTTGCTACACATTCTACTAATTTTTCATGATTTTTACGATATGTGATTAAATCTGCAACTGTAATCAATTTTAAATCATGCTTTTTTGCAAATTCAATTAAGTAGGGCAGTCTTGCCATATAACCGTCCTCTCTCATGATTTCACAGCAAAGCCCACAAGGCTTTAAACCAGCGAGTTTCATTAAATCTACGGTTGCCTCTGTATGTCCGTTTCTTTCAAATATACCCATCGGTTTTGATACCAAAGGAAACATATGTCCAGGACGTCTAAAATCTTCTGGTTTTGCAGTTTCTTCTACTACTTTTCTGGCTGTAATCCCTCTTTCATAGGCAGAAATTCCTGTTGTTGTATCCACATGGTCGATAGAAACAGTAAAAGCAGTTTCGTGATTATCTGTATTCTTTTTTACCATAGGATGAAATTGTAATTTACTTGCCATTTCTTCTGTCATAGGCATACAGATTAAACCTTTGGCATAACTTGCCATAAAATTAACCGCTTCTGTTGTAGCAAATTCTGCAGCAACAATAATATCTCCTTCATTTTCTCTGTCTTCATCATCTACCACTACAATCCATTTTCCGGCTCTTAAGTCTTCCAATGCTTCTTCAATTGTGTTAAATACAAATTCACTCATTTTACTTTCACTCCTTATTAAAATCCGTTGCTTTGTAAAAATTCTAAGGTAATTCCTGTTTGTTTTTGCTCTTTATGATACAGTAATTTTTCTACATATTTTCCAATAATGTCACATTCTAAATTTATGGTATCTCCTACTTTTTTATACAAAAGGGTGGTTTCCTCTGCTGTATGTGGGATAATGGAAACTTTAAAGCAACAATTATCAACATAGGCAACAGTTAAGCTAATACCATCAATGGCAATAGAACCCTTTTCTACAATATATTTTAATAGATTTGAACTTGCTTTTATAGTAATCCAAACGGCATTTTCATCTTTTTTAAAATTAGAAATAATTCCTGTGCCATCTACATGACCGGAAACAATATGTCCTCCAAACCGTCCATTTACTGACATTGCTCTTTCCAAATTAACAGAAGAACCTTTTTGCAGGCTTCCTAAATTGCTACGATGCATAGTTTCTGCCATAACGTCTGCTGTAAAATCTGTGTTTGAAATATGGCAAGCAGTTAGGCAGATACCGTTCACTGCAATACTATCTCCTAAATGGATATCTTGCAATATTTTGTTTGCAGCTATAACTAATTTGGCAGAATGATTCCCTCTTTCGATTGCCAAAATTTTTCCAATTTCTTCTATAATTCCTGTAAACATATTATTCGCCTGCCTTTTTGACATCATATTCTAATAGAATATCTTCTCCTATATTTTGTACATTTTTAAGACATAAATGATAAGCATATTTTGCAAGTGAAACTCCTTTTCCTTGTACTGGGGATTTTGCTTCCTTGCCACCAAATATTTTAGGAGCAATATAAACTTCTACTCTATTAACAATCCCTAAACGTAATGCACACTCATTTAATGTGCCACCACCTTCTAATAAAATACTATCAATAGACTGTTTTCCTAATTCTTCCATCAATGCTTTTAAATCAACCTTGTTTTCTTTATCCGGCAAATATAAAAGTTGTATTCCTGCTTTTTCTAATGCTTGTTGTTTTTGTTCATTTTTTTGTGCAAATGCAATAATGGTTTTGATTTCCTTTGCAGTTTGTACAATCTGGCTTTCTAAAGGAATTTTTAAAGTGCTGTCACAAATAATACGAACCGGATTTTTTCCATCTTTGATACGACAATTTAACAAAGGATTATCAGCCAAAACAGTTCCAATCCCTACCATAATGCCAGAAAGTGCATTTCTTATGCTATGAACCTGCTTTCTTGCTTGTTCTCCTGTAATCCATTTGCTATCCCCTGTGTAGGTGGCAATTTTTCCGTCTGCTGTCATAGCATATTTCATAACAACATAAGGCAGTTTTGTTTTTATATAATGAAAAAATATGGTATTTAAGGCATCACATTCTTGTTTTAATATTTCAGTATAGACTTCAATTCCATGCTGTTTTAATTGTTCTATACCTTTTCCTGCTACCAGTGGGTTAGGGTCGTTTGAACCAATAAATACTCGTTTAATCTTTTTTTCTATAATAATATCGGTGCAGGGAGGTGTTTTGCCATAATGACAGCAAGGTTCTAAGGTAACATATAAATCTGCACCAGAACAGTCTTCAATACAGTTAGCAAATGCGTTTCTTTCGGCATGAAGTCCTCCATAATATTGATGGTATCCTTTTCCGATTACTTTATTATTTTTGACAATAACAGCACCCACCATAGGATTAGGGTTGGTGTGCCCTTTCCCAAGCTGTGCAAGTTGTATTGCCATCTTCATATATTCTTCCATCATAAAAAATACCTCCAAACAAAAAAGCCCTGTATTATGAAAAATACAGGGCAAAAAAACATAACATACTGTTAAAAAAATAACAAAAAGAATAGACGTTTTTTATAAAAAAACCCTGAAACGCAAATTGCATTTCAGGGCAAACATTAACCAAAATAAAATACATAAAAAATGTATTTTTTCTTCTTCTCCCATCCAGACTATACTGTCGGTCATGGAATTACACCATGTCAGCAAATAAATAATTCGCTCGTGGACTTTACCACCGGTCGGGAATTACACCCTGCCCTGAAGAAACTATTTTATTTTTTCATTATCATACACCTATTTATCTTATTTGTAAATAGGTTTTTGAAAAATTTTTAACAACTTTTTAGAAAAATTTGAAACACCATCTCAAACTCTGTAAAATTTTAATCTAATTTTCTTTTGTTGTTACTTAACTTTAACATTTGTTCATTTTCTATGAACAAATGTTAAAGTTCTTTCACTTCCTTTCTTTCAAGAAAGGAAGGAAGAAATTAAATTACCCATTTCTTTGGTGCCAACTGCTTTCATACCTTCACTCATAATATCAGCTGTTCTATAGCCTTCTTCTAATACCTTTGTAACCGCTTTCTCAATGGCATCTGCTTCTTTTTCTAATTGGAAAGAATATCTTAACATCATTGCAGTAGAAAGGATTGCTGCAACTGGATTTGCCATATCTTTTCCCGCAATATCTGGTGCAGAGCCATGAATGGGTTCATACATTCCTGCCCCTGTTTGTCCTAAACTAGCAGATGGCAATAAACCAATTGAACCTGTAATCATACTTGCTTCATCAGAAAGAATATCTCCAAAAATATTGGAAGTTACAATAACATCAAATTGTTTTGGATTTCTAATTAATTGCATTGCTGCATTATCTACATACATGTGTGTTAATTCTACTTCTGGATATTCCTTTGCTACTTCTATGACTGCTTTTTTCCAAAAGCGGGAACTTTCCAAAACATTTGCTTTGTCCACACTAGTTACTTTTTTATTTCTTTGCATTGCTACATCAAAAGCAGTTTTTGCAATTCTTTTTACTTCCATTTCACTGTATGCTTCTACATCAAATGCTTCTTGTCCATACTTTCCTTCTCTGTAGCCTTTTTCTCCAAAATAGATACCACCTGTCAATTCTCTTACAATTAAAATATCAAGGCTATCCCCTGTAATCTCTGGTTTTAAAGGACAAGCATCTGCCAATGCTTTATGAATAATCGCAGGACGTAAATTAGCATACAATCCTAATTCCTCTCTTAAACCAAGTAATGCTCTTTCTGGTCTTTGGTCACCTGCTACATTATCCCATTTTGGACCACCTACTGCGCCCAATAAAACAGAATCTGCTTTTTTACATTCCTCTAAAGTTTCGCTAGGAAGGCATTTTCCTGTAGCATCTATGGCACAACCACCTGCTAATACTTTGTGAAAGTGAAATGTATGATGGAATAGTTCTCCAATTTTATTTAAAACTACAATTGCTTGTTCTGTTACTTCTGGACCAATACCATCCCCAGCAACAACAGCAATATGAAATTCTGACATAAGTATTCTCCTTTCTTTTTAAAAGATTATTGGGATAATCTTAGTCTGTCAATAAAGTCTTTTTTTGTGGGTTTCACCCACACCCACCAACTTTTTTAAAAAAAAGTTGGACAAAAAACTTTCATGGAAAAACTAGCGTTTTTCTTTATAAAATCAATCTTTTTAGCAAAACGCTAGTTTTGCATTAAAGTTCTTTGAGGAATTTGAGAGCTAGCCCTCAAGGTTTTTTGACAAGCTGAGATTATTGAGATAATCTTTTTTTTGTTTGCTGCACAAGTCCATCTACTTCCATAATTTTTTTGATAAATTCTGGAAAGGCTTGTGCTTGATATGTTTTATTTTTTGTAATATTTGTAATAATACCTGTGTCAAAATCAATGGATACTTCATTTCCACTTTCAATGTCATTGGCTGCTTCTTCACATTCTAAAATTGGCATACCAATATTAATTGCATTTCTATAAAAAATTCTTGCAAATGTGCTTGCAATCACACAAGAAACACCTGCACATTTAATAGCAAGAGGTGCATGTTCCCTGGAAGAACCACAACCAAAATTTTTGGTTGCTACAATAATATCTCCTTTGGACATTTGAGTAACAAAATCAGGGTCAATATCTATCATACAATATTTTGCTAATTCTTCTCCGCTAGAAACATTCAAATAACGTGCTGGTATAATTACGTCTGTATCTACATTGTCACCATATTTAAAAACTTTTCCTTTTGCTTCCACAATTTAACCCTCCAATTTTTCTGGATTTGCAATTTTTCCTGCAATTGCAGATGCTGCTGCAACAGCAGGACTTGCTAAATAGACTTCACTTTCGACATGTCCCATACGTCCTACAAAGTTTCTGTTTGTAGTAGAAACACATCTTTCTCCTGCTGCCATAATTCCCATATGCCCACCAAGACATGGACCACAAGTTGGAGTGGAAAAAATTGCACCTGCATTAATAAAATCTTCTACATAACCTGCTTTCACACAATCTAAATAAATTTTTTGTGTTGCAGGAATAATAATGGTTCGAACTCCTTTTGCAACTTTTTTTCCTCTTAAAATATCTGCTGCTATTTTCATATCAGAAAATCTGCCATTTGTGCAAGAACCAATGACTACCTGGTCAATTTTTACTTCTTCTATTTCATCTATTGGTTTTGTATTTTCTGGTAAATGAGGAAATGCTACAGTAGGGCGGAGTGTACTTAAATCAATCGTATATTCTGCTTCATATTCTGCGTCCGCATCTGCATGATAAACCGTATATGGTTTTGTAGAGTGTTCCTTTGCATAAGCAATGGTCAATTCATCTACTGGGAAAATACCATTTTTTGCACCTGCTTCAATCGCCATATTGGCAATGGTAAATCTATCATCCATAGAAAGTTCTTTCACACCTTCTCCTGAAAATTCCATGGATTGATATAAGGCACCATCTACCCCAATCATACCTATAATATGCAAGATGACATCTTTTCCACTAACATACTTGGAAGGTTTTCCGACTAAATTAAATTTAATAGCAGAAGGCACTTTGAACCAGCATTCTCCTGTTGCCATACCAATTGCCATATCTGTACTACCAATTCCGGTAGAAAAGGCTCCTAGAGCACCATAAGTACAAGTATGACTATCTGCACCAATAATCACATTACCTGGCACCACAATTCCTTTTTCTGGTAACAAAGCATGTTCAATCCCTACTTCTCCCACATCAAAAAAGTTTTTAATTTTGGTATCATAAGCAAATTGACGACAGCTTTTACATTGTTCTGCTGCTTTAATATCTTTATTTGGTGTAAAATGGTCTAATACTACTACAACTTTTTCTTTATCAAAGACTTCTTTTGCGCCTGTTTTTTGAAACTCCGGAATTGCAACGGCTGTTGTAATATCATTTCCCATTACAATATCTAATTTTGCCTGTATCAACTGTCCTGCTGTTACACATTCCATACCAGCATGTGCTGCCAATATTTTCTGTGTCATTGTCATTCCCATTTTTTTTCCTCCTTCTTTTGTGAACTTCGTTCTCATCTGCAAATTTCCCCGGAAAGTTTGCAGATGAGAAAAGAAAGTCAAAAGCTTTTATTTTTCTTTTGCTGCTATCAACATTTTATTGATTGTACTAACGACAGCACGCAAAGAAGATTTTCCAACACTGCTGGAAGTACCTGCGCCATAATATTTTTTGCCGTCCTGTCCTCTTGCTTCAATATAAGAAATTGCTCTTGCTTTTGTACCATATTCCATAGAATGTCCACGATAATCCAATATATCTACGGACATACCAATAATTTCTTCTATTGCATGGCAAAAAGCTGATACAACACCATTTCCTTCACCTTCAATATAGCATTTTTTTCCTTCAAACTCAATTTCAGCTGCGATGGAAACCAAATCCCAATCTTGGTCAACGGTCTGTGTCTTATAGTAGTTTAACTGTAAAGGTGTTCTAAGATCCACATATTCTTTTTGGAATACATCATAAATTTGTTCTGGTGTCAATTCGGATTGCAATTCATCAGAAACAGAAGTGATGACATCACCTGCATTTCTCTGAAATGCTTTTGGAATAAACAAACCATAATTTTGTTCTAATATAAATGTTACACCACCTTTTCCAGACTGACTATTGATTCTAATGATTGGGTCATAGGTTCTGCCAACATCTTTAGGGTCAAGTGGCAAATAAGGTACTTCCCAATGTTCTGGATGGGTTTGCATTGCTGCCATACCTTTTCTAATAGCATCTTGATGAGAGCCAGAAAAAGCCGTAAATACAAGTTCACCTGCATAAGGATGACGAGGATGTACATTCATTTGTGTAGAATCTTCATAAACATTAATAATATCGTTCATATGGGAAAAATCCAACTCTGGGTCAACACCCTGTGTAAACATGTTCATGCCAATTGTTAAAATATCTGCATTTCCTGTTCTTTCTCCATTTCCAAATAAAGTACCTTCTACTCTGTCAGCACCTGCCAATAAGCCTAATTCAGAGGCAGCAACGGCACAACCTCTGTCATTATGTGCGTGAAGGCTTACAATAACATTTTCTCTGTTTTTCAAATTACGACACATGTATTCTATTTGGTCAGCATAAACATTTGGGGATGTCATTTCTACAGTAGATGGTAAGTTCATAATCACTTTATTGTCAGGTGTTGGCTGCCATACATCAATGACTGCATTACAAATTTCTGCAGCAAAATCCATTTCTGTTCCTGTAAAACTTTCTGGAGAATACTCAAAGGTGAAATTTGTTTCTGTGTACTGTGTAGCAATATCTTTCATCATTTTTGCACCAAATACAGCTAAATCAATGGTTTCCTGTTTGGAGTTACCAAAAACAACTTCTCTTTGTAAGGTAGAAGTAGAATTATACAAATGAACAATGGCATTTTTAGCACCTGTTAATGCAGAGAATGTTTTTTCAATAATTTTTGCTCTGGATTGTGTCAGAACTTGTATTGTAACATCATCCGGAATTAAGTTTTGGTCAATTAAAGCTCTTGTAAATTCATATTCTGTTTCAGAAGCAGCAGGAAATCCAATTTCTATTGTTTTAAATCCCATATCTACTAAAAACTGAAAAAATTGTAATTTTTGATTTAAGCCCATAGGCGTAACTAATGCTTGATTGCCATCACGCAAGTCTACACTACACCAAATAGGTGCTTTTGTAATTTTTTTATTTGGCCATGTTCTGTCTTTCAAATTGACGGTTGGATATACTTGATATCTGTTGTAATTTTTCATAATTTAAAACTCTCCTTATTCATAAAAAAATAATACTACTAAAAAAGCCCTTCATCTTCTATATAAAGAAGATGAAAGGCATATTCCTTCCACGGTACCACTTCTAATTTATCCCATACAATAGGATACCCTCATGCAGATACTGGTAAAAACCTAATATCCTGTTCCTGTAACGGGGAACCTCCGTTATCGCCTACCTAAAATCCTTCAGCGAACCACTCCAAGACCAGTTCAGCTTTCTCCATCTTGTTATCTCACACCAACCGATAACTCTCTGCATCGCTTCAAAAACCTACTACTTCTTATCATTGTGTTTCTATATTTATTTTGTTGAACATAAATTTAACATAAAACAAAGAATATGTCAATGACTTTTTTATTTTTTCTTGAAACTTATTATAAGACAAAAAAGGCTATATTTTCTTAAAGGATATTAATTTTATTGACAATGCATAGAAATAATTTGACAATGTGGGCAAATTTCTATATAAAGTGTTTCTTCAAAAAAAGAAATTAGTGTATTCCATTGAATTTGTGCCAAATATTTCATCGTTTTTCCACAATGTGGACAAGTGGTATAATACCAGTTTTTCCCCCAATTTGCAAATCCTCCAATTGTATTAATACCTTTTCTATTTGCAGCATAAAAAATAGGAACATTTTTTTTACTTAATACAAATTTATGCGACTGTAGTTGTTGTAACAATTCACTGTCTGTTGTATTTTCTAAATTATCACAATCATCATCAAATAAAATATTGCTTTTTCCATCTAATGTAAATTGAGAAAACATGGTTTCATAACAAACACACTCTGGACAGCATGTTGCTGTAATAATGCCATCAATGCCTAAAAAAGAAAGTTTTTCTTCTCTAGCATCTACTGTAAGAATATCTATTAATTGACAGCCACAGTAAGCACATAAGTCTTTTCTGATATGTCCAATCATACTATCTTTTGCATTGTTGTCTTCTATGATATGATAACAAGTAGAATAGATTAATTCTTGTTTTTTACCTGTATCATCAAATGTCCAACCTCCATATTGGGCATATTCAGATGGTAGTAAACATAATTTCACCTTATTTTGCTGCAATTTATAAAAGGTTTCTACTGCCTTTTTGTCCCCTATCATGGCAATGCAATACAAAAGTTGTTCTTTGTTGTAAATGTCCTCTGTTTTCATCAAAGATAATATTAGACTTTCACAAATTGTAGAGGATGCTTTATAATACAATTCTGGTAACAAATAGACTGCATTTGCTAGTGCTGATTCCTGTAATTCTGGCGGACACATTCCACGAAAAGAAATGAAATTCCAAAAATCTTTATTTCCTTGCTCCTTTTGAGAAGCGATTTCTGTAATATGTTCGGAAAGATATTTTATTTTTGCCTTGACTTGTGCCTGTGTTAATGCAGAAGTATGCTGCTTTTTTTGGATTGCCTGACAATCCGAGCAAATTCCCGGAAAATATAAAGGTTTTCCGCATTGTAAACAATGATAATACATTTTTGTCGCTCCCCTTAACTTTATTCTCTTTATCATAGCAACAAAAAAATGTATTGTCTATTCTTTTATTAGAATTGTGAAGCTTTACTTTAAATTGGATGAAATTTATAAAAAAGATATTATTAACAAATTTTATAAACATTATATATAATTATATTTTGTTTTTGTGAAATTTATATATTAATAATTAACAATACAAATTGTATAACATTTATTGGGGAGATGAATTATTTTATGAAACAAATAGAAAATTCCTTAAAAAATTTCAAGATAATTATGTTTATATTTTTAGCAATGTTTTATTTTATAATTCGATTATTTATAATAGATAGTGGATCATTTGTAAAAAATGTTTATGGTTTTTATAATTCTTATAGCATGGAAATGTTTAATCTTGTTCCTTTTAAAAATATCATTTATTATAGCTTAAATCCTGGTGGAAATGGAGGGTTTGAATATTTATTAAATAATGTTGTTTTTTATATTATTTTATGGATTCCTATGGGATACTTTTTTGCAGATAGGAATACAAACTTCAAAAAAAGTTTATGTTTTATATTTATTATTGTCACAATCATTTCATTTTTTAGAGTGGTATTTTTAGTTGGTTTTTTTGATATTGATAAAATTATATTATCTTGTTTCAGTTTTAGTTTAGGATATTATGTAACAAAAAAACTATATCATTTTATATATAATAAAAAATTGAGAAAGGAAGGAAAAAAATGAAAATTAAAAAATTAGTAATATTGGTACTTTCTATGGTGTTTTCGTTCAGTTGCATTTCTGCTGTTTTTGCCTCAACAAACAATGAGGAATACATTAGATTTCATAGTAATTCTGATACTAGAATGGATTCTGATGGATACTTTGATTTTACTATTAGATCAAGACAAAGATCTGATAAATTTACAGCTAACAGTGATGAAATTACAATAAGGATAGGTGCACAGATTTGGGATACTAGCAGCCAAGATTATGTAAAAACATCAGATACAATTACTGTAACATTATATACATCACTGGGTATTAAAGTTGGTTCTTTTACTATTAATTGTGATGGATATGATAAATCAAAGACTTTCAAAGTTACAGATGGAAAAAAATATTATTTTGAAGTTTCAGCAGACCAATCATTTTCAGACAGAGAAAACCTTCGTATTATAGGTATGGGACGTGTATCTCCAATTAGTTTATAAAGTAAATTTATAAAATGATATAGTTTTTATCTTTCAGCAAAAATAAGAGGTGAAGTTTTTAATCTTCTTCACCTCTTATTTTTACTCTGTTTTAATGGCAGAAAGTGCACTTAATTTCATTGCTCTTTTAGCTGGAAGATAACCAGCAGCAATTCCTATCAAGGTTGCAAATACCAAAGAAGCACCACAAAGCCAAACGGGAATAGAAGAAAGCATATTGCTATTTGTTTTAATAGCAAAAATATTAACAATTTTTGATGCTCCCAAACTAACCAAGATTCCAGCAAGTCCACCTGCAAATCCTATAAAAGCTGCTTCTGTTAAAAACAATTTTTTAATATCTGATAAAGAAGCACCAATCACTTTCATGACACCAATTTCTCTTGTTCTTTCATAAATTGCCATTACCATTGTATTAGTAATACCAATGGCAGCAACAATCAAAGAAATTGCCCCAATCGCTCCTAACATCATACGCAGCATTTTTGTAGTTTCTTTCATGGTTTCTAATTGGTCTGTTAAACTGGAGGCTTGAAAGCCCATATTTTTGATTTCTTCCTGCACTTCTTTTACTTTATCCATACTGTCTACTTTTACCATGGCATTTTCATAAACACCTTTTTTGATTTTTTTTGCATTTCTATCATTATATTTTTTTGCTTCATATTCTGCTTGTTCTATTTTAATTTTTTCTAATTCTTTGATGGGCATAAAGACAGAATAACCATCAGAACCACCACTGCTTAATGTTCCGACCACCTCCGCTTTTATGGGTTTTAATGTCTTATCCGCATTTTTTGTACCATAATTCCAGTCTGTTGTTATCATTACTTTATCATTAAAAATATCTACTTCTGGAGAAGGAGAGTCATATCTCATTCTCCAGCTTAATTTGGGATTATAAAAGTTGTTTAACACATCAGCACCAAACACAAGGGTTTTGCTATCACCTTCTTGCAATACACGCCCTTCCTCTGCCTTATATCCCATAGCCTCCATACTTGCAGGGTCTATTCCCTGCACAGAAGCATCGGCAATATATTTTCCAGCAACAAAATAGATGTTATATTCATTCATAACAGGTGTAGCTGCTTCTACATGTGGTATTTTTTTAAATTCTTCTATTGTAGAGGCAGTAATTTCTGTTGCCTTTTTTTTATCTTTTTCATTGGAAGATTCTTCTTCTCCATAATATCGATTGCTTCCAGCAGCATAAACATTAATAACTTGTAAGCTTCCCCATTCTTCTACCTGTTTTTGAAAACTTTCATTCATACCAATTCCAATAGACACCATAACTACAATAGAGGCTGTACCAATGATAACCCCTAATATGGTTAAAAAGGTTCTGAGTTTTCTTTTCCATAAATTACGCAGCGCCATTTTAATGACATCAGAAATGTTCATTTCTATCACACCCTTCTTTATTTTGGGAGGATTGGTTTGGCATTTGCTCATAATAATCTACATCTTCCGGTGCAAAATCATCTTCTTCTGCTAAAAATGCTTCTTCTGCTTTTTTCTTTTTATGTTTTACAATGGAAACAACAACGATTACTGCGGCGATGGCAATGATGCCAAGAACAACACTTATCAAAAGCACTTTATTATTTGGTGTATTTCCTTGCATATCCTCCATCCCCATCATATCCTCCATTGGTATAGGCTCTATGACGTTTAATATAAAATCTCGCCTTTCTTCTATAGATTCTCCACTTGCATCATCATAACTTACAATGATACTAACAGGAACTTTTCCGGTGGATGTTGGGATAAAATTACCCTCATAATAATCACTAGAACCAGATTCTAAATTACCAATATAGGTATTTCTTGTTTCGGTTTCTACATCCCCTTCAATCCGTATCATTAAATTATTTAAAGTTACTTTTCCTGTGTTATAATAGCTAAAACTTACATTGACTGGCATACCCATTTCAATCTGCTCTGGTAAAGTATAATCATCAATATCCAGCTCTGTTACTTGCTTGACATTAATTCCTAGAAGTTCCTGTGAAGTATATTCATTTCCTTCTTTATCTTCGTATTCAAAATTAACAGTTAAAGTATAAGTTTTAGGCTGTGCATCTGGAACGACATATAAACGCAACGCTTTGTCTACCTTTCCTTTTGCGGTAATGTCATCAAAGTAAAAGGTATTGCTACTATTGACGGGTGTAAAAATATTTCCTGTTTTTGCTGTATCAGAAGTGGTTTCTTCTGCCATTGTTAAAAACATTTTGATGTTATGTACTGATTTATCTCTATGACTATTCATTAAAGTCATAGTTAAGTCAAATTCATTGCCTGCCATTACAATCAATGGGTCACAAATGTAATCACTTACAATAATTTTGGGTTTACTTTTATTTTTTTCGTCATCTTCTTTTTCCTCTTCCTTATCTTTTTTAGGATTAGAGATATTGACACCTGCATATTGCTTAAAAGTTGTTGTAGTGTCAGATTCATTTTCATATTCTATGACGAATTCTATAGGATAATTTTGTGTAGAGGCAGAAGAAGTTCCAGCAAAAGTAAAGTCAAAATGGCTTGTTTCATTTGGTGCCAACATTTTTACATTTTTAATGCTGGTAGATTTTGGGACAACAGCACCACCTTCCATACCAGAAGCGCTTACTTTAATATTTTTTGCTTCTCCTTCTCCAATATTTGCCAAGTCAAAGGAAATCTGAAAGTTTTGATTCACAGTATATGTTCCACTAGGTTCTGTCATATTTCTTACTTCAAGACTAGGCTTTTCCTTATCTTTTTTATCTCCTATAACATTAATATAAAAATTTTGTGATTTATCATAGGAACGTCCTGCATCATCCTTACAGGTTATTTTTAATGTAACAGAATAAGTCCCCCCTGCAATTTCGCTGCCAGCAATTAGAGGAAAAGAAAAACTTTGGGTACTACCTGCTGGAATGCGGGAAAAATGTTGACTATCTAAACTATTATTAATACTAATGCCATCACTGGAAAGCCCTTCTAAACTTAAGTTTACTTCATGTAATGTAATGAAATTATTATTTACAATTTGTCCAGTGATGGTTGTGGTATCTCCTGCTTTAATATCGGAAGGAGATACTGTTACATTTTCAAATTTAAAATCTGGTTCTCCTGATAAATTGTTGACTTTTAAGTAAATGGTGTTATTTCCTGTGAATTTTACGTTATAAGCGTTAAAATAGCTATAGTTTAAGGTGACTGGATAATTTTTAGTTGCAGCTGTTCTTTCTACATCGACGGTTAGTGTAATTTCTGTTTCACTTCTTGGTGCTAATGCAGAAATTCTATTTTCATTGTCTTGAAATCCTACTGTAAAAGGAGTATTATCAATATCTGTAAAAGTAGGCTGTATCACAATTGCTTTTGCACCATAAGCACTGCCATTTCTTAGTTTAATGTTAACAGTATTTGTTTTTCCTGGTATTACTTCAAAAACTGGTCCATTAATTAATATAATTTCTGGTTGCGCAGAATTGGGGTCAACATATTCGTCATCATCATCATTTGCAAAAGCTGTCATAGGCATCCCTATCATTTGTAACACAATTAATAATACTAAAAAAATACCTGTAACCCTTTTTGTCATTTTTTTATCTCCTTTCTTCACTTGGCATAGAGCCTACAGAAGTTTTATTTTGATTTTGTTCTATTTTTTCAATTTTTCCATCAGAAAGATGGATAATTCTATCTGCATATTCTGAAATTTCTAAATCATGTGTTACAATTACAAGGGTTTGCTTATTTTTTTGTGCTAAACCAGTAATCAAATCCATCATTTCGTAGGTTGTTTTTGTGTCAAGATTTCCAGTAGGTTCATCTGCAAAAACCACTTGCGGACTATTGATAAAAGCCCTTGCAATACTGACTCTTTGTTGTTGTCCGCCACTCATTTCAGAAGGTTTATGATTTGCACGTTCTGAAAGACCTACAGCATGTAGCATTTCTTTTGCTCTTTTATTACGTTCTGCGGGAGGAACTTTCCGAAAAATTAAAGGTAATGTTACATTTTCTAAAGCTGTTAAAGTAGAAAGAAGGTTATAAGACTGAAATACAAAGCCGACATATTGCTGCCTAAATTTTGCTAATTGGTCTTCATTCATCCGCTCCATATGACATTTATTAAATATAATACTACCCTTAGTAGGTTTTTCTAAGCCTGCAATTAAATTTAAAAGTGTAGATTTTCCAGAACCAGATTTTCCTAGTAAACAACAGATTTCTCCATAAGAAATATCTAAACTTACATTGTTGATTGCTGCTATTTTTTCCTTTCCCATACGATATACTTTTTTAACATTTTTAATTTTAATGACTTGTTCTGTCATATTGCGCCTCCTTTCTATTTTCCTATATTATAATAAGACGATAAAACACAGCACAAAGTTTCAAAAATTCTTTATTAATGATACACAAAAAATCCATTCTCATTATAAATTAATTTTGTTACACAATTATTAAAGCCATAAGATAATCTATTACAATTTTCTTAAGATTGTACTGCTATCTTTCCTTTTTTTCACAGATTTTAAGGATTATAAAATCAAGAATAAACATTTTCTCTTTTTTCTCGTAACATTTTTATAGATATATTTTTGAAAATCAGGACATAAGATATTGACAGTAAAATAGTTTTATTATAAAATGATATTTGCTTTTAAAAATAAGTAAAGAGGGGAAGTATCATGATGGAGGCATCAGCCCAAATCTTAGCAAAAAAATTGCTTGATTTTCAAATACAATGGGGGCAATGGAACAAAAATATGGTTGGTCAAGTATTTAATGTCAATGGAAAAAACAACATTTATTTAACATTTCAACAATTTATTATTTTGATGTTAGTACATAAAATGGACATTAATACGGTTTCTCAAATGGCAAATTTACTCAATTTAAGTAAAAGTAGTCTTTCTTTAACACTTTCCAAAATGGAGCAAGAAAATTTATTAAAAAAAATACCTGCTCCCAAAGGAGATGATGGTAGAAAAGTTTATTTATGTATTACCAAAAAAGGAATTTCTGCCTTGGAAGAAAGAGAACAAAAAACACTGGAATTTTTTATAGAATATTGTAAAAATCTTAGCCAAGAACAAAGAGAGGATTTAGAATTAGGGATTGAAAAATTAAATCATGTTTTAAATTCTGTTACATAAAACAGATAATGATACTAAAGGAGGAGCCATCTCATGAAAAAGAATTACGCAGCGATTATGATAACACTAGCACTTACTATGTCATTAGCTAGTTGTGGCAAAAAAGAAGCTGAAGAAATACCACAGGAACCAGAACCAACCGCACGTGCAATAGAAGTTATAACACTTTCTAATGAATCAATTGCAAGTGAGTATACATATTCTGGTAAAGTTGCACCAAATGAAACAGCAAACGTATTAAGTACCGTTGGCGGAAAAGTGGCACAAGCTAATTATGATATTGGTGATAAAGTAGCAAAAGATGCTGTTTTATTCCGGATGGATACTGCGGATATAGAAAATCAAATTAATGTATTAAGAGCATCTATGACAGCAGTAGAAGCAAGTATTGCTTCTGCACAAACGAATTTAGAATTAGTAAATGGTGCAACGATGCAGTCACAGATTGATGCAGCAAAAACTGCAGTAGAAAACGCAAAGTTAAATTATGATAATGTAAAAACAAATTATGAAAATAATAAAGTATTATTTGAGGCAGGTATTTTATCTGAAACAGAAATGAATCAAATACAACTTAGTTATGACAGTGCACAGGTTGCTTATAATCAAGCAGAACAAAACTATGATTTAGTTGCAAATCAAATGCCTTTAGAAAATCAAAAAAAGGCAGAAGCAGCATACAATTCTGCAGTAGCACAAAAAGCATCTATTGAAGCGCAAATCAAAAGTGCACAAAAAACAATTGGTGATGCTACCATAACTGCTCCTATTTCTGGTGTGATTACTGCAAAAAATGTAATTTCTGGTACGGTACTTTCTCAGGCAGGTGCTGCTTATACCATTACTGATATGAGCAGAGTAAAAATTAATGTTGCAGTGACACAACAAGTTATCAATACATTGTCACCAGGACAGCAGGTAGATGTTACACTTTCTGCCATTTCTGAGGAACCATTTCCTGCAACCATTACAACCGTAAATCCTGTTGCAAATCCACAAGGTACTTTTGATGTTCAAGTAGAATTAAATAATTCAAATGGGGTTTTAAAAGTAGGGATGTTGGGAGAAGTTTCTTTTACCAAAGAAAGTGCGAATGATACTATTGTGTTGCCTAGAAGCTGTGTAATGGAAAAAGATGATGAAGTATATGTATACATAGAAGAAAACGGAAAAGCAAAAAAAGTGTTGGTAACAACTGGAATTGATACTGGAGAAAATATACAAATTACCAGTGGTTTAGAAGAAGGCATGAATGTTGTCACAAGAGGGCAAACCTATCTTACCGATGGAGAGGAAGTACAAGTGATTACGGATGCTGTTTTACCTAAGGAACAAAATCCGGAACAAGATATAGAGCAAAATGAAGAACAAATAGAAGAACAAAATCATGGTGACACCGAAAAGGAGGAATAATATATGGGTTCCTTATCAAAAATATCAATACTCCGCCCTGTAACAACTGTTATGGTATTGTTGATGGTTGTTTTAGGTGGAATATTAGGTTATAGTGGATTAAGCCTAGCATTAATGCCTACAATAGATATTCCGATTGCTATTGTGAGTACAACTTATGTTGGTGCTGGTCCAAATGAAATTGAAACATTAATTTCAAAGCCGATTGAAGAAGCATTATCTTCTATCAGCAATGTTGATACTGTAACATCCATTTCATCAGCCAATAGCTCTTTTGTTTTAACACAATTTCAAGATGGTGTAGACATTGATATGGCTGCTATTGACATGAGAGAAAAAGTTGATATGATAAAAGGTTCCCTTCCTGAGGATGCCAATGACCCTATGGTTTTAAAAATGGATATTAATGCCCAACCTATTTATGTTGGTGCAACAAGCAATAACTTAGATTTAGCCCAATTAAATGATTTGTTAGATGAAAATATTGTAAACCGTTTAGAAAGAATTGAAGGTGTTTCTTCTGTTAGTCTTTCTGGTGGGGAAGAAAATGAAATTCAAATTACATTAAATCCAGATAAAATGGATGGATATGGCTTAAGTGCAGGACAGTTGTCACAAGCATTGTCAGCAGAAAACTTGAATTTACCTTCTGGCAATATTTCACAAGGAGATAGCAAGCTACAAGTTAGAACAATGGGAGAATTTAAGTCTTTAGATGATATTAAAAATGTGATGATTACCACAGGAACAGGTGCAGTAGTGCCATTAAGTGATATTGCAGAAGTAGAAGAAGTCACAAAAGAAAGGTCAGCCTATACGCTGATTGATGGAAAACAAGGAATTATGATTTCTATTGATAAAAATTCTACTGCAAATGTGGTTGAGGTTAGCGACAATATTACAAAGGTATTAGATAGCCTTACAAAAGAATATCCAGAAATAAATTTCTTGATGCTAACAGATACCGCAGAATATATTCGGTTATCTATCAATAATGTAACACAGACGGCATTTCAAAGTGCTTTGATAGCTGTGATTATCTTATTTTTGTTTTTAAGAAATCCAACAACATCATTAATTATTGGGGTATCTATTCCAACCTCTATTTTGGCAACATTTGGATTAATGTATCTTTCAGGTATGACATTAAATGTTATTTCTATGGGAGGTATTACGATTGGTATAGGTATGCTTGTTGACAACTCGGTTGTTGTGATGGACAATATATTCAAATATTGGGATAAAGGTTATTCTGCCAAAGAATCTGCAATGATTGGTGCAAAGGAAATTGGTATGGCAGTAGCAGCCTCTACTTTGACAACAGTAGCAGTATTTCTTCCTTTAACTTTTGTGGAAGGAACAGTAGGACAAATGTTTAAAGATTTATCTTTTACGATTTGTTTTGCATTATTAGCTTCTTTAATTGTTTCCTTGACATTTGTACCTATGGCTTGTGCTCAACTTTTGAAAAGTAGAGAAAACAAACAAAATAAAAGAAAAGGAATCATTACAAAAATATTAGATATTTGGGGAAAAGGAGTAGAATCTTTAGATGTGGGCTACAGAAAAGTGCTTGTGTGGGTGCTTCGTCATAAAAAAAGGACGATTCTATTTGTAACAGCTTGCTTTATTGGAACATTAGCCTGTGCTCCTCTTGCTGGTTTTGACTTTATGCCTGCAACAGATGAGGGTAGCGCATCTATCAATATTGATTTGCCAAAGGGTACAAAATTGGCAGAAACAGAAAAAATCACAAATGAAGTGATTGCAAGGATTGAAAATATTCCAGAAATTGATTATATTTATGCGATGGTTGGTTCTGGTATGCTTTCTAGTGGTACAGACTCCTCTAGTGTCAATATTAGTTTAGTTGGTTTGGAGGAAAGAAATAGAAGTACCGATGAAGTTTGTGAGGAAATAAAAGGTTTACTATCCAATATTCCTGGTGCAGACATTTCTGTTAGTAGTTCCAGTAATGCTATGGGCTCCTTTGGTGGTTCTGATATTTCATTTAATATTAATGGTTATGATTCTGATACCTTACGAGAAGTAGAAAAAGAAGTTGTTGATTTGCTTTCTACGATTCCAGGATTAACGGATGTGGAAGGTTCTTCAGAAGATGTTGTTCCAGAAGCGCGTGTTGTGTTAGATAGAAAAAAAGCTTCACAATATGGAATTACAACATCTTCTTTAGCAAATACATTAAATACAGCAGTATCTGGTTCTGTTGCGACACAATATAAAGTAAATGGTGATGAGATTGATGTGCGAATTCGTTATGACCAAGATAAAATAAATTATATTACAGACTTACATAACATTACAATTCGTTCCAATACAGGTGCCTCCATTCCTTTGACAGAAGTTGCAAGCGTTCAAATTACCGATGGTGCACTCCAAATTCATCGTGAAAATCAAAAAAATTATGTAAGTGTTAGTGCAAGCACAGATGGCATTGATACTAGTACAGCGCAAAGATTAATTGATGAAACATTAGCAACCTATCCATTCCCAGAAGGTTATGAATATGAATATGGTGGTACAACAGAGCAAATGATAGAAGCATTTACAAAACTTGCGATTGCATTAATTGTAGCTGTTGTATTAGTATATATGATTATGGCATCCCAATTTGAGTCTTTAATTTATCCAACAATTGTTATGTTTTCTATGCCTTTAGCAATTACAGGCGGTATTTTAGGACTTTTAATAACTGGTAATACCATTACTGTAACATCTTTTATGGGCTTTATTATGCTGGTTGGTATGGTTGTAAATAATGCGATTGTATTGGTAGATTATACGAATCAGTTGAGAGAAAGAGGACTAGAATGTTTTGATGCTTTGGTAGAAGCAGGACCAAGTCGTTTACGTCCTATTTTAATGACAACATTAACAACAATTATTGGTATGCTTCCTATGGCATTAGGTACTGGAGAAGGTACAGAAACACAAAAGTCTATGGCAATTACTATCATCTTTGGTATGGCAATCTCAACTATTGTAACATTAATATTAATACCAGTGCTTTATTTAGGTATTACCAATTTCCGTAACAAGTTTAAAAGAAAAAAGCCTCCTAAAGATATGAGTAAGGAAGAAGATTATACAAAATTTAATACTGCTGTTAGGATACCAGAGGAAAAAGTAAAACCAAATACAAGAAATAAAAAAGACAAAAAAAGTAAAAAATCACCAGTATCAAATAACGGAGGATATGAAGCATGAAAAAAGTAGAAATTATTATTCGCCGTGAAAAGGTTGACGAAGTAAAAAATAAACTGTATCAAATGGGTGCGACTGGTATTATGCTCTCTAACATTGCAGGTTATGGACAAGATGAAGGTTATGTGCAAAAATATAGAGGAAAAGAGTGCCACTTTCAAACAGTACAAAAAATAAAATTAGAAACAGTGGTAAAAGATGAGCAAGTTGGTCCTATTATACAAGTTGTTATGGACTTAGCACGTACTGGAAAAGCAGGCGATGGCAGAATATATGTTTATGATGTTTGTGATGTTGTTCGTATCCGTACAGGAGAAAGAGGGATTGACGCATTATAAAAGAAATAACCACCGGATAATCTGGTGGTTATTTTAGTTTGTTAAAAAACTTGAACGTGTTGCGTTCAAACTCTCACTTCTTTTTTAAAAGAAATAAAGAACTTTTAGCGGAAACTACTTTAATGCTCTACTTTTTTTATATGGATTCCCTTATGAATTTCTAGTATATAAAGATAATATTCTTTGATGATAGAAAACTTGCTGGAAAGAAAAAGATTGCAGGAACATTTTTACAACCTGTACATATATTACAAGTATAATAGAAAGGGAGGAAAAAATATGTATAATAGAAATATGGGACATTGCATAAATAATCAGTGTTGTGGAAATAATTGCCATCCTAACTGTACAGGTGGTATTCCTTGTCCCGGTCCGCAGGGTCCACAGGGACCGCAAGGTCCACAAGGTCCAGCCGGTCCGCAGGGACCAAGAGGATTGCAGGGTCCACAAGGTCCGCAAGGTATTACAGGAAATACAGGAGCAAGAGGGGCAACTGGTCCGCAAGGTGTACAAGGAATACAGGGGGTTGCTGGGGCTGCCGGAGCGATGGGTGCAACAGGTGCAACGGGACCACAAGGGATTGCAGGTCCCGTTGGGGCAACTGGTCCGCAGGGAATCGCAGGTCCAGCGGGTGCAACAGGTCCACAGGGGATACCCGGACCAACGGGACCAACCGGTGCGACCGGACCAACGGGTGCGACTGGTTTAACAGGTGCCATGGGTCCTGGACTAAGTACAGCAACTGATTTTGTGCCTGGTACACCATATTTACAAGGAGATTTATTATTTTATAATGGTTCCTTGTATCGTGCTAATGTTAATAATCCTTCAGGTACACCAGGTAGTTCTGGAGATTTTCAGTTAGTTTCTGTAGCCGGACCAACCGGAGCAACAGGACTAACCGGAGCAACAGGACTAACCGGACCAACAGGACCAACCGGAGCAACGGGACCAACCGGTGCAACAGGAGCAATGGGACCAGCAGGAGAAGCAGGAGCAACGGGAGTAACAGGACCAGCCGGACCAACGGGAGTAACAGGACCAACGGGAGTAACAGGACCAACGGGAGTAACAGGACCAACAGGAGCAACAGGACCAGCAGGAGAAGCAGGAGCAACGGGAGTAACAGGACCAGCCGGACCAACAGGACCAGCCGGACCAACAGGACCAGCCGGACCAACAGGACCAGCCGGACCAACAGGAGCAACGGGAGCGACAGGCGAAGCAGGACCAACAGGACCAACGGGACCGACAGGCGAAGCAGGACC
>CAJTZO010000013.1:60442-65579 GCA_910583755.1 uncultured Clostridia bacterium
CGACAGGCGAAGCAGGACCAACAGGACCAACGGGACCGACAGGCGAAGCAGGACCGACAGGACCGACAGGCGAAGCAGGACCAACAGGACCAACGGGAGTAACAGGACCAGCAGGACCAACGGGACCAACTGGTCCGACAGGACCAACAGGTGTAATAACAACGAATGTTCTGAATGCTATCAATAATCCTGAGCAAACACCAACAGCAGCAAATGCAGCATTAGTATTTGATACAAATCGAACAGAAGTAGGTACAGGTATCCAACATACTGCTGGAACAGGAAATTTTATATTAAACGAAACAGGAACTTATGCAATACACTACGATGCAATAGCAAGTGATGCAGCAGGTGCAACTCCTCCAGTAACTATAACACTTCATTTAGAGCAAGATGGTGTCAAAATTCAAGGTACTTCAGCTTCTGCTACACTGACTATAGCGGACCAAGCAGCAACATTGGCAAGTAATGCTATTGTTACTGTAGTAGCAGCACCTTCTACCATTACATTGGTGGCAAGTAATACAAGCGGCGATTTTTCTGAATCCAATATGAGTATTATAAAATTAGACTAAACGATAAAAAAAACCTCCTATCATATAAATTAATCTGCATATAAATCCAACAAAGAAGGGTACAACATTTTTGTTGTACCCCTCTTTATTATAAATTTTGCCAATATATATAGTAAAAGGAATATTTTTGGTTTAACATAAAAGAACTTTAAATTCTTGATATTACTTTTTTTCAAGAAAGTGTTGCTCTTTCTGAAACCCCTTTTAAAATATGAGAAATTGATTTATATAGCAAAAAGGTAATCAAGCAATTAATAGAATATTTTAATAAATTAAAAGGGATGATAATAGGCACAAGCATTGCCATGACTGTTTTAATTGATGCTCCCATAAATAAAGGTGTCAATATTAAGTTCATCAATACTATTGCGAAAGTCATGGTAATTACACCTACAATTAAAGAAATAGCAGCACCTTTTTTTGTTTTCATTTTTTGGTAAATGGTACCAGAAATTAAAGTGCAACTTCCTGTTGCAACAATATGCATTATAATACCAATCACACCACTACCTGCACTGACTGTAGAACCTTGTATAAGAGAAACAACAATTGTTAATAAAAAACCTGCAATTGGCCCATAGGCAAAAGTACCAATTAAGATGGGAATATCTGCAGGGTCATATTCTAAAAATGCGGCTGCTGGAAATAAAGGGAAATGTATCACGGATACAAATACAATGGAGATTGCAGCAAGCATTGCCATACCTACCATTTGTCTGGTTGTAATTTTAGGTTTTTCTGTTTTTTGTGTTAAAATTGATTTCATATTTTCCATAAATTTTTTCCTCCATTTGTTGTAATGTCTTTGACAACTGTTTTTTTATTTTGTGAATAAAAAAACAGTCTAAAATCTTCAGACTGTTAGCAAGCAAAAGAAAGGACAGTAAAAAAAGACTGTCTTTGATTCTTCTCTCATCCAGACTATACTGTCGGTCATGGAATTACACCATGTCAGCAAATAATTGCTCGTGGACTTTACCACCGGTCGGGAATTACACCCTGCCCTGAAGAATTTATAATTATTTTGAAACATTGTGAATAAAAAGTCAGCATTAATATTTTGTTTCTATACAGAAAACAAAGTTGCTAATAAAGATTTTTTTGTTTCCTTTTTTTCAAAGGAAACAAGTTTTTATCTGAAGGTTTTTTCAATGAGAATCATTTTGTTCTGCATATTTTACCACAAGACCTGCACAATAAGAAATCATTTGTTTACAATTTTGCTTTCTTGCTTTTCCGGCAAAGTCTCCATGTGGTGCAGAAAGTTCTCTACAAATCAATGTACCATATTGTTGTTCAATTTCCTGTACCATTTCTTTAAAAGGAACATAAACTTCTTGAAGTTGTTGGATTCTTTCTTTGGGAGTTTCTTTTTCAAAAGGATTTCTGCCTTTTAAGGCGCTCAGAGCTAGGATTGCACCAGTAATTGCACCACAGGTATTTCTTGTCTGCCCCATTCCTCCTCCAAAACCAGAAGCTAAGGAAATTACTTCTTTAGGAAGATTCAAATTTTGCATATCCAAGCAACTCTGAAAAACACATTCGGCACAGTTTAAACCTTGTCTAAAATATTCTCCAGCAGTATTTTCTGCTGTAGCAATACGTTCTTGTATCTTTTGTTCCATAAAAAATTCCCCCTTTTTTACACATACGAATTATATTTATAGTACCTTTTGCTTGTTTACTTGTCAATAGTTTTATTGATAAAAATAGTGCAGTTTTAACAATAGATATCTGTTTTGACAAAATTGTTTTGTCATAAAATTCCAATCGATTTTTATTTCTTTTCCAACGGGGATATGGTATCATAAGAATAATGTTTGTTTTTGTAAAAAAAATGGACATTATTTTTATTTTGGAATTTCTAAGTATAAGGAATACATAAATTTCCTATGTTTTTATAACGAACCCCTTTTTGATATTTCATATTACAGAACCAATTTTTAAGAAAGGAGAAAATTATTGTAAAACAGTTTTGTTTTCGATAATGGTGAGAAAAATGAGCACAAAGTATATTTTTGTAACAGGAGGCGTTGTTTCGGGCTTAGGAAAGGGCATTACAGCTGCTTCCTTAGGACGACTGTTAAAAGCAAGAGGATATAAAGTAACCATACAAAAATTTGACCCATACATCAATTTAGACCCTGGCACCATGAGTCCTTATCAGCATGGAGAAGTTTTTGTAACAGAAGATGGTGCAGAAACAGATTTAGATTTAGGACATTATGAAAGATTTATTGATGAAAATTTAAGCATCAACAGTAGTGTTACAACAGGAAAGGTTTATTGGTCTGTATTAAATAAAGAAAGAAAAGGAGAATATCTTGGTGCAACAGTACAAGTTATTCCTCACATTACAAATGAGATTAAAAGTAGAGTATATCGTGTGGCGAAAGCGTCACAGTCAGATATCGTAATTACAGAAATTGGCGGCACAGTAGGAGACATTGAAAGTACACCATTTTTGGAGGCAATCAGACAAGTTGCGCGGGAAGTAGGAAAAGAAAATTGTTTATACATACATGTTACATTAATCCCTTATCTTTCTAAAGGGGGGGAAATGAAAACAAAACCAACACAACATTCTGTCAAAGAATTGCTTTCCATAGGAATCCAGCCAGATATGATTGTGTGCCGTACAGAACATGAAATTAGTCAGGATATGAAAGAAAAATTAGCACTTTTTTGTAATGTTGATGAAGATAGCATTATACAAAATCTGGATGCAGAAAGTCTTTATGAAATACCTATTATGTTGGAAAAAGAAGGTATTGCAAAAGTTGTTTGCAAAAAATTAGGTATTGAAGATAAAAAACCAGATATGTCAGAATGGTTAGCAATGCTAGAAAAAGAAAAAAACATGGACAAAAAAGTACGAGTTGCTTTGGTAGGCAAATATGTAGAATTACATGATGCATATCTTTCCATTGTAGAGTCTTTACATCATGGTGGTATTGCAACAGGGGCAGATGTAGAAATCGCTTGGGTCAATGCGGAACGTTTAACAGAGAATAATGTTAAAGAGGTATTGGCAGAGTGTCATGGTGTATTAGTACCTGGTGGTTTTGGTGATAGAGGATTAGAAGGTAAAATTAGAGCAATTCAATATGCACGGGAAAATAATATACCATTTTTTGGAATTTGTTTGGGAATGCAGTGTGCAGTAATTGAGTATGCAAGAAATGTATTAGGTTGGAAAGATGCTTTTACAGCAGAAGTAAAAGAAACCTCCCATCCTGTGATTGACTTGATGCCAGAACAAAAAGATGTGGATAATTTAGGTGGCACCATGCGGTTGGGGGCATATCCTTGTAAATTAGATAAGGATTCTTGTACTTATAAAGCATATCATACAGAATTAATTTATGAGCGTCATAGACATAGATATGAATTTAACAATGAATATAGAAAGCAATTTGTAGATGCAGGACTAAAAATTGTAGGACTTTCTCCAGATGATAGACTAGTTGAAATCATAGAAGTACCAGAAAATGACTGGTTTGTAGGTGTACAATTCCATCCAGAATTTAAGTCTCGCCCAAACCGTTGCCAGCCTTTGTTCCATGATTTTGTACAATCTTGTATTAATTATAGTGAAAAATAAAAAATAGAACAAAAATAACAAGAAACCACGGTTTCTTGTTATTTTTATACAATAAAATCATGAATTTAGTAAAAATGTGCAAAAAAACGAAGGAAAAATTGATAGAAAATTTGTTGCATTTTTATAAAAATATGGTATTATATTAATAGAAGAAAAATAATTTGTGTATATGACATAAAAATAACAATTCGTTGATATATGTATCCCCCTGTAATGAAAGAATGATTTAGAAGGAGGCAGCAGATTAGTTATGAAAGAAGAAAAAGTTGTAGTATGTATCACAGCACAAAATAGTTCTCAAAGATTGATTGACTATGGAGCAGAAGTAGCAGAACAGTCAAAAGGCTCTTTGCATATTCTCCATGTACAAAAAGGAGATAGTATTTTTCAGAATGGAGAAACCTTAAAGTTATTGACAAAATTATTAGCATATGGAGATAGATGTGGTGGTGTTATTCATGTTTTATGTGACAGAGATGTCCCTAAATGTATCAGCCAATTTGTAAAACAAGAAGGAATTACAAAATTAATTATGGGTGATTTGCCAAAACATGTAAAAAAACATTCTTTTAAAGGTCAAAAAGAAACACAATTTCAAAAGATAGTAAATGCGTTGCCGGAGAATATAGAATTATTGATTGTAGAACAGCAAACATTGATGGAAACAGAGTTAGAACAAAAAATTGGATAAGGACATGTTAGAGTCTTCCAATAAAGTTAAAATTTTAGGTTTTTCCCAAATCCACCAATTTTTTTAAAAAAACTAACATTTTCAATATTTTTTAAGGAAACACAGTTTCTGTTAAAAATTCTTTGCTCCTTTCTTTCACGAAAGAAGTAAAAGTTTGAGAACAACACCCTCAAGATTTTTTGACAAGCGGAATCTCCCTAGAGTGGGAGATTTTAGTCTGTCAATAAAGTCTTTTTTTGTGGGTTTCACCCACACCCACCAACTTTT
>CAJTZO010000014.1:0-50245 GCA_910583755.1 uncultured Clostridia bacterium
CCCCTACTGCGTAACATGAGGGCATAAAAAAAGCGGCGTTCCTGTTCTCCCGTGTAGGGATAGAGAAACGCCGCGTTTGCGTCGTATTCAGTTTTCATTTATTCTTTCTCAATGCTGTGTGCTGGTGGCTGGGCTTGCAGGGTTCCGGGCGGCATATCAAGGCTCTTTCCCTCAAAAGTAGTAAATTGGTAGTAAATTCAGCTTGAAATCCTGCTTGTATGCCCGTAAATCAAGGCTTTTTTGAGATAATCAACCATTTTATCTGTAAAAATAACAGTAATAATGGGTGCAATCGCTTCTGATAAACAAAATACAAAAAAGCAAAATAGAATTATCATGAAATAACCATATTTTACTAATTTCTTTAAGTTTTCTTTATCTTCTTTTCCATAATTATAGCTAATTAAAGGTGCAGTGCCAGAAGAAAAACCGAGTATAATTGAAGTTAATAAAAATTGTGCATATAAAACAATCGTAATAGCTCCTACACCATCCACACCAATATATTTTAACATCTTAATATTAAATAAATAAGTTGTAATTCCAGTGGAAATTTGTGTCACCATTTCAGAACTACCATTTGTACAAGCTTTTAAGATGGTACTGAATTGAAATTGTGGCTTTTCAAAATATAATATTCCTTTTTTTCGGGAAAAATAAATGAAATAACTAAGAGCAATTAAGACTGGAATTACCATTCCCATTTGTGTCGCTAGTGCAGCCCCTTTTACCCCTAATTTCAGTGGTACCATAAATATATAATCCAGCAGCATATTAATAACACCACCAATGATACCACTAAACAATCCTAATCCAGGCTTTCCAGCAGTAACTAAAAAATAATCAAAATATGTTTTTAAAATGGCAACTGGTACAAAATATAAAGTAAAAGATAAATAATCATAGCAATCAGAATATAGCTGTTCTGTAGAACCTGCTAAATAAATAATATTTTTGATAAATAAATTTCCAAAAATAGAAATTAAAATACCAATTAAAAATACTACAATCGTAAGTGATGTAAAGATACTTCTTGCTTTTTGTTCCTTTTTTTCACCTAAAAGCATTGCAACAATAGCACTTCCGCCTGTTGCCATCATAATAGAAGTCCCTAATACTAAATTAATCACAGGATATACAATATTTGTAGCAGATAAGGCATTTGCACCCACATAACGAGAAATAAATACACCATCTACAATAGTATATAATGATAAAAATACCATCGTAGACATTGTTGGTAATGTAAAAGCAATCATAGATTTTAGGGATATTTTTTTATTTAAACCTACTGACATAATATAAACCTCTTTCTATTATAGGTATTATAAATTTTTATTCTTAATATCTGATAAAAACAATATAAAAAGTACAGGTAATAATATCAAACAACAAAATAAAATTGCCTTTTCTTTTACTATTTGAATGAGAAAAGTACCTATCCCAGCACCCATTACAAAAAATAATATAACAGAAATATAATATAAGGACTTTATTTTACTTTCATAATTCTTTTGTTCTACACCAGTGCAAAAATGAATCACAGCTTGTCTAAGATTATTGGTGCAGAATGTAGTAGCAAGTGGAATCCCATTTGATTTACGAAAAGTATTATACTGCATAGCACAAATAAAAGAAATTGGTACATTGGTAATGCCATTGGGTAAGGTATCAGGTATCAAGCCAAGAAAAAATAATATAATAATTTCGCAAAATACAAATATTGTTTCCCAATGCAATATACTTAACTTGGAAAGCCATTTTGGAATATAAATTGTACAACCGATTCCTATTATATATGCTAAAATCGGAAATATATAGTAAACAGCTTGGTGATACTCTTTACTGACAAAATAGATAGCAAGCATTGCAAAATTTCCTGTTTGTGCATTACAAAATACACCACCCTTTAAAAGGTAGGTAAAGGCTTCTAAAAATCCTCCCACACTTGCTAACATAATACAAATAAAAAAAGAAGCCCATTTTGAAATCCTCCCATCTTCATTTTGTATTTCCATTTGTTTCTCTTCCCTTTCCTAAACGTTTTAAAGACTCCTTAATTCTTTTTTCAACTCCATTTTCTGTAGGTTCATAATAAATTTTATCTGCTAATTCATCTGGTAAATATTGCTGCTGCACATAATGTCCTGGGAAATCATGTGGATATTGGTAATGAAATCCGTTTTCTAATGTTTTGGCACCACTATAATGACAATCTTTCAAATAACCTGGAATAGATTTTATCTGCACATGACAAACATCTTCCATTGCTTTTTCAATTCCCATATAGCAAGCATTGCTTTTTGGAGCACAAGATAAATAAGTAACTGCTTGTGCTAAAATAATCCGGCATTCCGGCATACCAATAAATTGTACCGCTTGTGCTGCCGATACAGCAACTTGCAATGCATGAGGGTCAGCATTTCCAATATCTTCTGAAGCAGCTATGATAATACGTCTTGCAATAAATTTAGGGTCTTCTCCAACATACAGCATTTTTGCCAAATAATATAATGCTGCATGGGGGTCGGAACCTCTAATACTTTTAATAAAGGCAGAAATCGTATCATAATGATTGTCTCCATCTTTATCATAGTTTAAAGCCCTTTTTTGGATACATTCTTGTGCTACAGATAAGTCAATAAAAATCTTTTCATCTTCTTTTCTAGTGGTAAGAACGGCTAATTCTAATGCATTTAAGGCAGCACGAGCATCTCCATTTGCTACATCCGCCAAAAAATCAATCGCATCTGATGATATTTCTACAGGGTAGATACCTAATCCTTTTTCACTATCTTTTAAAGCTCTTTTTAATATTTCTTTGATATTTTCTTTTGTTAACTGTTTTAGTTCAAATAAAATGGAACGAGAAACTAAAGCTTTATTTACTTCAAAATAAGGATTTTCTGTTGTTGCTCCAATGAGTATAATTGTACCATTTTCTACATGGGGTAATAAAGCATCTTGCTGTATTTTATTAAATCTATGAATTTCATCAATAAATAAAATTGTTTTTTTCTGATACATACCTGAAATGTTTTTTGCATGCTCAATTATTTCTTTCATTTCTTTAATGCCTGAAGTAGTTGCATTTAATTGTTGAAAATCGCTTTTTGTTGTATTTGCTATGATTTTTGCTAATGTTGTTTTTCCTGTTCCTGGTGGTCCATAAAATAAAATAGAACTTAACCTATCAGACTGAATGGCTCTATAAAGTAATTTATCTTTTGCAATAATATGTTCTTGTCCTACAAAATCTTCTAATGTAGTGGGACGAATGCGAGAGGCAAGTGGTGCATTTTGTTCTTGTTGCTTTCTATGATTATATTCAAATAAATCCATATTACATTCTCCCTATTTTTTTAATAAAAATTTTTCTAATGCCAATGCTACTCCATTTTCTTCATTAGAAGCTGTCACATAATCTGCTATTTCTTGAATGTTCTGATGTGCATTTCCCATAGCAATTCCTAATCCTGCTTCTTGTAACATATCAATATCATTTCTATCATCACCTATGGTAACTGTTTCTGACATAGTAACACCGAAATAGTTGCAAAGTCTTTCTACTCCAGAGGCTTTGTTCCCTCCTTTTTTATTAATAAAAAGATATTTGTCCCACAAATGTTCCCTGATATCAATTTCGCTGCAATCTCCTTGTTGTATCCTATTTTTTATCTCTGCTATAATATCTGTTTTTCCTGCAATAACAATTTGATAAATGGGTGGTGCTACTGTTTTTAGTTGCTGCCAATTTTTGAGATAACGGATTCCACCCATATAACTTTTTACTCTACCCACTATCGTTCTTTTATTAAAAATGTCATAATGATACTCTTTTTCATTTTCAGCAAATTTATAGTAGATGTAACCTGTATTAAGTTCTACAAATATTTCTTTTCTATTTGCAGCAGAAAGAATTAAATTAATTTCATCTTCAGATAATTCCAATCCTTCCACAATTTTTTTTGTTTCTGGTTCTACTAATACTGCACCATCAATGCAAGCAATCGGCACTTTGATACCAGCTTTTTTTGCTACTGGTAAAGCCTTCCGTATGTTTCGTCCTGTACAAATTGTTACAATACCACCTGATTTCTGTACATCAGATATGGTGTGTATTGTTTTTTGGGAAATTTTTCCTTTGTTATTAATTAATGTACCATCAATATCCAATACTGCCAACTTATACATTTTTTTCCTCCTATTATCCACTACATATTATAAATTACAACATGTTTAATAAGTACAAAGTCCAGTTGTTTCTTGTAAATAATATAAGATTCTTTTTGCAAAATTATTTTGTTGATAGGTTTCAAAAGGTACTGTATAATTTCCATGTTCATTATTCCATATCTTTTGAAAATAAGCAGCAACTTCTTTTGCAAAATCATTTTCTTTTTCTGTTATAATTTCTAAATCAGCTTCTAAATTATATCCTTTTAGGTTCTTCCTAGTATAATTACCAGAACCAAGTAATACAACATTTTGATATCCAAAATCAAAATAAGACATCTTTGTATGATATTGTTCTCCTTTTGTATCATACCAACGAATATGTATATTTTCACTTTTTTTATGTAGTTGTGTCAATACAGAACGATTTGGTGAACCATCTTTTTGAATACCAAAAGCATCTTTATTGGGGTCAGCTATAATATAAATAGAAACACCTCGATTTGCCGCTTTTTCTATTTCTTTGATTAAATCAAAATCTGTAATATAAAAGATTCCCATATAGATGTTATCTCCTTCTTTTGCTTGTTGAATGTTTTTTATTAAACGATGAAAAATTCCATTTTCTGTAATATATTTTACTTTTGTGTTTATAATCGTGTGATTTTCTGTATTTTTATACTCCAATTTTGGTAATATAATGTTAGATTGTTGTGCAATTACTTTTTCTCCTTCTAACATATATGGTATTACATCACTTTGAAAACGAACAGCTACATTAGAATGATAACTGCTTGCATCATGTGGATTTGCAGAAGAAACAAGAGCTTCTTTTTCTGTTATGATTAATTTCCTATGGTTTGCTTTAAAATTTGCTAATTTTAAAACAGACCGAATATTAATGGGGGGAGCTATTTTATCTAAAGGATTTGAAATCCATCCTTTTCCATTATTGCCAAAGGGTTTTATAAAAAGGCGGTAATATCCAGAATAGAGTGGATTTGAGTCTTTTAAAGCATCTAAATTTGTTTCAATTACAATAATATTATGTTCCTTCATTAACTGCATATTTTTTTCTATGTAAGAACCATAAAAACCATTAATAGGGTCTGTAATAAAAACGATATCTATATTTGGATTTTCTTTCTTTTTTGCAATTAAAGCATCTGTTATCATTTGTGTTGTGTTAGGATATTGGTATTGTGTTTTATCATAAACATCATTATATAAAAATAAATCTAACACAATAAAGTCTTCTGCTTTTTTAATCATATCAAGTTCCGCGGAAAGGATGGACTGTTCTCTTTCAGCTTTTCCATCTTTTTGATAAGTCAAATCGTATAAAAATTTTAAGGATGAAACCTCCTCATTTTCACTTTCTATAGAAGTACCTATAGGATTTTTTGTACATAAACTCCAAATGATAGGAAATAATAGTAAAATAAAAAATATTTTTTTGTTTTGCTTTAAATACATTTTTTATATTCCTCTCTTATAATCTATACATCACATAAAAAGAAGTATCAAAATATTTTGATACTTCTTTTTACGATAATACTTATTATTGATATGATTAAGTACATTTTTATCTTATTAAAATTCAGCTGGAAACGTGACTTGAACACGCGACCTGCTGATTACGAATCAGCTGCTCTACCGACTGAGCTATTCCAGCAAACATAATTATATTGTATTATAGCACTTCTTGCTCTAAATTGCAACAAAAAAGTCCCCTTTTTTTCAAAAGAGAACTTTTTGTTTTTAAAATGGATAGGGATTACATCATACCACCCATTCCACCGCCCATTCCTGCCATATCAGGATGTGCATCATTCTTAGAAGGTAATTCTGCAACAACGGCTTCTGTTGTCAAGAAAGTAGAAGCAACAGAAGTTGCATTTTGTAAAGCACTTCTTGCAACTTTTGTAGGGTCTAAGATACCAGCATCTACCATTTCAACATATTCTTCTGTTAAAGCGTTAAAGCCCATGCCAGAAGAAAGTTCTTTTACTTTATTTACAATGACAGAGCCTTCTAAACCAGCATTTGTTGCGATTTGACGCATAGGAGCTTCCAATGCTTTTAAAACAATTTCTGCACCAGTTTTTTCATCTCCTGTTAAACCTTCTGCAATTTTTTTCACTTGTTCAATTGCATGGATATAAGCTGTACCACCACCAGCAACAATACCTTCTTCCACTGCTGCTCTGGTAGCTGCTAAAGCATCTTCCATTCTTAATTTTTTTTCTTTCATTTCTGTTTCTGTTGCAGCTCCTACTTTGATGACTGCAACGCCACCAGATAATTTTGCTAATCTTTCTTGCAATTTTTCTTTATCAAAATCAGAGGTAGTTTCTTCTAACTGTGCCTTAATTTGATTAATTCTGCCTTGAATATCTTCTTTATTACCTGCACCATCTGCAATAATAGTTAATTCTTTTTCTACTCTGACAGTTCTTGCATGACCAAGCATATCAATTGTAGCTTCTTTTAAATCAATACCTAATTCGTCAGAAATCACTTGACCGCCTGTTAAAGCAGCAATATCTGCAATCTGCGCTTTTCTTCTTTCACCATAGCCAGGTGCTTTTACTGCAACACAGTTAATAGTACCTCTTAATTTATTAACAACTAAAGTAGCAAGTGCTTCTCCCTCTACATCATCTGCAATAATAAGAAGCTTTCCACCTACTTGCATAATTTGTTCTAATATAGGTAATAAATCTTGAATATTAGAGATTTTTTTATCTGTAATTAAGATAAATGGGTCTTCTAATACTGCAATCATTTTTTCCATATCTGTTGCCATATAAGAAGAAAGATAACCTTTGTCAAATTGCATTCCTTCTACAAGTTCTAATTCTGTATTCATTGTTTTGGATTCTTCTACTGTAATAACACCATCATTTGTCACTTTTTCCATGGCGTCTGCAATCATTTCTCCCACTTCATCATCACCAGCAGAAATAGCAGCAACATTTGCAATATGTTTTTTAGTAGAAACAACTTGACTCATCTTTTTAATCTCTTCTACCGTTGTTTCTGTTGCTTTTTGCATTCCTTTTCTTAATATAATTGCATTTGCACCAGCTGCAATATTTTTTAAACCTTCTTGAATCATCGCTTGTGCTAATACTGTAGCAGTTGTAGTGCCATCACCAGCAACATCATTTGTCTGTGTTGCAACTTCTTTTACCAATTGAGCTCCCATATTTTCGTATGGGTCCTCTAATTCAATATCTCTTGCAATAGAAACACCATCATTGGTAATCAATGGAGAAATAAATTTTCTATCTAAAACAACATTTCTACCCTTTGGACCTAATGTTACCTTCACAGTGTTTGCTAATTTATTTACACCGGCTTCCATTGCCTTTCTCGCTTCTGTGCCATATTTAATTTCTTTTGCCATGATTAATTTTCCTCCTAAAAAAATTTATTATTGTTCTACTTTTGCAAGAATATCATTCTGTTTTATTACAATATAGGTTTCTCCTTCAAATTTAATTTCTGTACCTGCATATTTAGAATAAACAACTCTATCTCCTTCTTTTAATACCATTTTTACTTCTGTATCTCCTACTAGTCCACCAGGACCTACTGCAATTACCATTGCTTCTTGAGGTTTTTCTTGAGATTGTGTTGTTAATATTAAACCAGATTTTGTTTTTTCTTCTGCTTCTAACTGTTTAATTACGACTTTATCTCCTAATGGTACAAGTTTCATAACTGATAGCCTCCTTAAAAATACATACGCTGAATTTGTTAGCACTCATTCAAATCGAGTGCTAATTTCTAATTACTATATTAGACATTGTTTTCCATTTATGCAAATAGTATATTCACTTATATTTTTATATATTCCTATTTATTTTAGTATTTTTATTATATTTTCTTTTACTATCTTTTATATTCTTATTTTTTTATTATTCTACTAAAAATTTGTTTTTTTATTAACAAACTTGTGGAAAAATAGATTTATAAAATCGTAAAAGAAGAAATTTGCTTGAAAAAATTCATAAATAATTTACAAAAAAAGGAAAAACTTTATCAAAATTTACACTATACTATCTTATTTTGACATGTTATAATTTTCCCATACTTTTATTATATTAAGGAGGAATTAATATGAGTGAGAAAATAAAAGTAGCCATTGCAGGCTATGGTAATATTGGTCGTGGTGTAGAAGCTGCTATTGCACAAAATGAAGATATGATATTAACAACAGTTTTTACAAGAAGAAATCCAGAAAGTATCCAAATTAATACAGCGGGTGCAAACGTAATGAAAATGTCAGATGCAGCATCTGTAAAAGATGAAATTGATGTTGTAATTCTTTGTGGTGGTTCTGCAACAGACTTACCAGTACAAGGTCCAGAAATGGCACAACTTTTTAATACAGTAGATAGTTTTGATACTCATGCAAAAATACCAGAATATTTTAAGGCAGTAGAAGAAGCTGCTTCTAAAAATGGACATGTTTCTATTATTTCTGTTGGCTGGGACCCAGGTTTATTCTCTATTAATAGACTTTATGGAAGTGCAATTTTACCAAATGGAGGATACTATACTTTTTGGGGAAAAGGTGTAAGTCAAGGACATTCTGATGCTATCAGACGTGTAAAAGGTGTAAAAAATGGAATTCAATATACAGTCCCTGTAGAGTCTGCTGTAGAGGCAGCCAGAAGTGGCAATTTACCAGAATTGACAACACGTCAAAAACATACTCGTCTTTGTTATGTTGTAGCAGAAGAAGGAGCTGACTTAACAGAAATTGAAAAAACTATTAAAGAAATGCCAAATTATTTTTCGGACTATGATACTACAGTAAATTTTATTTCTGAGGAAGAATTAAAACAACATCATAGTAAAATGCCTCATGGTGGTTTTGTTATTCATAGTGGTAGCACAAACAATGGTGCAAATAACCATGTGATTGAATATTCTTTAAAATTAGATTCTAATCCAGAATTTACAGGTTCTGTACTTGTTGCTTATGCAAGGGCTGCTTATCGTTTAGCAAAAAAAGGGGAAAGTGGCGCAAAAACCGTATTTGATATTGCTCCAGCCATGCTTTCTCCAAAAACAGGAGAAGTTCTGAGAAGTACATTATTGTAATAAAAAAAGGTGTAGTAACATAATACTACACCTTTTTTTCATTACTATGGCAGTCATTATGAAAGGGACAATGACTGCACCCTTCCCCAAATCCCTGTTTTTTTCTTTTCTTTTTTTTATATTGATAATGTATAGCACAAATGACCAAAAAAAGAATTACAGATATTGCAATAATATTTCCCATAGTATTCTCCTCTAGTTAAATATAATAATCCATATAATGGTTCAAAAGTTTTTCAAATTGCTCACCATCAGGGATATTTTTTTCATACTGTTCTATCATATCCTGATGATTTAATCTATCCATCATGGTCCAATCTGCTGAAAATCCCATTCTTCTAGCAATTTGATATTTTCTTTGCATTTTTCTAGGTAGTGCTAAAAAAGAATTAATATATTCTAGCATAGTGTACAAGTCTTTATCTAAATATCCATTTACATTTTGTAATAGATTGATAATGTGGTCACTTGCTAAATATCCATTACAATTTTGAATATGTTCTAACATTATCTTAATTTCTAATAATTTTTCTATATCACTGCACTCTATAAACTTTCCTGTTTTGACTAAGTCCTCCATCAAAGAACCTGTTTTTACTACAAAGGTTCTCAATCTAACAAAATCAGGATTAACAGCATTAATAACATTTGCTGTTTCAATGGCATTTTTTTGAGAATACTCTTTTCCACCTGCACCTGGCATAAAATAAATAGAAAGTTCAATTCCAGCTTGTTTTACTTTTTTTCCGCCTTCTATTTGCTGCTTTTGTGTACTTCCTTTTCCAATTAACTGTAAAACATCATCAGAACCTGTTTCAAAACCAGAATGAATCCTGTCTAACCCTGCTGATTTTAATTGGTAAAATTGTTCTTGCGTAATACAAGATAAAGTATCTGCCCTTCCATAAGATGTAACACGTTGAATTTCTGGTAATTTTTGACGAATATATGTTACAATCTCTACTAACCATTCTGTTTTTAATACAAGAGTATTGGCATCTTGCAAAAAAATGGAATGACTATTTCCTTCTGTTAACCAATGGAAAACCATATAATAACATTCTTTTTCCTTTTGTGTTGGTAATTGGTCAAATTCTTCTTGAATCGCTTTTCTATCTAAATCTCCATTCAGATAATGACTTTGTATTTTATCTCGATAATATGCCATAGCATCAATATCTTTTTTGATTTCCTTTACTGTTCTTGTATGAAACTTTTTTGTTTTATATAACATACAAAATTTACATTTGTTCCAAGGGCAATTTTCTGTTACACGAAGTAACAGACTATTTGCCTCACTAGGTGGACGGATTGGACCTATTTGAAATTCCATAATTTATATTCCTTTCTTTTGTTTAAACTAAAAGGAATGGATTTATTCCACTCCTTTTGACAATATTTTTTACTCGTACACCAAAAATGTACTTTTTGCTTCTGTACCATCCAGTTCCCAAAGGGTATTACTTGGTACAATTTCTATTGTACCATTTTGTCTTTGTATTGCAACATTATTTGCCATGTTATTATATTCTTCCACTAGTACATAAGGTGAAGCAGAGTAATCTTCTATGACAGCAACGTTTTCTCCAGTTGCTTTATCTTTTTTTTCAGAAAGTATAAACCTTCTCCAATTATCATCCCAATAATAAGTTTGATTTACCACACGATTTTTGGCAGTATGAAATGTACTTTCATCTGGAATATTATCTTTATCTGTACTATCTGAAATTCTATATGCTTGATATTGTGTTAACTTTAAAGTAGGATTATTTTCATCCGTTTTTCCATCTGCAAATTCAGAACGTTCTTCAATTTTTTGCCAACGTTCTTCTCCAGATGTATCCCAACTACCATTCCATGTTACTTCAATACCCTCTGGTATATTTAAAACATTTTGAAACATTTCATTTTTATCATCCCATATATATCCTTTTAAAAAAGAAGAACGTTCATAAGCACCAATATTTTGGTTTGCATACTCTCTTACAATCATAATATTGGTGCCATCACTGTTTAATGGCAAGAAGAAAACATCTTTTACATCAAAAAATTCTCCTACATCACTGATATATGTATAATCATCCCCTTCTTTGTTCTTTGTATAAGCGGCTAAATCTGTATTTTTTAGCCCAAACGATAATGCTATAATTGCTTGTTCCTGACCATTTCCTAATAAATCTCCCTCATACACTGTAATCTCTACTGTTTCTTCTGGGGAAAAAACTGCATCTCTACCTGTGTCATGTAATACGATACGAGAAATATTTTCTTTATTTTTTTCACTGTTTGGGTCTTGTAGCATATCTGTTGTTATTTTTTCTGCAACGCCATATGTTTTTACAGTAAAAATTCCCAATACTACAAAAGCAACACAAATAACAATTCCCCATTTTTTTAGTAATCCAATCATATGGTATACACCTCCTATACCATATGTATATGATTCCTTTTATCAATTCTTTCACAATTTTTTACCAAACTGCAACCATACCATCTGCTCTTGGTTCTGTTGCGCCAGCAAAAACACCATTTTTTTGACACAATATCATTTGTCCTCTGCCAAAATCGATTGACTCTGCTTCAATAGAAATATTATGTCCTTTTCGAACTAATTCTTCCGTAATAGCATAAGGAAATTCCCTTTCTACCATAATTTTTTTACCACCTATCCATTGCCATCTAGGAGCATCTAATGCTTCCTGTGGGTTCATATGAAAATCAATTAAATTCATAATTGTTTGTACATGACCTTGTGGTTGCATAAAACCACCCATTACTCCAAATGGTCCCACTGCCTTTCCCTGCTTTGTTAGAAAACCGGGAATAATGGTATGATAAGGTTTTTTACAAGGAGCAATACAATTTTCCATCGTTTCATCCAATGAGAAATTAGCTCCCCTATCATGAAGTGCGATGCCTGTATCAGGAATGACAATACCAGAGCCAAACCCTTCATAATTGCTTTGGATATAAGAAACCATATTCCCTTCTTCATCAGCAGTGCAAAGGTATACAGTACCTCCACAATAAGGATTTCCGTAATTTGGTAAAATTGCCTTCTCTCCAATTTCTTGCCGTCTTTTTTGCGCATATTTCTGAGAAAGTAATTGCTCTGTAGTCACTTTCATAAAGCGCTTGTCACTGACATATCTTTTTCCATCTTCAAATGCCAATTTCATAGCCTCTATTTGTTTATGATATGTTTCAGTACATTCTTTTACTTTTATATCAAATCCATTGATAATATTAAGCGCCATCAATGCTACAATACCATGTCCATTTGGTGGTATTTCCCAAACATCATAGCCTCTGTAATTAATGGAGATAGGTTCTACCCATTCTGGAAAATAATTTTCTAAATCTTTTTTTCTTAAATAACCACCTGTTTGTTTTGAAAATATATCTATTTTGTCAGCTAATGCTCCTTTATAAAAAGAAGCACATTTTGTTTGTGCAAGTTCTTCCAGTGTTTTGGCATGATAAGAAGAACTCCACATTTCTCCTGCAAAAGGTGCCCTCCCCTTTGGGGCAAAAATGCGAAACCATTCTGCAAATATATCTTCTTTGCATTCTTTTTTATACTGTTCAAAAGATTTTTCCCAAAGTCTCGCAATGGTTGGTGTAACGGGAAAACCTTCTTTTGCATAGGAAATTGCAGGTTGTAACAATGTTTCAAAAGGTAATTTACCATACTTTTGAGAAAGTTCTGCCCATGCCCCTACTGCACCTGGCACCGTAACAGGAATCCAACCTAAAAGAGGCATTTTTTCATACCCTTGTTTTTTTACTTTTTCTGCTGTAATTTCCGCTGGAGACATACCACTTGCATTTAGCCCTAAAAGTTTTCCCTCTTTCCATATTAATGTAAAAGCATCACTTCCTAAGCCGTTGGAAGTGGGTTCTACTACCGTTAAACAAGCAGCGGTAGCAACTGCTGCATCAATTGCATTTCCACCTTTTTTTAAAATATCTAGTCCTGCCTGTGCTGCCAAAGGCTGTGAAGTGCAAACCATACCCTTTTTTCCATATATTACTTTTCTTCTAGATGTATAAGCATATTTTTGACTATCAAAATTCAATTTTAACCTCTCCCTTGTAAAAATAATTACTTTTATTGTATTTATTTTACAAGTAGAAAGCAATATTAATTTGTGGAAGATTTCACTTTTTGTCTGCCTTCATGGTCCATTTCATAATTGTCTCTAATGATAATTTCAGAAATAGGTACAATTTCATATCCTTTTTCTTTTAATCCTTTGATAATGCTATCTAAAACTTTAGGTGTATATTTTGCATCATTATGGAACAAAATGATAGAGCCATTTCCTAGATGTTTATGATTTAACACTTGATTTATTTCATGTTCTGTACCTAATTCCTTCCAATCTAAACTATCCACATCCCATTGTACTGTATAATATCCTGTTTCTTCTGCTGCTTCAATAGTTTTATTATCATACTCTCCAAAAGGAGGACGGAATAATTCCATATCCACACCTGTTAACTCCTTGACTTTTTGATGTGCTGTTTGTAATTCCCCTTTAATTTGTTCCTTGGTTAATTGACTCATATGAGGATGTGTTGCAGAATGGTTTCCTAAATCGTGCCCTGCTTCTGCAATCTTTTTCACTTCTTCTGGATAATCATCTACCCAGTAGCCACACATAAAAAATGTTGTTTTTACATCATTTTCATCTAATATTCTTAAAAGTTCATCCGTATCATCTGCACCCCAGTGTGCATGTGAATAAGTACGTAGAAAATTAAACCATATATTCTATCAATTCTTTTTCATATAAAGCAATGTCATCTTCTTTATCAAAAGGAAGATTTCCTTTACAAAACATTATATCAGAAGTAATATTTCCAGCCTCAAAATCAACCCAGTAATAATGATTTGATTCATATAATACAATATTTCCTAGTCCATTTTGAGAATAAATTTTTATCCAATATTGGTGCCCAAATTCGCTCAATTCAGCACTCTCTATAAATATGCCTTTTTTTGCCCATTTTTCTTTTCTTTTTAGATACCAATTTTCAAATAGTTTAAATTTTTCATCATCCATAAAAAAATCCCCTTAACATTTATTCTATCATTTCATATTAAGTCTGCTTCTAATTTCATTATCTGTAATAGGATATATTTTTTCTGTTGGAAAATTTTTTAATTTTCCGTTTTTTCTTTGTTCGTTCCATTTTCTTACTTGTGGAGTAATATCTTCTATCCGACAGATACCTGTATCTAAAAAATTTTTCAAAGAACTTCCTTTTAATCCAATTTGGATTGCTGCACGATTGATAGCATTTCCATTCACATTTTTATCAGGGTCCCATTGACAATATACTGTAGCTTCCTTAAAAGCCTTTCTCCATTTTAAAACATCACCATTTGTAGAATCTGGTGATGTTAAAACTGCTTTTTTTAACAATTCATGAAACATTGTTTGATAAATATCTAAGGCAAGAATACATTCTTGATTCTTTTTTGTTCCCCAATTTGAACGGTACATCATCCAAAGAAAAGATGGTTTTATCCATGTCATACGATTGATATTAAAATGTTCTCCAAATGTTTGTAATCGAACTGCTTCTTGAGCAATCGTAGGATGATAAGCTTGATAAACTCGAATACATTGGTTATCATATTGTGCAAATACTTCTTTGATATATTCCATATTCTTCCCTCCTAATTTTTTTGAGATGCAATTTGACAAACATTTTATCTTATATTATAATTATACTATATTTTCTTCAAAAATGGAAATCCTACCGGCGGTATCATAGCCCGCAAGCGAATTTTCGCAGAATTTGGTTTATTCCAAAGCCGACAGTAAAGTCTGGATGGGAGAAGAAAAATAGTATGATGTTTTTATGTCAATTATTTTTCTTTTCTTTATCTTTATCATAGAAAAATAGTTTTATAAAAACATCGTACAAAAACGGTGTTTTTTTATTTGTGCTAAAAAGAAAGGAAGTGTTTTTATGGAAACAAAAGTGAATCCTCTTGCAACAGAAAGTATCCCCAAATTGCTTTTAAAATTTTCTGTTCCTACTACACTCACACTAATGGTGAATTATCTATATAATATTGTTGACCAGATTTTTGTAGGGCAAGGAGTAGGAATTACTGGGATTGCAGCAACAAATATTTCTTTTCCATTTTCTATTGTTTGTACAGCTTTGGCTCTTTTAATTGGTGATGGTTGCGCTGCACAAATTAGTTTATGTCTTGGAAGAAAAGAACAACAAAAAGCAAATCAATGCTTTGGAAATGCTTTTTTTCTTTTGATTTTTTGTGGTATACTTGTTATCTTACTAGGAAATTTATTTTTAGAAAAGTTACTATTGCTTTGTGGTGCAACAATGACAATTTTATCTGCCTCTTTGCAATATACAAGAATTATATTATTTGGATTACCTTTTATGATATTTAATGTGGCGTTTACTGCAATTATCCGTTCAGACGGAAATCCGAAATACACTATGAGAGCGATGATGATTGGTGCTGCTATCAATATTATATTAGACCCTATTTTTATCTTTTACTTTCGTATGGGAGTGCAAGGTGCTGCGATTGCAACAATATTGGGACAAATCGTATCTGGTATGATTTGTATTTGCTATATTCCTCACTTTCAAAACATTACATTTCAAAAGGATACCATGCTATTAGATAGAAAAACTGTTGTCACTATTTTATCTCTTGGTATTCCTAGTTTTATTACGCAAATTGCAACAGCCTGCACACAAATTGTTATGAATAATATTATGAGAGTTTATGGTGCTGATACCATATATGGCAGTGATATTGCACTTTCCTGTTATGGTACTATGATGAAAGTATATCAAATTGCTCATGCTATGTTTGTAGGGGTATCTTCTGGTACACAGCCGATTAATGGATTTAATTATGGAGCAAAACAATATCAAAGAGTAAAACGAACATATTGTACTGCAATTATGATAGCATTGATTATTTCAATCCTATGGTGGCTTATTTATCAAATATTCCCTGCACAAATTGCAAAACTATTTGTTAATCCAGAGGAAACACAATATATTTTGTTTGCTATTCATTGTTATCGCTTTTATATGATGGCATTTTTTGTTTATGGGCTTCCCGCAGTAACAGCTTCCTTTTTTCAAGCAATTGGAAAATCCATTAATGCACTTGCAATTTCTATTTCTCGACAAATACTATTTTTAATTCCTCTTGCTATTCTTTTTTCCTCTCAATATGGTTTAGATGGTGCTTTACTTTCTGCACCTCTTGCAGATGTTTTAGCATTTGTATTTGCAATGGTATTAATTATATATGAATGGAGAAAATGGAAAGAAAAAGGATTTCTTCTTTGAAAAATTTTTTTGAAATTTTTCCTCGCTTTTTCAAAAAGCGAGGAAAGTTTTTTATTTTTGTTCTATTTGTTCTATCCTATGATTTGATATATTTTTTAATATAGTTAAATAGTTTACATATAACATTTTTGTTTTTTGTTGTGTCATAGGTTCCTGTACAAGGTAGCACATTTCAAACATTTGACGTATCCAATTATAATAAGTATAAGAAATATTTTTAATGGTTTCTTTGGAAGAAACATTTTTTAATTCTAATTCCATTTGTTCTACTTGAGCATCGCAAATTGTTTTGATGGTATCTTCTGTAATTTTTTCTTTCCCTTTTTTGTTTATCTGATGCCAAATCCTTTGATAAATCGGGTTGATTCTGCTTCCATATCCTCTACAAATTTTTTCCCAATCAGTCCACATTTTTTCCATACTTCTGTAAGATACTAAGTCATTAATTTCTTTACACATATAATTCAACTGTGTAATACACATCATTACAGTATCATCTAACTTTTTATTTTCTTCTTTTTTAGGTAATTGTTGTTCTTTTGTTTCCTTTTCTAAATGAATTCCCTTTTCTAATTCTTCTAAGGTAAGCTCTTTTTCTTCTTTTCCAATTACTTCATAAGGTTCTATTACTGTGTCTTTCACTTGTACTGTATCTTCTGTTGTATTTTCTTCTGATTTATTTTCTTCTATTTTTTCTATTTCTATCATTTGCTCTAATTTTTCTAAATCTTCCCAGATAGGTTCTGCTATTTCTTTTGAATTCTTCATTTGTTCTTGTTTCTGTTCTTGTTCTTTTTTTTCTTGTTTTGTAGATTCTTTTTCTATAATATATTGTTTTAATTCATTTACAGAAACTAAAATCTCCGCTAATGTAATTGCAATATCTTCTAAAATTCTTTTTTCATTAGAATGATTTTTTGGTGTTTCTTTGATATCTAAAGCATTATGAACATCCACGTTTTGATATTTTTGTATTAATTCTTCTTCTTTTTCTCTTGAAATCATTTCTCTATAATCTGCTATCACACGAAATAAGCTAGACTCGGAAAGGTTTAAACAATCTGCCGCTTGCGCAGCAGTTAACATGCGGTTCCCTGCTAAACTATAATAATAAAATACCTTTTCTAGCGTTTCATCATTATATTTTTTTCTCATTTCATTCTTTCCCCCTTGCAGAAAAGCACAAAGAATTTATTCTTTGTGCTACTTGTTTTAATTCAATGTAATAGTCATTGTTTCTGGATTCCATTGAATTTTATTCTCATTAATCCCAAAAAGGTACGCTAAATCTTCCACAGGAATAAAAATTCTATCCTCTTTTATTTCTGGTGCTGCTTTCATAGGTGTTATCACACCATTAAAATTCATTTTGTTGCTGCCAACGGTCATACTGCCTATTCGCTGTCCATAACGAATTATAACTGTTTTTGTAGCATCATCCCATTGAACCACTGCTTTATCAGATAAACTTTCTGTAATGGCTCGTAGTGGTATCATAATGGTTCCATTCAACAAATATGCATCTTGCTCTGATACTGGAATAGAGATGGTGTTCCTATCCATAATAGTACCTTGTTTTTTATCTCTTGGTGTGGTACTGATTGTAACAAAATCTTTTATCAATGTAATAGATGATGTGGCATGATTTCCCTTTTCTGTACTTTGTTCGTAAAAACCACCAAATACATTGTTAGGGTATGTTTTACTTTCCTCTGTGACGACATCTAAATCATAAGTACCATCTGCTAAATTGCCATCTAAATAGAATTGTATATTAGAAATCTTTATTTCAGATGCCTCAGAACTGGCTTTTTCAATGGTTAATTTTAAAATATCTCCATCTGTTTCTAATTTTTTGATTTTAATATTTCCTTTTGTAACTTCCACTGATGCGTCTTCTTCAAAAATTAATCTATCTGCTTTTAAATAAATTGTTTTGTTTTTTTCAAAAAGTCCTGGTGCAGCTTCTGTAAGAATAATATCTTTTACTTGTGCTTGGCGGTTTCCAGCATGTAAACCATTTATTGTTGTTTCATTAATCGTATAGGATGTTTGTGCATATGCCATATTTCCCATAATATTTGTAAATAATGCAATGGATAGGACAAGGGCTATTTTTTTCATGTCTTTTCCTCCTTTTTTATGCTATTATTTTACTGTATTTTTCGACAAAAATCAATGGAAATAAATATATTACATTTCTGGTATGGAAAGATACTTTTCTACAAATTCATTTTCATCTAAAATTGGTATGTTTAATTCTTTTGCTTTTTTATTTTTAGAAGAATTAGATGTTGTATCATTATTAATCAAACAAGTTGTCTTTTTTGTAACACTATTTGTCACTTTTCCTCCTAGATATTCTATCTTTTGTTGTAATTCTTTTCTATTTGCAAATTGTTTTAAATCCCCTGTAATAACAAAACTCAACTGATGAAGATGTAATTTTTCTTCTTCTTCCATTTCTTCTGGTTCCATAAAAGTAATATATTGTAATGCCCTTCCCAATAGTTCCATGTCTTTTTCATGATGAAAGTATTGATAAATACTGTGCGCAATAATTTCTCCAAATCCTTCAATTTCAACAAGTTCTTCCTCTTTTGCTTTTTTAATTTCTTCCAAGTCATATTTAAAATTTTTGCATAATAACTTTGCATTGCTTAAACCAACATGATTGATACCTAAAGCATAGATAAAATTAGGGAGTGCTACAATTTTTGATTTTTGAATCGATTCGATTAACTTTTCATAAGAACGTTTTCCGAAACCCTCCATACTTTTAATATTATCTTGATATTGTTCTAAACAAAATATATCTGTATAATCTTTTATAAATTCTTTTTCTACAAATTTTTTTAAGGTTTCTTCTGAAAGCCCTTCTATATTCATCGCATCTCTTGAAACAAAATGACAAAGAGAACGAATGCGTTGTGCCTGACAATTTGGATTGGTACAATATAGTGCTTTTCCGTCTTTTAAAGCGCGAACTTCTGTTTCACCACCACAAACAAAGCAATGTTTCGGAATTTCGATATCATTTTTTTGTGTTAAATTTTCTGCAATTTGAGGAATAATCATATTTGCTTTGTAAACTTTGATTTTATCTCCGATTCCCAATTTTAATTTTTCTATCATACTCACATTATGCACACTTGCTCTGCTCACTGTAGAACCTTCTAATTCTACAGGTTCAAAAACAGCAATTGGATTCATTAATCCTGTACGGGAAGTATTCCAAATAACATTTAATAATGTAGTTTCTGCCATTTCATCTGCCCACTTAAATGCAATAGAATCTTTTGGAAATTTAGAAGTTGTTCCTAATCCATCGCTATAGGAAATGCTATCATAGGTCAATACAAGTCCATCTGATGCAAAATTATTTTTTTCAACACTTTTTTGAAATTTTTGTACTATTTCTTCCACAGTATTTTCTGTCACTTCATAATGTTCCACAACAGTAAATCCCATTTGTGAAAGCCATTCTAATTGTTTTATTTTAGAATCTTTAAAATTAATACCTTCTGCTTTTGCTAAAGTAAAGGCATAAAAGAAAATTTTTCTTTTGGCAGCAATTTCACTATTTAATTGTCTTACAGAGCCACTGCATAAATTTCTTGGATTCTTATAGCTTTCTCCTTCTTCCAAGGAATCATTAATTTTTTTAAATTCTGAAAAAGGAATAATTCCTTCTCCTCGAATGACAAGTTCATTTTGATATGGAATTTTTAAAGGAATATTTTGAAATACTTTTGCATTATGTGTTACATCTTCCCCTACTGTTCCATTTCCTCTTGTAACTGCTTGTACTAATTCTCCTTTCTGATAAGTTAATACAATCGTTAATCCATCTAATTTCCAAGAAAGGATTCCTTTTTGTTCTTCTAAAAAGCTTTTTAGTTTCTCTATTTCTTTCGTTTTATCCAAGGAAAGAATAGGAACCTCATGTTTTATTTTTGTTAAATTGCTCATTACTGTATAACCTACTTTTTGTGTAGGACTATTTGCTAAAATTGTATTTGTATCTTTTTCCAATTCTAATAATTCATCATATAATATATCATACTCATGGTCAGACATGATTTCTTTATCTTCTTGATAATATGCATAAGCAGCTTTATTTAATAATACAATCAGTTCTTTCATTCTTTCCATTGTCAAAAACTCCTTATTCTTCTACTTTTTTTAATTTAGAAAGCCCTGCCATAAATTTTTTAATTCCCTTTGCTCCAAAAGAAACTTCTACTTCAAAATCAGCTCCACCTGGTAAAATTGATTTTACAATTCCAATTCCATATTTGGGTGCACGAACTTTATCCCCTTCTTTAAAGTCAAGCACAACATTTTTAGGAGATGGTAAATCTGTTTTTGGTTTTGCCATACCATATGGATTTGGTCTTGTGAAGGTTGGTTTAATTCTCATTTTTGTTTTTAAAGCATATTCTTTTGCAGCAGCAGAAATGGGGCGTACAGGCATTTCAATTAATTCTTTTGGCAATTCGTTTAAAAAACGAGAAGGGGTATTTCTTTGTGTCATTCCATGTTGCATTCTTGTTTTTGTATAAGATAAAAATAGTTCTTGTTTTGCTCTTGTAATGCCTACATAGCATAATCGTCTTTCTTCTTCCATCTCTTTCACACTGCCATACATTACACTATTATAACTAGGAAAAATTCTTTCTTCCATACCAATGATAAATACATAATTAAATTCTAAACCTTTTGCTGTATGTAATGTCATCAATGCAACATTACCATCATTTTCATCATAAGCATCAATATCTGCAACTAATGCAATATCTTCTAAAAATCCAGAAAGCCCACCATCTGGATTTTGCTTTTCATATTCCGCTGCTTTGCTTACAAATTCATCTATATTTTCAATTCTTCCTATTGCATCATCTGTAGCTTCTTCTTCTAAAGATTGTAAATATCCAGAACGTTTTAAAATAGAATCTATTAAATCAACAATAGAAAGTGTTTTTGCGTCTTCTCTTAACTGCTCTATCAATTCATAAAACTCTTGAAATCTTTTTGCTCTTGTTTTTAACTCTGGCATTTCTTCCAAATGAGCTAAGGCTTCATAAAATGTCATGTTATTTTCTATTACAAATGAGTTGATTTTTTCAATGGAAGTATCTCCAATTCCCCTTTTAGGAACATTAATAATTCTGGAAATTGCAACTGTGTCTGCTGGATTTGATAATACTTTTAAATAGCAGATAACATCTTTGATTTCTTTTCTTTCATAAAAACGAAGTCCTCCAAAAAGATGATATGGAATTGACTTTTTGATTAGTTGGTCTTCAATCGTACGTGATTGTGAATTGTTACGATATAATATTGCAATCTCATTATAACTCTTTCCTTGCTTTTTTAAACCTTCAATTTTTTCTGAAATAAAACGACTTTCATCATATTCGTTTTCTGCTTTATAAAGGCAAATCGTATTTCCTTTTTCATTTTCTGTCCAAAGTGTTTTTTGTCTTCTTGTTACATTGTTATGAATTATTGCATTTGCAGATTCTAATATTGTTTTTGTAGAACGATAATTTTGTTCTAGTTTAATGATTTTGGTATCTTGAAAATCTTTTTCAAACTCTAATATATTCCTAATATTAGCACCACGCCAACCATAGATACTTTGGTCATCATCCCCCACTACACAGATATTTTGATATTTTTCAGCTAACATTTTTACAAACATATATTGTGCTGTGTTGGTATCCTGATATTCGTCAACCATAATATAACGGAAGCGATTTTGATATTTTTCTAGTACCTCTGGATGCTGCTGAAACAATAACACTGTTTTATAAATTAAATCATCAAAATCAAGGGCATTATTTTCTTTTAACATAGATTGATATATCTGATATACTTTTGCAGTTTTTACTTCTCTCAAATTATTTTTGTCAACATTTTTGGCATATTCTTCCCAGCTAATCAATTCCTCTTTTTGTTTAGCAATCATAACTTTTGCAAATTTGACAGAATACATTTTATCTGACAAATCAAAATTTAGTTTTTTAAAACAATCTTTTAATAATTTATCTTGGTCATCAGAATCGTAGATAGAAAAATGATGGCTAAAATCTAAGTGATGAATCTCACTTCTTAAAATTCTGACACAAGTAGAATGAAATGTACTTATCCAAATGTCTTTGGCATCTTCTCCCACTAATTTATTCACTCTTTCTCGCATTTCTTTTGCTGCTTTGTTTGTAAACGTAATGGCAAAGATATTCCAAGGATAAATTCCTTGTTCTATCATGTGGGCAATACGCACAGTTAATGCACCTGTTTTTCCAGAACCTGCACCCGCTAAAACTAAAACAGGACCATTCACTTGCAATACTGCTTTCTGCTGCATATTATTTAATTGTTCAAAATTTATCATAATTTTTATTTTCTCCTATTCTTTTTGAAACAAAAAAAGAGGAAGGCAGTATAACCTCCCTTTATTTTTCGTTTATTAATCTTTCTCTCTTTGTTTAACTCGGTCAATTGCTAATTTATACCCATCTGTACCATATGTCAAAGCTCTATTGACACGACTAATGGTTGCGGTAGAAGCACCTGTTTTTGCTGCAATTTCTACATAAGTACATTTACTATCAAGCATTTCTGCTACTTCCATACGTTGTGCAATAGCATGTATTTCATGAACGGTACATAAGTCTTCAAAAAGTTGATAACATTCTTCGATTGTTTCCATAGACAAAATATATTGAAACAATTTATCAGTAGAGGGATTTTTTATTTTTACATTCATCCAAAATACACCTTCTTTACATTCTTTTTCTATTTATATAGTAACATTCTAAAGTGTTAAAGTAAAGAAGTTATTGATTTCTTTTTAATGCCTTTTTAAATTTTTCGACAGAAGTATTAACAACTAATTCTTCTGGAAAGTCAACTTTTTCTAATAAAGATTGACAATAAGTAAAATCTCCTATCTGTGTATAAAAGTGTGCATCACTTCCTAACACAACAGGAACTTGATATTCCATAGCATAATGTAACATTTTTTCTAAAACAATGTCACTCCCCTTTCTAAATCCATTTGGTACCAGAGAAGCATTGTTGATTTCTAATAAGCAATTTGTTTCTTTTGAAATTTGTACAATTTTTTTTACATTAATGGGATATCTAGGGTCACCGGGATGTCCTAAAATATCTATAAAGGGATTTTCCATTGTTTTAATACATGCCCTTGTATTTTCTTCTTCTGTACCAAATGGAATACAAGGAGGGTGTAAACTAGCAATTGCAATATCTAATGTTTTTAAAATATCTTCTTGTAAATCAATGGTGCCATTATAATCCATAATATTTAATTCTGCTCCATGTAGTAGTTCCACACCATGCAGAATATTGGGCAAAACATGATAATTAGTAAAAAAAGCTCTAGGAGCTGTATTTTTCATACCTGGTGCATGGTCTGTCATAGCAATCAATTTTAATCCTTTTTCTTTTGCAGCTCTTGCATTTTCATCTATTGTGCTATAGGCATGCTGACTAATGACAGAATGTGTATGAATATCTACAATATATTTCATCCATTTTCATCTCTTTTCAATCCTTTTTTCTTACATTAGTATAGCATATTTTACTTCTATTTTCAAAACAAAAATGGAGAACAGAAAGAAAAACAAATTGTTATTTTTTTATTTTCTTCTATGATAATGGCATCTACAAAATAATGTAATAGAAGATGGTTTAGTTCCTGCTTTTTATAATATCTTTTAAATTGTTCTTTTATTTTCTTTATCTTTTTTTCCTCTTGCTCTTGATATTCTATCATATCCTTTTGTTCTATTATGCCATTTGCAAATGCTTGCAACAACCTCCTTTTTCCTTCCTTATATTTTTTTTGTTCTTGTTCTAACTGTTTTTGTAATGTGAATGTATCTTGTGAAATGGTTTCATCTTCCAAAAAGAGAAAAAATAGTAGATTTAAGAGATATTGTAATATATCAATCAATATACTTTCTTTTATAGTATGTGGTGTACAAACAATATTAGGAGCATTTTTATAACTGCTGCAACGATAGTAATATATTTTTTCATTTTTAGCATTTTTACTATAATATTGATATAATGTTTTTTTACAATGAGAGCATTGTAAAATTCCAGAAAATAATGGTATTTTTTCTTCCTTTTTTCTCCTTCTTCTTCTTTTTTCTAATATTTGTTGTACCTGTTCAAACATTTTTTTGTCAATAATTGCTTCATGTGTTTGTTCTATTTTTATTTCTTTTCCTTTTTCAATAGCTACTTTCTTTTTTCGACTTTTATCATGCTCCAGCACTTTTATCATTTTTGTTTTTTTCTGTACTAAATTTCCTATATAAACTTCATCAGAAAGTATTTTATGTATAGTAGAATATGTCCAAACAAAAAAAGGATAGTTTTTTTGAGCAGGCTGATAGGAAGAATGATTTGCTCTTTTATACTCTGTTGGACAGCAAATACCAGATTCATTCAGATAAATTGCAATGGATTGTTTTGACATTCCTTCTAAAAACAAATAAAATATTTTTTTTACAATAGTTGCAGCTGGTTCATCTATCACCAGTAAATATTTATTATTTTTATCTTTTTGGTATCCATAAGGTGCAAATGCGCCCACAAATTTTCCATCCTGCCTTTTAATATCTAAATTCATAGAAACTTTTCGAGAAATATCTGCTGGATATGTGCTATTTAACACTGCTAAAAATGCCATTTTTAAATCATCTTTCTGAGAATATAAACTATCAAATCCCTCCCCTAATGATACAAAACGAATATTTAAAGTTTGAATATCATATTCTATAAATTTTAAAGAATCTACAGAATCTCTACTTAGGCGAGAAAAGTCCTTTACAATTATCATATTTATTTTTTTACTTTTTGCATCTGCCAATAACTGTTGATAGGCAGGTCTGTCTGTGATGGTACCCGTTTTACCATCATCAATATAATAAGAAGTAATTTCAATATCATCTTCACTATTTTGAACATACATTTGTGCTAATCTTTTTTGATTTTCAATACTTTCTGAAGTAGAATGTTTTTTTTTAATATCTTCCTTTGATACTCTTGCATAAATTCCTGCTTTTCTTGCAATATCATCTTTCATAAAATATTCCTCCGTACTTTTTGATAAGCAGCCCACGCTGCATCAAAACTAATTGAAACTTTTTTTTCTGGAGTATCAACACAATAAATTGGTAATTTTCTTTCTGCTTCTGCTACATGAAATACAGATTCCACTGCTGGTGGAACCATATGTACTGCTAATACAAACGCGGCAATTCCTCCTATCAAACATAATAATTTTTTCTTTGTTACAACAATAGATTTTATCATTTTAGCCCTCCTAAAACCATTTTCTTTTTCAATATATTCCAAATAGGACTATGATTATGCACAAAAAAACTACCCCTTTCTCTTTTATCAAAAGAAAGGGATAGTTTTACCTGTGATTATACTGTATAAATACGTAATTTTTCAATTCTATTTTTGTCCACTTCTTCTACTACAATTTTGATACCATCTGTTTCCACCTTTTCTCCCCCATCTGGGAAAGCGCCAAGAACACCAATTACATAACCGCCTATAGTATCAAAATCTTCTGATTCTAGATGTAAACCTATCATTTCATTTACATCTTCCAACCTTGTAGAACCGTCAACAATAAATTCATTTTCCTTGATAACCTCAATTTCTTGTTCTTCATACTCGTCTGCAATATCGCCTACAATTTCTTCCACCATATCTTCTAAGGTAACAAGCCCTGATGTACCACCGTATTCATCTAATATCACAGCAATTGGAATACGATTGCTTCTCATTTCTGAAAATAATTCCGAAATAGGTTTACTTTCATAAGTAAAAAATGGTTCACGCATATAGTCTGTAATTTTAAAATGTTGTTCGTCTATAAACACAATGTCTTTTACATACAAAACACCTACAATATTATCTACACTTTCATGATAAACAGGAAGTCTGGAAAAACGTTCTTCTTTAAAGATAGAAACAATTTCACTATATGCAATATCATCTTCTAGGCAAATCATATCTGTACGAGGTGTCATAACATCTTTTGCTTTAGAATCACCAAAGTCAAATACATTGTTAATCATACGACGTTCATCTATTTCTAAAACGCCTTCCTCATGACTGACATTTACCATTGTTTTTAATTCTGCCTCAGTAATGGTAGGTACTTTTTCTGTTGAATTTCCACCTAACACACGAATTAATCCACTTGTAATCAGATTCATTACTTTTACAATTGGTGTAGATAAAAGGACAACAAACGAAATAACATTTACCACACCTAGGGATACTTTTTCTGCATTTTGTGAGGCTAAAGTTTTTGGTGTAATCTCACCAAAAATTAAAATAATAATGGTGATTACCATTGTAGCAGCACCTACACCAGATTGCTCGCCCAATAAGGATACTGCAATCATAGTTGTTAAAGCAGCCGCTGCATTATTTACTAAATTGTTTCCAATCAAGATAGAACTTAACAGTTTGTTAGGGTCATCTATTAGTTTTTGAACTTTGTCAGCGTTCTTTATATTTTCTTCTGTCATATTTCTTAATTTAATCTTGTTTAAAGAAGTTAGTGCCGTTTCTGATGCAGAAAAAAATGCAGAACAACATACCAAAATCAATAAAATTAATATTAACCACCAACTGCCGGGGTCTTCCACTGAAATCACACTCCTAAAAATATAAATATAATATTAGCTATACGATAAAACATTATACCAGAAATTTGTTTAGAATGCAAATAAATCTATTTTTTGGCAACACCTGTACGAATTGCCGCCTCCCCTACTGCTTTCGCAATCGCTGGAACCACTCTTTTATCGAAAGGAGAAGGAATTACATAATCTTCATTTAATTCTTCTTCTGTAATTAAATCTGCAAGTGCATGTGCTGCTGCTAGCTGCATTTCTTCATTAATATCTTTTGCTCGTACATCCAAAGCACCTCTAAACATACCCGGAAATACTAACACATTGTTAATTTGGTTTGGATAATCAGAACGTCCAGAACAAGCAACTTTTGCACCAGCAGCCTTTGCTTCATCAGGTAATATTTCTGGCATAGGGTTTGCCATAGCAAATACAATCGCATCTTTTGCCATAGATTTTACCATTTCTTGTGTCAATATTTTAGGTGCAGATACACCAATAAATACATCAGTGCCTGCAATCACATCAGTTAACATTCCTTTTTTATTATGTGGATTTGTAATTTGTGCCAATTCTTGAAATGCTGGATTTTCATATTCTTCATCTTTATTAATTGCTCCTGTACGGTCAAGCATAACAATATCTTTTACTCCTGCTTTTATTAACAACTTTGCAATTGCAGTTCCTGCACTTCCTGCACCAGAAATGACAACAGAAATTTCACTTGCTCTTTTGTTAACAATACGTAATGCATTTCTTAATCCTGCTAATACAACAATGGCTGCACCATGCTGGTCATCATGAAAAATAGGAATATCTGTCATTTCTTTTAATCTTCGTTCTACTTCAAAACATCTTGGTGCAGAAATATCTTCCAAATTAATACCACCAAAACTACCCGAGAATAAACTAATTGCTTTTACAATTTCATCTACATCTTTAGAACGAACACACAATGGAATCGCATCAATGTTTGCAAAACGTTTAAAAAGAACTGCTTTTCCCTCCATAACTGGCATACCTGCTTCTGGACCAATATCTCCTAAACCTAAAATTGCTGTACCATCTGTAATAATGGCAACGGTATTCCATCTTCTTGTTAATTCAAAAGATAATTCTGGATTTTCATGAATTGCCATACAAGGCTCAGCAACGCCTGGTGTATAAGCAATTGTGAGTTCATCTGTATTTTCCAAACTTACTCTGCTAGTGATTTCAATTTTTCCTTTCCACATTTTATGTGCTTCCATTGTTCTTTGTTTTAAATTTTCCATTTTGTTCTACTCTCCTTTATTTTTTTCAATTTCTTCTGCTAATTCGCTTAGATATATCCAGCGTTCCATGACGTTTTCTAATTCTGTTTCTGCCTTCTCTTTTTGTATTGCAATTTCTTGTAATTTGATATAATCACTGGAGACAGTGTTTTCTTGCTGTTGTAATTGTTCTAATTCTTGCTCTAAACTAGAAATTTTTTCTCCAATGGTTTCGTATTCTTTTTGTTCCATATAGGTCATTTTTTTTGCTCTTTTAGTTTTTTTATAAGCTTGTTTTTTTGGTGTTGTGGCAGTTGAGGCAGATAGTATTTCTTGTTGTTCTGCTTTTTGTTTATAATCACTATAGCCACCTTCATATTGTTTGATAAATCCATCTTTTTCAAAAGCAAAAATTCTATTTGCGATTTTATCCAAAAAATATCTGTCATGAGATACTGCAATTACAGCACCTGGAAAAGTATCTAAATAGTTTTCTAATATGGTTAATGTTTGTATATCTAAATCGTTGGTAGGCTCGTCCAAAAACAATACATTTGGAGCACTCATTAATACCCTTAGTAAATATAATCGTCTTTTTTCTCCTCCTGATAAGGTAGAAATAGGACTTCTTTGCATATCTAAGGGAAAAAGAAATTTTTCAAGCATCTGTGAAGCGGTAATTTTTCCATCTACTGTAGGGACATATTCCGCTACATCTTTTATATAATCAATTACTTTTTGTGATTGTTCCATACATTCATTTTCTTGGGAAAAAACACCAATTTTTACAGTCTCCCCTATTTCTATAGTACCACTATCTGGTTGTAATGCCCCTGTCATAATTTTGACAAGGGTAGATTTTCCACAACCGTTTTTTCCAACAATTCCAATTCTATCATGTCGTAACAAAATATAATTAAAATCATGAATATATGTTGTAAGATGATAACTTTTTGAAATATGTTCTGCAATGATTGTTTTTTTGCCAAGACGTGTGGAACCTGCACTAATTTCAATATTTCCTCTTTCTTCTGGTGCTTTTTGTGCAGAAATTTCTTCAAAACGTTGTAATCTTGCTTTTTGTTTGGTGCTTCTTGCTTGTGCTCCTCGTCGTACCCACTCCAATTCTGTTCTTAAAAAATTTTGTCTTTTTCTTTCCCCTGCCTGCAGCAATTCTTCTCTTTCTGCTTTTAATTCTAAATATCTACTATAATTTCCATCATAAGGATATAGCCGTCCTTGCTCCAGTTCTATTGTACGGTTTGCAACCCTATCTAAAAAATATCTATCATGTGTTACCATAATCAATGCTTTGGTATAGCGAGACAAATATTTTTCTAGCCATTCTACAGTATCATTATCAATATGATTGGTAGGTTCGTCTAATATCAGTAAATCTACTGGAGAAATTAAAGCTCTTGCTAATGCTACCCTTTTTTTCTGTCCACCAGAAAGTTGAGAAATTTCTTGTTGAAATTGTGTAATTCCTAATTTTGTCAAAATTGTTTTTGCTTCACTTTCTAATGACCAAGCTTGTTCCTTGTCCATTTGTTCTGTCAAAGTCGTAACTTGCTTTTCCCAATAAGTATCTTGTGGACTTGCTATGTTGTTTGCAATAGCTGTTTCATATTCTCTTACCAGTTGCATTATTTTGTCATCACTTTCAAAAATTTGTTGCAATACAGTACCTTTATGATAAAAGACAGGAGTTTGTGGTAAATATCCAATTTTTAAACCGTTCATCGTTACAATTTGCCCACTATCCCCTTTATCTACACCTGCTATGATTTTTAGTAAGGTAGATTTTCCAGTACCATTTACACCAATAATACCAATTTTATCACCTTCATTAATACCAAAGGTAATGTTATCAAAAAGTATTTTATTTCCAAAACTTTTATGCAGTTTTTCTACTGTTAAAAGATTCATGTTTTATGACTCCTTCTATTTTCCATATTGCTGCATCGCTTTAAAAACTGCTTCATAGGCTTCTTTTGGCACAACAGAAATATGGTTTGACTGTCTTTCTAAATAATAAACGTGGGCACCTTCTTCTACAATAGAAGCTACCATAAAAGCCCTATCTAATGTCTGTGCGCCTGCTACAACACCATGATTTGCCAACAAACAAGCATAATTTTTTCCTAGTGCTTTTACAGTTTCCTTTGCTAGTTCTATACTACCCGGTGGTGCAAAAGCAGCAATTTCTATTTCTCCTGCACCTGCTAATCCCATTTCTGTCAATACTGCTGGAAGTTTTTCTCCTTGTGATGCTAAGACTGTGGCATAAAGGGAATGTGTATGTATAACTGCATTAATATCTTCTCTTGCTTGATAAACTGCCAAATGCATTGGTAATTCAGAAGATGGTTTTCTTCCGTTTTCTATATATAATTTTCCATCTAAATTTGTTATACAAATATCCTTTTCTGTCATATCTTCATAGGATGTGCCAGATGGTGTAATGGCTACAAGTCCTCTTTTTCTATCTATTATACTAATATTTCCAAATGTTCCAGAGACGAGACCAGATGTAACCATGATTTTTGCTGTTTTTAAAACTTGTTTTTGCATCTCAAAAATATTTTTTTGATTTTTAGGTATTTTTCCTTCTCTTAATAACTGTAAGCTCTCTGAAAAGGGAGGATATGCAACTCCTTTTTCTGTAATGATAGCAGCAATATTTTGATGTGGTGTAACATCAAAAGCAGGATTAAATATTGTAACTTCAGAAGGTGCTGTTTGTTTTTCTCCAAAATGACGAACTTCTTGCGCATCTCTTTGTTCAATTGGAATTTGTTCCCCTGTTTCCATAGTAAAATCAATCGTAGAAAGTGGTGCAGCAATAAAAAATGGTATCTTATGTTCTTTTGCTAAAATAGAAAGGCTATATGTTCCAATTTTATTTGCAGTATCTCCATTTTTTGTAATTCGGTCTGCTCCTACAATAACAGCTTGCACCCATTTATTTTTCATAACAACACCAGCCATATTATCACATATTGTTGTGACATCAATACCACTTTGAGAAAGTTCCCATGCAGTCAAACGGCTTCCTTGTAATAATGGTCTAGTTTCATCAGAAAACACTTGTATATTTTTGCCTCTTTCTTTCATAATATAGGCAGGAGCAAGTGCAGTACCATACATGGAAGTGGCTAAAGCACCTGCATTACAATGTGTTAAAAATGCTTTAAAATTGGGGATATTTTCTAAAATATCAGCACCATATTCCCCAATTGCTTTACAGGCTGCAATATCTTCTTCTAGCATTTTTAATGCTTCTTTTAATACTTCTTGTATCATTTCTGTGATTGTATCTTTAGAATTATAAATCTCTTTTCCTTTTTGTTTTATTCTTTCAATTGCCCAATGCAGATTAACAGCCGTTGGACGGGATGTATCAAGGTAGTCTCCAATTTCTACCAATTTTGATAAAAAGTTATCTTTATCTATTTTTCCTGTTTCAACACAATTTTTTGCTCCAAGATATACCCCAAAAGCGCCAGCCAAACCAATAGCAGGAGCGCCTCTTACTTCTAGTTTTTTAATCGACTCCCACATTTGTTCCACTGTTTTTATTTCTTTTATGACACAATCTTCTGGAAGTTTTGTTTGGTCTAATATCATCACTTTATCATTTTCAAACCATATTGGTTTTGGTAACATTCTTTTCACTTCCTTTTATAAAAAAAGCCTCGCAAAAATACGAGGCTTGAACTGTTAGTTTTTTATTCTTCTATGAGGCTTGTACTATTTTTAGCTTAACGTATGGTTATGACCTCATATCTGAACCTACCTTTTATACAGCTGCTAATGCTTTCAGAGAAGCAATAAAATCTGCATATTCTTGTGTATCTTTCATTTCTTCTAACAAATTTCCAAATCTCTGTTTTGGTTTTCCATGTGCCTTAAAGAAATCTGTACAAATTGTAGTTACTTCTGTTGCTTTATCTGCTTCTATTCTACAAATTTCTTCCCCCATCATAGATTCTCTACCAAATCTGCCACCAATAAATACTCTTAATCTGCCTTTTGGTGCGCCCATAAAACCTAAATCATTGATTTGTACTTTTGCACAGTTATTTGGACAGCCTGTAACATTGATTTTAAATTTATGTGGTAATTGCATTGGATAAAACTTGTCATGAAGTTCTTTACAAATTCCTTGCGTATCTACTAAGCCAAATTTACATACCGTTCCCTTGCAACATACTAAAGGACGTACTCTTGCACCTGTACCTCCATAAGACAGACCAAGTTTATCCATTTCTTCTTTCATTGGTGCAATATTTTCATAAGGAATTCCTACAATTTCAATATTTAAACGAACAGTAATGGCTCCCATTCCGGTTCCATATTTTTCCGCTAGTATAGCAACGTTTTTTAAATCTTCTGCTGTTGCAAGACCTGCTGGAAAAACGATACGAAGAACAAAGTGTTCTTTATCTTTCATTAATAAAAAACCTTCTCCTTTTAAAGCGGCTAACTCCTCCGCTGATAAATTTACCATATTCATTCCCTCCTCAATCCATTCAATATCATATTGTTTTCATTATACCACAAAAAGGTTATTTTTCAACACATTTCTTTTCATTCTTTTTTCATTTTGATTTCTAAGGTTGCATTATTTCTAATTCTTCCTGAGAAATCACGAAGTGCTCATTGTTGGATGTGCAAATGACATATTGTGGAGAAACATCTTCTACCAAAGAATATACATAGTTATTTAAGTTATGAATTACAGCTACTGCTTCTCCGGTAGATTTATATTTTCCCTCATAAAGTATAAAACAATTCCATTTTGAACTCCAACTTAATGTTTCTACAACAAAACGACTCTCGACTACTTGAAAAGTATGGTCTTCTGGCAAATTGACACTTTCTTCTACACTAGAAATACTATATTCCTGTGCCCGATAAAGATACAATATAATTTTATCAATATTATTCCAGGTAAGATTACAATTTTGCATTGCTTTTTCCCATCTTTTATTTTGTGAACTGCAATCTATCCATGCATTATTCCAATATGCTTTTATATTAAAAGGTGTATTTACTACTTGAGAATAAAAACTGCCATTCCATAAATATCCTTTTAAAAAATCACTTGTTTCATAGATTCCTGTTGTCATATCCACTTGTTCTTTTAATAATATCAAAGTATTTTTTGAAATAGGGTCTAATATAAAGTTTACTTCTACAATTTCATAATATCTTCCTAGCACAGAAGATACCATACAAAAATCATCTTCTTGTTCATAGATTACAGCTAAGGTATTATTTTTGTCAAACGCTACAAGCACTAAAATATAATTTGTATTGTTATTTAACAGATTTTTTTCAAATATTTTAATTTCACCTGTATCTCCTTCTTCTGTTAATGTGCCTGCATCACAAGCTGTTACTACGGAACGTATGATTAAAGATTTATTTTCTGCTTGTGTACAATTTTTTATGCAAGACATAGATAATTTATTTTCTTGGCTTGACATGATTAATTTCTCCTTAAAACTTATGTCGTTTCTATTATATTACTATCAAATCATTATTATTCCATGTTCATTAATACAAAAAAATATTATAGTGACAAGCATTGACACTTTTCTTTCTATTTCTTATAATACATATGAATAGATTTCCATTATTTTAATATGATTTTGCTGATAAAAAGCATTAAGATTCTCAAACTGTCGAAAAAATATGGAAAGTGGGCTTAAACTTTGCTTAAGCCTACTTGTTTTTTTAAAAAAGATTTACTTTTTTGATAATTTTTTTTACTAGAAAAAATCCCCATTTTACGAAACAAAAAATATCAAATATTGTTGTAAATAAAGGAACAACGATTTTGTTTTTCAGCATTGTTCATATTTTTGATGGAACTATTTTTTAAATAAAAGAGATGAAGGAGGAATAAAATGAAGTGTTTAAAACGATTTATTGCGGCAATTTTAAGTTTTATATTAGCTTGTTCTACATATGTAAGCTATTTGCCTACAATAGTTATGGCTGCTGATAGTGTTTCCTTAATACAAAGTAGTGCTTCTATTACTTTGGTGGTTAATTTTGACTTACCACAGTCATTAGACAATGTTAAAAAAAGAAATATAAAACTGAAATTGACAAAAGGGGCAGAAAGTGCAACATTTTCGTTAAATACAGGAGAAAAAATGGGAACAGGTTTTCAAGATGTAAGAACAGCAGTAACAGCAAAAAATAAAAATGGGGTAGAAATGACAACAGAGTCTGTAGTAGGTTCTTATGATATTACTATTTCTGATTTAGAGACTGGAAATTATACACTAGAATTAACTGGGGAAGGTTGTGCTCCATTTAAAGAAAATGTACAGTTAAATGATTATTCTTTACATATGGTTGTTAGTACTTCAAATGGCACCTTCTCTTTAGGAGATGTAAATAATGATGGTGTTGTAAATGTTTCTGACAGAACAGCACTTGTGGAAGAATTGGGACAAAAAAATGACACTGTTATCTATGATTTAGATGGGGATGGTATGATAGATGTTTCTGACCTTGCTTATGTGAATCGTACAATGGATGTTGATGGAAATGCTAGTAAATATGAAACAGCTGCTATTGTAAGTGCTTCTATTGAAACGGAAAAATTGAATATCGAAGGACAAATGGAAAATTTGTTTAATGGAAAAAATGACATTACATTTTCCAATACAGATGGTGAGGATATTTTAATCCCAATCGTTTTTAATCATACTAGTGTAGAAATGAGTCAAATTGTATTGACAAGTCCAACAGGTACAGGTGCTCTTGTTGCAGGAACAGCAATATTAGAACTAGAAAATGGTGCTATTGAAGAATATGAGTTTGATAGTCAAGCACCACAGGGATTTTTTGCAATTAGTCGTAGTGCAGACAAAAATACAATCGCCATTAACTTAGGAAAAAAAGTTGCAGTTAAAAAAGTTACCATCAAAGTCAAAAAAGTAATTGGTCAAGATGGTAAACCAGAATATGTTACATTGACACAAATTCAATTTTTAAAAGATGTTATTTTAGATGATGCGCAAAATGTAGATAGTAAAGTCAAAGGAATCGTAGCAACACCGGGTGATAAATCTGTTAGTTTAGAATGGAATCCTGTAAGTAATGTAACTGGCTACATGATACAATATGGTACGAAAGAAACAGATTTAAGTCAAAATGTTGTAAGTAATACAAATAATGTGGTAGTAACCGGACTTGAAAATCTTACAAAATATTATTTCCAAATAACAGCCACAAATGGAGACTGGCGGGGTACTCCATCAGACATTATTTCTGCCATACCAGAAGCAGGAAGTATACCGGGTGCACCATCTAATATTAGTGTTACACCTGCAAATCAATCTTTACGTATTAGTTGGGGAAAAACAAAAGATGCTTCTTATTATCAAGTATTTTATCGCAAACAAAATGATACAGAGTGGATGCAATTTGGCAATGATACAGAGGCTACGAGTATGACAATTACAGGTCTTGTCAATAATGTTACCTATGAAGTTGCAGTAAAAGCAGGAAATAGTAAAGGTGTAGGTCCTTATTCTTCTGTTGCACTTGGTACACCAGAATCAGAAGAATTGGAACAACCTAATTTCCCAACAGAAGGACGAATTGATAATAGTGAAATTACCAGTATCACGATGGCAGACCCTACCAATTTTGATAAATCATTTTGTCCAGATTTTATAACAGACCATTTCATTGATGGGGATGCAAATACTTATTGGGTTGCAAGAGATTGGTTTTTAAATGCTGGTATTACTTTCACTTTTAAAGAACCTCATGATATGAATTATTTATTGTTTGCACCTTACTTAAATAAAACAACAAATCATCGCACCAGCATTGCAAATTATACTGTAACAATAAAAGATGCCACAGGAAAGGAAACAAAACATTCTTTTGCAACGGGAAGATTACCTTTAACAGAAGACAATTACATGATAGTTACCTTTCCAGAAGTAGAAAATGTTGAAAGTGTTACCATTGCTTTAGGTCAAGTGGCTGGCGGTTCACGTGTAAGTATTTCAGAAATTGCATTCTATAATAGTGAAAAAATTTCTAGTGGAATCGCTAATTTGTTTGCAGATAATGCATTTACAACTTTAAAATCTACTGTAACACAGCAAAATATTCAACAGTTATCAGACCAATTAGAGCAGATGGGTAATTTTTATTTAGATGTTGATTTATTAAAAGATGAGTTAACATTAGCCCAAACACTTTTAAATAATAGTGAAAATATAACCAGTATCATTAAAAATGATTTCCAAAGTCGTAGTGGTTCAGCAGATGGTAGTTATGGACAAACTGCTAGTGCTTTACAGCCGATTGGTATTTCTGCGTTAGCAAATTCTAAAGTAGCAATTTATGCAGAAATTCCAGAGGGTGAAACGGTTTCTATTGTTCCAACTCAATACTATGGAGAATCTGGAATTTGGAGTGAACAAGCAATAACACTACAAAATGGACGTAACTATATTTCTATTCCTAAGATTGGTAGTCTTACTGATACAAGAGGTGGTATGCTGTATCTTACCTATGGTGGAAATCAACCAGAAAAGATTAAACTCCATGTTCGTGAAAATGAAAAAGCATTTAAAATACCAGTGCTAGAATTGTCAAATTGGTATCGTATGACAGAAACAGATAGACGTGCAAAAATTCAAACTTACACAGAGGAATTGCAAGCACATATTGCAAAATATGGAAGTTCAAAAACAGATATTAAAAACGCAACAGAAGTTTCTACACCAAGTGTGCTCCTTTCCCTTCCAGCTGACCAGATATTAGCAGGATTAAAAGGAATTAATAACGATATGGTAGAAACCATGTATCAAAATGTACTTGCATGGGAAGAAGTGCTTTTTGTAGCCAATAAAGTACAAGGCATTATCGAAGCAAATACTTCTTTCGATACTTATCAATATCCTATGACAACCCGTCAAAATATTCGTTATATGAGAATGTTTGCAGGTGCATTTATGTATGCTGCCGGAAACCATGTAGGTATTGAATATGGTTCTGCTTCTGCACTTGCTTGTGGAAAACCAACTTCTTCTGGAACTCCTAGTCTTTTTGGTTGGGGTATCGCACATGAAATTGGTCATAACATGGATAAGTTAGGAAAAGCAGAAATTACAAATAATATTTATTCTATTGCAATTCAAGCATGGAATGGTTCTGATATGGTAACGAATACAAGATTGACAAATAGTAACAAATGGCAATCTATTTATAAAAAAGTTGCTTTAGGACATCCAGGTGCAGCAAGTGATGTATTTACACAGCTTGGTATGTACTGGCAATTACATTTAGCTTATGATGATGCAAATAATCCACTTGGTTTCTATAACGAATTTTTCAAAAAATGGAAATCTGGAAGTTATAGTGGTACTTATGATGAAAAAGTAGCAAAGATTGCATCAGAAGTTACAGGAAAAGACTTAACAGAATTTTTCAACCGTTGGGGAATGAATGTAACATCAAACGGCGCAGAAGAATCTCGTGCAATCTGGTACTTAAATGATGAATCTTATAAGCTTCGATTAGAAGGTGCTAATGCAAGCCCAGGAACTTCAACGCTTACTACTTCTGTAAATGGTAATGAGGTAACATTAACCATAGAAAACAGTGGTTCTAGTAATTTATTAGGGCATGAAATTCTTAGAAATGGTAATCCAATTGGATTTACCACAGAAAATACCTATATAGATAGTTTAGGCGCAGCGAATAATTTAACTTATACTTATGCAGTTGTTCCTGTTGATAAACTAGGAAATATGGGAGCAAAAGTAGAAACAACACAAATTAGAATTGCTTATGATAAAACAATTTCAGATAGTCTTTATACAGTTTCTACAGAAGGTGGGAATACCATAATTACAATGAATGGTAATGAACCTATTCCTGTTACTGGAATTAAAGCTAATACAGATGGCACTGCTTCCATTAGAGTATCAAAAGTAAAAAATCCAAGTGCAAGTGATTGGGTAACAGTAAAAGGAGAAAGTAATTTTAGTGCAAATACACCTTTCTATTTTAATAAACCGGGTGCGCCTGTAGAAGATACTCGTATTTGGACTTATGATGTTTCTGTAATGGAAATACAAAATTACACAGGAACTGTTGAATTGTTAGATTATCCTGGTGACCGTGTTGATTTTTATGGTCAAGGTGATAAGTCTGTTGTTATAAATAATGCCAGCGTTGGTAAGTTGGCATCAGATTATTCATATAGTGATACAGAATCTATTCCAGCAGGAACAGTAGTCATTGTTGGTACCTATCGTGGAAATCCAGGATATAATATTGTACAAATAGAAGGTCGATATAATACTACTTCTACAGTAGAGGAAGAAGAAAGTCAACAAATAGAACATGATATGAATGGTTATTCTCTGCTCTTTAGTGAAATTCCAGAAGATGGTGCAGTGAGTGATACTAGTGATGGATTTTTTTTGTTTGTTCCTGATTTAGAAGCAGAAATAGCAGAACTTGGTGATGATTTACCAGTAGAAATTCGTGCTATTATGTATCGAACAGATGACCCAGAAGATGCTTCTTCTAAACGAAAAACAAGCGAAACACTTTGGATTAGTTTCCCTATTGATAATAAAGTTGCAAGTGACCATGATGGTGAAGTACCTGAAGATGTTGCAGCAAAAATTGAAAAATTAAAAGAAAATATTCCTACAATTACATTTGAATCAAATGTAAATAGTGATTATTCTTATCAATCTGCGGAAGATGCTACTCTTTCTACAATATTTTATACTGATGAAGTAGAAAAGGAAGAAGAAACAGAAGTGGAATCAAATGATGTTAATAGTCAATCAGTGGAAACAATGAATGATACAACATCAGAAAATAGCCAAACAGAAGAAGAAAAAATATCTGAAGGAGAAAAAGAAACAGAAGAAATGTCAGATAAAGAAAGTGACCAGCAAGAAGTAGAGAAAACTCCAGAATAATAATACTCCCCTCCCCCAAATGTGGGAGGGGCATTTATGAAGAAAGGAAAAGATTATGAAAAAAAAGAATTTTTTATTTTTGCCAATAACTTTACTATGTACGTTGTTTTTAATGGGTAATGTTTTTGGTGCAGAAAATCCTTCTTTAGAAATAAATTCAAAAAATAATCATAAAACATTGATATTAAATCATATTCCTGAAAATTGTTATGGAATAGAGATTACATTAACAACAAATACAAAAGATAATAAAGATTACGAATTTGATACAACAATAGATGGTGTATACTCCACCTACAGTAAAAATGGTTCTGATATTACTTTGTATATTGTTTCAAAAAATACACCTTTGAATCGTGAAGAATCTTTTAACTTGGGGAAAATTTCTTCTGATTCTTCCTTTATAATTGAATCTGCATCTGATTTAAAATTACTTGATGAAGATTTGAATAAAACAGAATATGACACTGTTCGTATTCCAGAAGGTTCCAGTTCTTCTAATTCTCATTCTAGTTCCAGTGGTGGCAGCAGTCGTTCCTCAAGCTATAAAATTGATGTGGAAGATATCACAAATGGGTCTATAAAATTAAGCACTTTTTCTGCTTATAAAGGACAAACAGTGACAATTACACCAGCACCACAAGCAGGTTATACATTAGATTTTATTACTGTAACAGATACAGATAACAATAAAATAGATTTAACAGAAAAAGATAATCAATATACTTTTATTATGCCTTCTTCTAATGTTATAGTAAAAGCGGAATTTAAAGCTGTATCTGTTGTGATACCACCATCCATTCCGGATACAAATATAGTTGTATTACCTTTTGTAGATGTAAAGGAAAGTGATTGGTACTATTCTTCTGTAAAATATGTATATGAACATAAAATGATGGCAGGAACAAGTGATACAATATTTAGTCCTGATATGACAACAACACGCGGTATGATAGTAACAATATTACATCGTTTAGATGGAAAACCTGTAGCTCCTGCTTCTAATTTTACAGATGTAGAGCAAAACCAATATTATACAGAAGCGGTTGCATGGGCTTCTGCAAATGGCATTGTGTCAGGTTATGGTAATGGAAATTTTGGTCCAAATGATACAATTACTCGTGAGCAAATGGCTTCTATTTTGTATCGTTATGCACAATACAAAAATTATAATACAAACAATACAAATAATCTTTCTAATTATACGGATGTAGGAGAAATTAGCCCTTATGCTGTAACAGCGATACAATGGGCAAATGGAACAGGGTTGATTACAGGTGTAACAAATACAACATTGGTTCCAAAGGGTAGTGCAACACGTGCGCAAGTTTCTTCTATTTTGATGAGATTTTGTGAAAATATTGTAAAATAAAAAAGACTCCCCTTATCTTAAAGAATAAGGGGAGCTCTTTTATTCATCCCAGTTGTGATAAACGTTTTGTACATCGTCATCATCATCTAATAGGTCAAGAATTTTATTCATTTTTTTGATTTCTTCCTCACCTGTTAATTCTGTATAAGTTTGTGGAATCATGGTTACTTCTGCGCTTACCATTGGAACGCCAGCTTGTTCTAATACTTCCCTAACAGAAGAAAAATCATCTGGAGCAGTTGTAATTTCATAGCTATCTTCTTCAGAAGCAACATCTTCTGCACCAGCATCAATTGCCATTAACATCATTTCATCTTCATCTATTTCAATTTCTTCTTTATCTACTACAATTAACCCTTTTTCATCAAACATAAAGGATACACAACCACTTGTACCCATGTTTCCGCCACCTTTTGTAAAAGCATTTCTAACATTTGCTGCTGCTCTATTTCTGTTATCTGTTAATACTTCTACAATAATTGCAACGCCATTTGGACCATAGCCTTCATATACAACTGTTTCATAGTTTACATCATCACCACCACCGGCAGCTTTTTTAATACTTCTATCAATCGTGTCATTCGGCATATTGTTTGATTTTGCTTTTGCAATTACATCACGCAATTTTCCGTTATTGGCAGGGTCTGGACCACCAGCTTTGACAGCTACTGCAATTTCCCTTCCTAACATTGTAAAAATTTTTCCTTTTTTTGCATCATTTTTTTCTTTTTTGTGCTTGATGTTTGCAAATTTGGAATGTCCTGACATAAAAATCCTCCTTAAAATTCTCTTTTTTATATTTATCTGTGATTTCACAGTCAAATATTGTTTAGTTTACCGTTGACCCATGCACCATAAAAAGGTTTCTCCTCTTTGATTTCTGCACGGTTTCCTGTTATTTCTACCATTTTATTTAAAAAAATGTCTCCTTGTCCGAATTTTGTTAATACCATATAAGTAACATTTTCTGCGTAAATAGTATCATATAATTCATATCCATTTTGCAGTATCTCATATTGTACTTTTCCAGAATCTGTATAAGAGACAACAACTTGAAATTTTCTATATAAAGTAACTTCTATAATTCCTGCTTTTAAAAGCCCTTCCTTTGCAGATTTTCCATAAGCTCTGACTAATCCACCTGTACCCAAAAGTGTACCACCAAAATATCTTGTGACAACAATTGCTGTATTTTTAATATCTTCTCTTTGAAGAACATCTAATACTGGCATACCTGCTGTCCCTTGTGGTTCGCCATCATCACTAAAACGTTGTATTTCATTTCTTTCGCCAATTTGATAAGCAAACACATTATGTGTTGCATTCCAATATTTTTTTTTCATTTCTTCAATAAACAGTTTTGCTTCTTCTTCTGTTGTGACTGGACATACAGTGGCAATAAAACGGGATTTTTTTTCCACAATTTCCTGCTGTCCTTGTTCCAGCACTGTTTTATATTGTTCTAGCATAAAAATAATTCTCCTTTATTTTTTCATTAAAAAAATATTGTATAAAAAAATAATTTTTGCACATTCTATCGTTAGACAACAATATTGTCTAACACAGAAAAGCCAATATGATAACATGATAATGAACACACTCATGCTTTACAACCTTTTGAAAAACAAGTAACCACAAGGAGGAATTCATATGCACAAAACATACAGAAATTTAGCTGATTTATTACTAAACTGTGAATCAGCACAAAGATTTTATAATAATTTGTCTCTCCATTCTAAATTAGAAGTAAAAGAAAAAGGTTCTCACCTAAAAACAGAATCGGACTTACGTTCTTTAGCAAAGGTAATTTCAGAACAATAATCATTTGTTTTATCTGCCAATATAAAACAAAACTTGCCCCTTTTACAAGGGGCTATTTTTTGTGCAGTTTTTTTAATGTACCATCTGGTTTTTGTAGATAAGTATTATCTAAAATGTCTGTCATTCCTGCTCGAAATTGTTTTAGATATTCTTTTCTTAGGCTATCTCTTTCTTGTATTTCTTGTTCTGTTAAGCCTTCTGTTTTTTGTTTTTTTGCCAAAGCATTGATACGCTCTAATAAATTTTTTTCCATTTCTTTACTCCTCTGTGTTTTCCGACCTTCTCATTCTTCTATGTCTGGAACGCATTTCTTCTCTTGCTTTTCTTCTTTTCTCAAAGTCTGATTCTTCTGGTTCTTCTTTTTGTTCTGGTATTATTTCTTGTTCTTCAACCTTCATTTCTTCTAATACATCATCTGGTAAAAAGGCTTCCATAGGAGATTTTGGAGACTTTTTGACATTTGTTTTTGGCTCTTCTTTTTTTTCAGAAAGAGCTTCTTTTTGTTGCTTTTCTGTATTGCTTTCTTTATTTTCTTTGCTTTCTTCATTTCCATTTTCTTTTTTAAACAACAATGAAGTTAATTTCTTAGACTGTTTTTTCTTTGCTTCTTCTTCCATCTCTTGCTTTAAGGTGTTGTATGATTGAATTGTCTTATTATCTACTTTAAAATGAATTGCTTTTTCAAAAAATTCTAGTGCATAATCTTTCATTTCTCTTTTTAAAGCAAAATTTGCACAAATTTTATAAAGGTCAGCATTTCTGCTATTTTGACTATTTTCTGCTTTTGATAAATATTTTTTTGCTAGTGTAATATCTCCAAATTCTGCTTCAAAGCAAGCATAATTATCATAACACCAGTACATATCTCCTACTTTTTCAATTGCAAGTTCAAACAAAGCTCTGATTTCACGCATCCTCGTTTCTAAAAGAGCATTATCTTGTCTTAATAATTCTATTTTGTCAATCGCGTTGTTGATATATGCAACAGGATAATATAAACGGTTTAATGTATTTTTTTCATCCTGCATATCTACAGCATTCCCTCTAAAATCGTATTGTAAAGACAATCCACAAGGAAATTGTAATTCAATAATGCTATTTTCCACTTTGATAGTGCTTTTTAAAATTTGCTCAGAGTCCATATCAAAGTATTTTTTATAAATAGTATTCCCTTTTTGTGTATTATAAATAAAAAGAAAATATTTTCCTTCTTTTTTGTAAAGTAATATTGTAAAAGGTTCACAAAAATAATTTGTAATAATCTGTGTTTCTTCTTCTTTGATTTCTGTCAAAAATGGTTCTTTTTGTGCAATATCATACAAATAAAACTTTCCCTCTGATGTTAAAAGAGAAAAAGCGCCTGTATTTGTTACATATGCTTCTTTGAATGGTACAGTAATAAACAATTTGTGTAAAGGACGTTCCCTATTAAAAAAAACATAACATTCAACTTTTACTTTTTTGCCATAAGAACCAAAAGCAATGACATATTTACTATTGTTTGATTTTTTGACAAGTGTTCCTTTAAACATCATATCAATGCTACGAAATGTTACATTGTTTTTATCATCTATTTCTAAAAAATCTGTTTTTACACGTGGTTTTGGCTGATGGAAATTAAAAATACTGTTTACAGGTTTTTCAAGGTTTTCTTCTTTATTTCCCATAAATCGGATTTTTAAACTTCTAAAAAGGGACCTTTTTGGTTTTTTGTCTTTATGTATTTTATTGTTAATATATTTTTCTGCTTCTTGTAAACTGATATCAGAATAATAGGCAAGCACTTCAATGCCATATTCTTTATTTTTTTCGTAGTGTTCCATAATTTCTGTCATATTAATAGAATGACCATTAATATATTCTGATACATCTGTTTCAAGGGGTTTTCGTGGCGGTTCAATATATTGCTTTTTTTCTTGCTTTTCTTGTTCTCCTTCTACAAGAAGCCCTCCACACTCTGCACAATATTTCCCGTTGCCCTCTTTTCCACAATTAGAACAATACATATATAAGCCTCCTTTAAGCATTTTCCATTTTATATTTTTCGGAGTAATATAGTATTTTTATTAATCAATGGATAATCTGTAATAAAAATGTATTCCCTTAAACTCAAATATAAAATATATGTGAACTGCCCAATGATTTAAAATGAATGGGCTTCCTGCTTCTTCGACTTCATAAATTATTCATCTCCACAGGCGTTAATTTGGATAGTCCTTACCCTATCACAAGCTGTAAGTAGTTAATCAAAACAAGATTACAACTCATATTCTTTCAAAAAATATTATAATACATCGTTTTCTGAATTGCAATATTAAAACTTATCTATTAATGATAGAAAGATGTTTTTTATGTTTTTTGTTTATTCTGCAAGATATTTATTAATAAATCCATAAAAAATAGTTGCTTTTTTAAATAACTATTGGTATAATTACCTCTGTTAGAAAACAGGGAGAAATGTCCGAGTGGTTTAAGGTGACAGTCTCGAAAACTGTTGAGGTGAAAGCCTCCGAGGGTTCGAATCCCTCTTTCTCCGTTTGTTTTGAAGGCTGTTGAGAAATCAATGGCTTTTTTTGTATATATTTTTTACTTGACACTTTTCATTATGTCATATAAATTATATAATAATACAGAACAACAGTTCTAAAAAATTGAGGTTATGGACTATGAATGAAAATCAAACAAATTATAACAATGAAAGTATTACATCTTTGAAAGGAGCTGATAGAGTTCGCCTCCGTCCTAGTGTTATTTTTGGTTCTGACGGATTGGAAGGTTGCCAGCACTCTATTTTTGAAATTCTTTCAAATTCGATTGATGAGGCAAGAGAAGGCTTTGGTTCCCTGATTGAAGTAAAACGTTATCAAGACCATTCTGTTTCTATCAAAGACTATGGGCGTGGCATTCCTGTAGATTTTAATGTGAAAGAAGAACGATATAATTGGGAACTTGTTTTTTGTGAATTATATGCTGGTGGAAAATATCAAAATAATTCTGGAGAAAATTATGAATTTAGTTTAGGCTTAAATGGTTTGGGTACTTGTGCCACACAATATTCCTCTGCTTATATGGATACTATTATTTATAGAGATGGATATTGTTATACACTCCATTTTGAAAAAGGTGAAAATATTGGTGGTCTAAAAAAGGAACAGGTTACGAATGCTACAACAGGTACTGAAATTAAGTGGCTTCCAGATAAGGATGTTTTTACAAATATTGATGTTCCTCTTTCCTTTTTTCAGGATATTTTGAAAAAGCAAGCTATTGTCAATGCAGGTTTAACATTTGTTTTATATGATGAAGAAACAGACAATTCCTTTACTTATGTTTATCAAAATGGTATTAAAGATTACTTACAGGAATTAAATGCAGAAAAAGGATTTACAGAAGTACAATATTATGAGCAGGAAACAAAGGGACGTGACAGAGAAGATAAACCAGAATACAAATTAAAATTTCAAATAGCGTTTTGTTTTAACAATGATGTCAATTTATTAGAATATTACCATAATTCTAGTTTTTTAGAATATGGTGGTTCTCCTGATAAGGCAGTAAAAAATGCTTTTGTATTTGCGATTGATAAATATTTAAAAGCAAATACTCTTTATAAAAAAGAGGAAAAGAAAATAACATTCAATGATATAGAGGATAGTTTAATATTAGTTATCAATTCCTTTTCCACTATTACTAGTTATGAAAATCAAACAAAAAAGTCAATTACTAATAAATTTATACAAGATGCTATTACAGAATACCTTCGTCATCAGCTCGAAATTTATTTTATAGAAAATAAATTAGAAGCAGATAAAATTGCAGCACAAATTTTGGCGAATAAGAGAAGTCGTGAAACAGCAGAGAAAACACGCGTCAATATTCGAAAAAAATTAACAGGAAATATTGATATGAATAATCGTGTAGAAAAATTTGTGAATTGTCGTTCCAAAGATGTTACAAGGCGAGAAATTTATATTGTAGAAGGTGATTCTGCACTGGGTGCTTGTAAACTAGGGAGAGATGCAGAATTTCAAGCAATTATTCCGATTCGAGGCAAAATATTAAACTGTTTAAAAGCGGATTACAATAAAATTTTTAATAATGATATTATTACAGATTTACTAAAAGTGTTAGGATGTGGAGTTGAAATTAAATCAAAACATAGTAATATCAATTCTTTTGATTTGGAACAGCTGCGCTGGAACAAAATTATTATTTGTACAGATGCTGATGTAGATGGATTTCAAATTAGGACATTGATATTAACAATGCTCTATCGTCTTGTACCTACTTTGATTCAAGAAAAAAAAGTGTTTATTGCAGAATCCCCTCTTTATGAAATTATTTGTGGAAAGGATACTTATTTTGCTTATTCCGATAGTGAAAAAAACCGTATTACAGCAAAATTAAAACATAAAAAATATAAAATTAATCGTTCTAAAGGCTTAGGTGAAAACCAGCCTGAAATGATGTGGGAAACTACCATGAATCCAGAAACGAGAAGATTAATTCTTGTTTCTGAAGATGAAGCAGAAAAGACACAACAAAAATTTGAATTGCTTTTAGGTGAAAATTTAAAGGGAAGAAAAGAATTTATAGAAACAGAAGGACATCGCTATTTGGATTTAAGTAATTTGAGTTAAAATTTTATTTTGAAAGGAGTGAATCCCAATGCCTAAAAAGAAAAAAACAGTGGAAACACCAAAAGAATATTATATAGAGGAACAAAAAATAACAGATACTTTAGAATGGAATTATATGCCTTACGCCATGAGCGTTATTGTTTCCCGTGCAATTCCAGAAATAGATGGTTTTAAACCTTCTCACAGAAAATTATTGTATACAATGTTTAAAATGAATTTATTAAAAGGAGATAGGACAAAATCTTCTAATGTAGTGGGACAAACTATGAAATTAAATCCACATGGAGATAGTGCTATTTATGAAACTCTTGTTCGTTTAACAGAAGGAAATGGTGCCTTATTACTCCCTTTTGTTGACTCCAAAGGAAATTTTGGAAAGCAATATTCCCGTGATATGGCATATGCTGCTCCACGTTATACAGAAGTAAAACTTGCAGCAATTTGTCAAGAAATCTTTGCAGATATTGATAAAAATACGGTTATGTTTGTAGATAATTATGATGGTTCTATGAAGGAACCTCTTTTGTTGCCTACAACATTCCCCAATATTCTAGTAAATCCAAATCTAGGAATTGCAGTTGGTATGGCAAGTTCTATTTGTAGCTTTAATTTAAAGGAAGTTTGTAAAACAACAATACAACTTTTAAAAGATGAAAATGCAGATATTTTACAAATTTTGCAAGCACCTGACTTTCCTACTGGTGGTCAGTTAATCTATAATGAAAATGAACTCAAACATATTTATGAAACAGGTCGTGGTAATGTAAAAGTTCGTGCAAAATATCACTATGATGAAAAAAATAATTGTATTGAAGTCTATGAAATTCCCTATACAACAAATATAGAATCTATTATGGATAAAATTTTTGCTTTGGTGAAATCTGGAAAAATTAGAGATATTACAGATGTGCGCGATGAAACAGATTTGAATGGGTTAAAAATTGCAATTGATGTCAAGAAAAATACAAAAATAGATTTACTGATGCATCGCCTTTATCAAATGACGCCCCTTTCTGATACTTTTAACTGTAATTTTAATTTATTGATAAATAGTAAGCCTATGACATTAGGGATTCGTTCTATTCTGAAATATTGGATAGCATTCCGTACAAATTCTATAAAACGTCAGTTGGAATTTGATATTGCAAAAAAATCAGAAAAATATCATCTTTTGGTTGGTCTTTCTAAAATATTGACTGATGTTGATAAAGCAATTTCTATTATCCGTCATACAGAAAAAGAAGAAATGGTAATTCCTAATTTGATGAAGGAATTTTCTATTGATGAAAAGCAAAGTGAATATATTGCAGAAATAAAACTTCGTAATATTAATAAGGAATATATTTTAAAAAGGATTGAGGAATTAAAAAACATTAAGGATGAAATACAGTCTTTAAAAGAAACTTTATATAATGATGAAAAAATAAAAAATATTATTATTATGCAGTTAAAACAAGTTTCTAAAAAATATGGCAGGAATCGAAAAACAGAGATTATTAAGGAGCAGGAAATAAAAGAAATTCCGGAACAAGAATTAATTGAAGATTATGGTATTCGTCTTTTTTTAACAGAACAAAATTATTTTAAAAAAATATCTTTAGTATCTTTGCGTTCTGCTGGAGAGCAGAAATTAAAGGAAGATGATAAAATTACTTTTGAAATTGAAACAACGAATAAGGCGGATATTTTATTGTTTTCTAATAAGCAAAATTTGTATAAATTGAAAGCAAATGATATTTTGGATACAAAAGCAAGTTCTTTTGGAGAATATCTTTTTAATCTTTTGGGGATGGAATTAGATGAAAAGATTATATATATGACTACTACGTATGATTATAGTGGTTTTATGGTTTTTTTCTTTGAAAATGGAAAAGTGGCAAAAATATCGTTAAATAGCTATGCTACAAAAACAAATCGAAAAAGAATTATAAATGCTTATTCTGATAAATCTAATGTGATTTTTATGAAAAAGTTAGAGGAGGATGCTGATTTTGTGTTGCTTCGAGATGTGGATAAAGCGTTGTTGTTTCATACTTCTTTGCTACCTTTGACTGTTTCTAAAAATGCAAGTGGTGTACAAGTATATCGTTTGAAGAAAGATAGTTGTGTTACTAAGGTTTTTGAAAAGGAATTGTTTTTTTCTGATGATGTGGAATATTATAGGGCAGTACAGATTCCTACTACTGGACATTTTGTACAAATTTTGGATAGACAAGAAAATTATATTATGTAAATATTTGTACTCTTTTATGGTAGATTTTTATTTACTTTTAAAGGAGTATTTTTTTGTTTTTTTGTGGTAAATTTTGTTTTCTACAATTATTATTTCTTTTTTTTATTGTAATAATTTACGAAAAAACAATATTTAATTGTTTTTAAAAATCTTATCTACCTTTTTAATACAAATAAAAAGGACTGAGTCCAATTAATATGAAACTCAGTCCTAATCAAAATTTTAAATACTCTTAATAATTTAACTTAATGCACAATTATTCATTAGAAGGTTCGTCTGTAACACTCTCAGAAGATTCGTCTGTAGCACTTTCAGAAGGTTCGTCTGTAGTACTTTCAGAAGATTCGTCTGTAACGCTTTCAGAAGATTCGTCTGTAACACTCTCAGAAGATTCGTCTGTAACACTCTCAGAAGGTTCATCTGTAACACTCTCAGAAGATTCGTCTGTAACGCTCTCAGAAGATTCGTCTGTAACACTTTCAGAAGATTCATCTGTAGCACTCTCAGAAGATTCGTCTGTAACGCTCTCAGAAGATTCGTCTGTAACGCTCTCAGAAGATTCGTCTGTAACGCTCTCAG
>CAJTZO010000014.1:50345-64481 GCA_910583755.1 uncultured Clostridia bacterium
AAGATTCGTCTGTAACACTCTCAGAAGATTCGTCTGTAACGCTCTCAGAAGGTTCGTCTGTAACACTTTCAGAAGATTCATCTGTAACACTCTCAGAAGACTCATCTGTAACATTCTCAGAAGGATTATTTAACAATTCATTTGAGGTTTCATCAGCAATAAAATCTTCTTTAAAGTTGTCAGATTCTAAAGATTTCAAAATATCTTCAATTTCTGTTTCTTCCATATCATCTGTCAACTGTATAAAGGAAATTTCTGCCTCTTGTTCACGCATAGAGAATGTTGTTACTTCTGGCTCATAAATAAGATTAAATTTATAAACTTTTGGTTTTACACCACCCTGTGCAATGACAACAGCAATTGGTGTTGGAACACCTGGTGTCATAATCAAACCTTTACTGTCAACTGGAATTGCATCTTCATCATAGATAACACATTCATAGCCACCTGATGATTTTGTTGCAATCGCTGCTTCTGCATATGGAATTACAATTTCTTCTTGGTTAATATCACATGTTATAGAGTTTTCACCATTTTTATCTTTAATAATGATTTCAGTTAATGCACCCTTATTTTCATACCAATCATAGGTTACATCACCCAACTGGAAGTTTGGAATACCGTTCAATTCTGCATGGCTTGTTATTTGTTCGTGGATGGTATCTTTTAATGGATTGACACCAAAAGCAGCAAATAATTCTTTTACACCTGCAAATCGTAAATATCCTATATCTGTCTCATCAGAAGTTCCATCAAAGTAACCTGCATCTAAAAATTCTTGCATTGTTTTTTCTAATGGAGTTCCATCAGCTTTTTCACCAATAGTCAAATGAATATCTTCTGGATTTAGATGTCTTGCTTTTAAATCTTTTACAGTAGAAAAAGATTGATTTCCTACATAATAATCAAAATAGAAATCACAGATGAAACTTGAATAATTACTGATATAGAAATAATGATGTGTAATAAAATCACTATCAATAACAGCTTCTCCTTCATAATCATACATTAATAACTGAGGTACACAGTTCATACGAGCAAACAAACATACAAGTTCTGGTTCTTCAGATGCCATATATAAATCAACATCCTTACCATTATTATCTGTCATTATTGTATGTCCTGTTTCTGACCAGTCATAAAATATTTCTTTTTCTCCTGTTTGAAATCCATAACTAAAAGGAGTATTCTCTTTTGTCAAATTTAAAGTATATCTATTTTCTGAAACTTTCAATGGCACTAATGAAATAGAAGGGTCATCTAATTTATTAAATACCACTTCTCCTTCTATCGCTTCTCCTTCTGGAATATCATAAAAATTGGAAGAATAATCTTTAAAAATATTTCCAGAAGTTTCATAATAGTTTATCTCCACTTTATATTTGTTAGGAACTTCTAGAATATCTGAAGGATGCTGAAGCCAACAGCCTACAAGAATACCTTTTTTTCCTTCATGTTCGCTAATTTCTAACGATGAATTCCAATGTCCATAACTAGTATAATAAGTAGTATCTTTATATAACTGAACCCCTATATATGAGATAATATTTTTTACATTCTCATCAATCGCTTCTCCATTTTCTTTGGTAATAGGAACAAAGACATTTAACCAGTTATCCCCCGGAACTAATTCTGGTTCACCAAAGTTTATATTGTAATTAAGTTCATGGATTTTTGCTTTACAAACTTTTCCGCTTGTTGTTCCACCAGAAAATTGGAATGTAAATTCTAATTCATCATCTGAAACCAGTGTATCCGTAAATGCTTTTGTAAATTGAATGGAAGTAATACCATTTTGCAATACTTCTTTGGTATAATGCTCATTCTCTCGTAATGAAGTTACAGCTCCTTCATTTTTTTTGCAAGTAATACCTTCAAGTTTTTCTGTCGGTTTCATATACTTGATATAATATTTTATATTAGATTTACCATATATATCTACAATGTCTTTATCTTCTTCACTATATCCAGGTCTGGTAACAAGAATCCCTGCTGCTCTAGATGCCATAATTTTATAGACAGATTGATTTTCTGGCTCAGATTGTGGAGAAACCGTAATTGTAATATCTACAGTAGAGGCTTCATCTAAATAAATAAGATGAGAATAATCATCAGAAGGCCAAACAACTTGGTCTTCTTCATTTTCTCCAAGTTTGTAAGTAACATTTATCAATGCATCTTTATTATTTGAAATTGCTTTTAAATTTATATAGTTTTCTAAAAGTGGAATTTCTCCTTCCATCGTTTTTGGAACATAGCCAAGGAAGTTTACTGTATTTGTAAGCCCAGAAATAATTAAGGACTGTAAAACTGGTGTATCTGCCGATATTTTTACAACCATATATTTTTCTTCATTGGTTAAGCCAGAAATTGTTGTTGTTTCTAGTGGTTCTAAGTTTTCATAAAGTATTTCTGTGGTTTCTGTGCCTAATGTACCATCTTTCATAACAGGATAGGATTTTCTTCCATCTTTATATGCAATAATGTAATAGCGACATCCTAATTGTAAGTCAGTAATACAGCCATCACCTGCTATTCCTTCAGAACCTTCTTCTAAAATAACTGTTGCATTTTGTTTTGACTCCACTGTTAATACAACTGTATCATTTACAACAATTTCTCTTATATTGTTAGGATAATTCAGCCAAACTTTTACAGAAAATTTATTACCACTGTCGCTTAATCCAGTTATAAAAGAATAGGAGCTTTCTGTTGCGCCAGCAATTTCTGTACCATTACGATACCATTGATAATTAAGTTTTTCAGTGGTTTCCACATCTACTTTAAAACTTGCCTTCTCACCTGCAAAAACAGTCATATCATCTGGCCCATTTACTACAAATGGGAAAGAATTACTAATTGTAAATTTCAAAAAAGGATTAGATAAAAATTCTTTTTTAGAATTCTTTCCTCTTAAAGTCCAATCTTTTTCTTCTAAAGAAATTTGATAAGTATTTGATTTTTCTTCTTTAGGAATACGGAAAGAAAGATATGTTTCTGATAAAGATGCATCTTCTATTGTACCACTTCCATTATCACTTTGATAAGTAAATAAGTTGTTTAAATCATTACCTGATAAAGCCTTTCCATTTACCAAAAGTTCTATTGGTTCATCAAAAAACATATTTACAAAAATATCCGTTTCCGTTTGTGACGTTTCTACATAAGAGTAGGTCAATTCTTTTTTGTCCTCCGGTCGACTGGAAGAACTACTTCCTTTTTTAGAAGAACTACTACTTCCAAAATAATTTGAATAAGTACCTCCGTTTAAAGTGTTGTTGTTAATATTGGAAGTAATACCATCTTTAATATCTATGTTATCTGGACTTTGCGCAATAGATACATTTTGAGAGCTAATAGAAACTGACTCTAATTTTCCAGTTCCTCCAACAGTTGCCTGTGCATTAATTTCCATAGAGGATACGGTTGCTGTAGACGCTATATTTACTTTTGCTTCAGTTGCTTTTTCTGTAATTACAATATTTTCTGCTTTTCCTCCCAAAATATCAACTTTTGCTTTTGGAGAATCCACTACAACAGAAGGGAAAGTGCCTTCCAAAGAAACTCTTGAATTGTCTGGAATTGCAACTACAATTCCTTGAAATCCATCTCCACTTAAGTTATCTGTTTGTAACTTGCTTCCTGAGCGTACTTCTGTCATATTAATATTTGTGTTACCTGATGCTACAACCCTAACTGGTACATTATCTGGCACTTCAACGCGAAGCGTTCCAAGTTGTGTATCGATAAACAAAATACTGTTGATTCCACCACCTGAAACAATGGTTTCCCCTTTTACTACCACATGATTTAGGGTTACTTCTCCTGTTCCAACTCCTTCAGAAATATACAAGTCTCCTTCTATTACAGCATTTTTTAGCACAACACCAGGTGATACAATAGAAAGATTGCCTTGTATTGTTTGATTATTAAAATCATGTGTTCCTTCTGAATAAACAGAACCTGCAACAGAACAAAGAAGACTAGCCACTTCACCAAAAGAAATCGGATTTTGAGGTTTCAGTGTTCCATCCAAATATCCATTTAAATGTCCTTTTTTTGTTAAAGCATTTACACTACTTCTTGCATAATCTGCAATCTGGCTATCATCTTTAAATTTTGATTTTTCAGAATCCTTCAAATCATATTTTAACATTTTGGCAAGCATTACAACTGCATCTTGCCGGGTCAAGGTTTGGTCTGCTTTTTTAACTGCAATATCTGTGATATTTTCTGCAAACCAATTTTGTAACGTTACTGTTTGAGATTGTATTTGTGATAATTTGTCATAATGAAAAAGCTTTGCTGCCATCTCAATAAATTCTACATAAGTAATGGTACGTTTTGCATCATAAGAATCCATAATACTTTCATAGATATTTTGCTCAGCTAAAGTTTTCACATATTTATCTGACCAGTTTTCTAAGGAATCTTTTGCAAAAACAGAACTGGTAGATGAAATACATAAAATCAATGCCATAAAAAATGACAACAGCCGAAAATAAAGTTGTTTTTTCGTACTTTCCATAATAAATCCCCCCATATCCATTATAATAATGCAATAATAATGTAACTAAAATTCTTTAAGTTCTCTCCTTTCTTTGATTAAAATAAAAATTTATTTATATGCTATAGATAACAAATCCTTATGAAAAGTGATAAATTATATTTTATTTTTTTCAAAAAGGAAGTTGTCACTATAAATATACTATAAAATACAAAATTTTATTTTTTATTACATTATTTAAAATCTTTTTATACATTTTAATAGGAGTTTTTAAAGATTAACGTATTTTTTTGTAATTTTATACAATATTTTATTTATTACTATATCATTAATCATATAAAAATGCAACTATTTTATCATGTTTTCTTAAATGGAATTCGTGTTGTTTTACTATTTTCACAAAAAAAATTTGTGTTTTCGATATTATTTTAAACAAATTTTCCATAACAACAAGAAGTATAAAAAAATGCAACATATAAATATATGAGAGTATTATTAAATTAATGAAATAAGAACATACTAATTATCAAGGAACAGTTATATATCCTTCTATCCAATGCTTTTTATCTATTTCATATTTATCAATATAAAAATCATTTGGTCGTTCCTTAAATCCAGGCAATTTTTTATACTCTAAAACAGCCATTTTAGCTTTTTGAAAACTTGAAAATACCCCTAAAAATTTTGTTTCATCACATCCATTTTCTAGTTCATAACTATGTTGTAATACATATACACATTTATTCATAAATCATTCTCCTTTTTTACTTCAATCTCCTATAGAAATTAATCCAGAATTTTCTGTAATTGCTTTCTGTGAAATTTCTATCAAATTTTTTAACATTTGCTCACCTTCCCCTAAGTCTTGATAGTTCTGAAGTAACGATGCATCCAAAATATATTCACATATTTCAATTATTTGAGGTAAATCATTCTTAGAAATTTCAACATCACTATAGGGATTAATACGATATAATTTTCTTGCATCATACAACATTTTTCTTCTAAATTTATAAATAAAATCAATTAAATCATCACTAAATTCTATGTTAGTATCCTGTTCCTCAATCTCATCTATGGAATTGCCTATATAAAAATTCATAAAATATTCTCCTATTTTTTAGAAAAAACAACAATATTATCTATTCTATCAAATACCTTTTAGAAATAATCTTATAATTTATAGTAAATATTTTTGCTATTCTTCATATATAGTATAGCATATATCTATTTATAAAAATATCATTTTTTCAATTTATACAAAAATAAAAAGAACAAACAAACTTTTATTATTAAAGCTTTAGCTACAAACAAAGAACTTTTTATGATAAAATAAATTAAGTTTAACCACAGAAGATAAACCATAATACAAAAATTGTTTTTATTTCATATACATCTTATCATTTTTTATAATGATGATTTATTTACAAAAATGCATCTATAAATAAGTATTATCTTACATAAGATAAACAAATTTGACAAGGAAAGGAAAATAAAAAATGTATACTAAACTAGAAAATTACTTGTCAGGATATTTCCATACAAATTATTGGTATGATGAAGGAGTAGAGATTGCACAAGATATAATTTCTAATTTTACAGATAAGGATTGGGAGCAATTATTGAAAAAATTACCTAAACAAAATATGGAATGGAAAAAGAAATTAGCTTATTGTTTATATAATGATAAAAATAAATATGAGTTATTAACCTTAATAGAATTACTTCATACAGAAGATAAAGAACTTTTAGAAATTGTCTTAGACTCTTTGAGAAGTTTTATGAATCAAGAAACCACCAATTTTTTGATGCATGATACAGAAATTGTCAATCAAATAAAAAATTTGTACTATCATAATACTAGTAGAATAATACATATTATGCTTACAGATTTGGTTTATAAAATAAACCAATTTACAGAAAAGGAATTATTATTATAACAAGGAGTAAAATATATGTATCAGGTATTACAAAAATTTCAAGTTTCTGATAAAGTTTGTATTTTTGTAGAAGGAAATACACAACTTTTAAAAAATGGACTACTATTAAAAGATGAAAATGAAAATATTTTTATCATCAAATCCATTGGAATGGTAAAGTATAAAAAAATAGAGGATAATAAAAAATATGCAGTATTACTTTTAACTGGAGATACAGAAAAAATAGGAAAAAGCTTAACAATTATTGAAAAGGAAAGGTCATCATGAAAAAAGGCGCTTTTATATTACATAGCTATATGATAGAAAACAAACAATTAACTTTTATAGGGCGAGTGGCGATTGATATAAAAATAGGAGATATTTTATTTTATAAAAATGAAACAAAACAAGAAAGCTATCTTATTACCAATATTATTGCCTATCAGCATGAACTTGATGAAATTAGTGCTGGTATGACATGTAAACTCATTGTACAAGGGAATCCACTTGTTTTAAAGGAAAACAATGTAGTATTATACATAAAATAAAAAGGGAACGCTCTCTACTCTGGAAGCGTTTCTAAACTTTTAAAAAATCTAATTGACAATAACCCAATCACACATACCATTATTCCAGTAGAAATAAGGATAAAAAAAATACTAAAATGGTCAAACAAAAAGCCATATACCATTTGTCCGATTGGTTGTACGCATAAAGTAATGGCAGAGGTATAAGCCATCATTTTTCCAATGAAATGATTCGGTGTTTTTTGTTGTATCAAGGAAACTGCAAAAATGGAAAAAATACTAATAGAAATCTGCATACCACAAAGTGAACTAACATTAATTACATATTTTAATGTGATATTGTTTGGAATAAGAAATACAAGACCCATAGGAATCATAAAAATGCCAATTAAGGAAAGAAAAAAAGATAATTTTTGTGTATTTATTTTTTTAACAAAAAGTCCAGCCAGTATACTTCCTATGATAGTAGCAACTGCTAATGCGCTTTCCGCAACACCATAATAATTTGCATTCAGTGCAAGAACAGTACGTACAATATAAGGAAGTCCAACCATAAGAACCCCCATTACAAAAAATCGGGAAAGTGCAGTAAAAAGCAGTATTTTTAAAATATTTGTTTGTTCTTTTAAAATAAATCGCAGACTAAATAAAAAGTCTTGTTTGATAGTAGAAAGAATCGTTTCTTTTTTACTAGAAGGTTGATAGTGTAGTTGAATAAAACACTCCAAAAAAGCGGTAATGAAAAAGAATATGGTACTTATATACATCATAAATTTTAAGGAAAATAAAGAATATAAAATGCCGCCCAGCATTGGCGCAATAAAATGAGAGATAGAAGCAACTTGATTTACAACAGCATTTCCTTTTGTAATATTATCACCCGTTAATATAGAAGGAATACACGCTTGCACAGTAGGAGTTTCAAAGGCTCCCAATACAGACAATAAAACAAGCAGAATGCTTATTACAGTAAAGGCATTATTTTCAGACAAAAAAATGGCTGCACACAAAATAAAAAATCCAGTCAAACCATCCAAGACAACCATAATCGTTCTTCTATTTGCACGGTCTGCAAGAATACCACCAAATGGTGACAATATAATTGTAGGTATCATTGCAACAGATAATATTCCAGCAAATATTGTAGCAGAACCGCTCAACTCTAATATATACATAGATAATGCAAACTTTAAAATAAAGTTACCAAACAAAGAAAATACTTGTCCCAAAATAAGAAGCGTAAAATTTCTGGTAAATAATTTCATTCTAGTTCTCCTCCTTTTGCTGCAATATCTGAAAGGAACTTTTCTGCAAGAGCTTTTGTTTCTTCATCCAGAAGGGGTAAGCCCATTTTAGAAAGTACTTCCATAACAAAAAAATATTTATGATAAATTTCTTCAACAGTGGCAGGATAAACAGATGGTATCAGCCAAAAATTAATAAGAGGAAGAAGTTCCGAAAGTTCTTTTGTATACTCCGTTTTGATAGAACCATCTTTTCTTCCTTCTTCTAATAATTCAAACCATAGTGGTGTTAAAACTCGTTTATTTGCTTCTACTGCTGCTACTAAAATACGTGGGTCTTTGAGAATAGGAATGGCTTGTAAATTCAAATGGTTGCGTTTGGTATCAGATTGATTAATAAAAAGCAATTCTTTTACCTTTTGCAAGCCATTTAAATCTGTGCGGTTTTTGATTACTTCAAAAGGATTATTTTCGAAAAACATTTGATTCCCTAAAATATACATCATTTCCTCTTTACTTTGAAAGCAGCGATAAAACATTCCTTTTGCCCCACCCACCATTTCCATAATATCCGAAATAGAAGTTTCTTCATATCCTTTCGAAATAAATAGTGTTTGTGCAGCATTTAATATTTCTTTTTTCCATTGTTCTGGTGTTTTTTTTACAGGTCTAGTCAATTCCAAATTCCTCCTTATAGTTAATGACTAGTAGTCAATAACTATAATAGCGTAATTTTCTTAATTTGTCAAGAAATTTGCATAAAAAAACTGCTGACATTAAAAATCAGCAGTTTAATTTATCTAAAAACTATAAAACTTTGTTTCAAAAAAGCGTGTTATTCATCTATACTTTTTACTCGTTCAATATGGATTGCAAAATAACTGATTTCAATATTCGGAAAAGGTTTCTGAATATTTTTTTCAAATTCCTGACAAATTCTTTTTGCTAAATCAAAAGAATCAGAAAAATTTTCTAGTACATAATCTGTCATATCTAAACGAAGCTTTTCTTCATTGATAACACGTAATATCATAAATTTCATATGGGTTAATAATCGAGTATAAGAAATGGTATCTGCATCCAGTCGTTCCCCTAATGCTTGCTCAATCGTTTGTACTCCTTCTTGAATCATACGAGCAATATCCATACTTTGCACAACATGTTCTCTGGTCAATGCAGTATGAACATGAAGAGTAATATAACCCACTTCATCATCATTGATTTCAATACCAATTTTTTCTTTTAATAATTCTCTACCTTTTTCTGCAACGTGATATTCTTCTTCAAACAATACTTTAATTTCTTTGGAAAAAGGATTTTTTAATTCAATTCCTTCTTTCATGCGTTTGATAGCAAAAGCCATGTGGTCCGCCAAAGGTAATAAGATGTTACTATCTACTTCTCCAAATGTTTTTTCTGCTTCTTCTATAATACCACCTGCAATTTCAATAAAAACAGGGGAAATGCTTTTAATGGTATGAATAGAATCTTGTCGTGACTGTTCTTCTGTAAAAAGATAGGCTTTTGCATTTTCAATTTTTTTAATATTTTGATTTATCTTTTTTCCAAAACCGACCCCTTTACCCAGAAAAATAAACTCTTGTTTTCTGTCTAAATCCATCACTAAGATACCATTATTATTTAAAACTTTTAAAATTTTAAACATACTCCCCCTGCTTCCTTTTTGTCTATTGTACAATAATCATATCTTCTTTTGCTTGATACTCTGTTTTATTTTGGTTTTTCCAGATAATTTTTTGACCATCTTCTAAATTTGTAAATACCATAGGGATAGCGGTAGAGGCTGCATTTTCTGCAATATAGTTTAAGTCAACTTCCATCAATTTATCACCTTTTTTCACCCTATCTCCATCTTTTACAAATACAGTAAACCCTTTTCCATCTAATTTTACAGTATCAATACCAACATGAAGCAAGATTTCTGTACCTTCGTTTGTCTTTAATCCAATAGCATGCTTTGTAGGGAATACAGTTTCTATCGTAGCATCAGCTGGAGCATAAATAATATTTCCTTTTGGGAACATTACAATACCATCTCCCATTAGTTTACCTGCAAATGCTTCATCTGGTGCCTCACTAATATCTGCCATACGTCCTTCTACATAACTGCTGAACAGTTCTTCTTTTTTGTCTGCTTGTTTCTTTTCCTCTTGTTTTGGTGCTTCTACTGGTGCTATAGTTGGAAGTGGTGATTCCATATCACTTGCTGGACTTGCTAAATAATCTTCTAAGTTTGATTTAATAACTGTAACTTTTGGACCATAAATTACTTGCACCCCAAGTCCTTTATGGATAATACCTGCTGCACCAGATTGCTTTAATAATGCATCTTGTACTTTTGAAGAATCAATCACCGTACATCTTAATCTTGTTGCACAGCAATCGACATCTGAAATATTTTTCTTTCCACCAAGACCTTGACAAATCAGTTGAGAAACAGCATCCACACCACCTGCTGCTGTACCTGCTGTACTGCCTGCTTTTGCTGCATTAACATCTGCTCTTGTGTATAATTTTGTTTCAACATCATCATCTTCTCTACCTGGTGTTTTAAAGTTAAATTTTTTAATTAATACAGTAAAAACAAGGAAATATACAACAAAATAAACAATACCAACAAAAACAACCCATATCCAGTTTGTTTTGGCATTGCCCTGCATAATACCAAACAAGGTTAAGTCGATTAAACCACCAGAGAATGTCATACCAACGCCAACTTTAAAAATATGCATAAACATATAAGCACAACCTGCAAAAAAGCAGTGAATTGCATATAAAATAGGTGCAATAAATAAGAAGGTAAATTCTAAAGGTTCTGTAATACCTGTTAACATAGAAGTTAATGCTGCTGAAAGTAATAACCCTCCTGCAATTTGTTTCTTTTCTGGTTTTGCTGTTTTATACATTGCAAGTGCTGCACCTGGTAAACCAAATATCATTAATGGGAATTTACCAGCCATAAATCTTGTTGCTTCCACATCAAAAATAGTTGTGTTAGCACTTGCCAACTGTGCAAAGAAAATATTTTGTGCACCTTCAATTAAATTTCCATCAATGGTTGCTGTACCACCCACTGCTGTCTGCCAAAATGGTAAATAAAATACATGATGTAAACCGAATGGAATTAATGCTCTTTCCATAATACCATAGATTAATGTTCCTGCATAGCCTGAACTTCTTACAACATCACCTACAGCATAAATACCCTGCTGAATAATAGGCCATATATAGAACATAACGATACCAACAATTAAATAAACGATAGAACAAATAATTGGTACAAATCTTGTGCCACCAAAGAAAGATAATACTTGTGGTAACTCTATTTTATAAAAACGGTTATGAAGTGCTGCAACCCCTAATCCAACAATAATACCACCAAATACACCCATTTGCAATGATTCAATACCAACCACAGAACTAATGGAACCATTTGGCAAACTTTCTGCTGCATTTGTTACCGTAAGCATTGCACCAATGGCAGAATGCATAATAAAGAATGCAATAGCTGCTGCTAATGCTGCAACTTCTTTTTCTTTTTTTGCCATACCAATGGCAACACCCATAGCAAACAAAATTGGTAAATTTGCAAATACAATATCACCACATTTGTTTAGCACAGATAATATAGCATATAAAAATGTACCTTCCCCTAAAATACCACTTAAGCCGTAAGCTTCAATCATATTTGCGTTTGTAAAAGAACCACCAATGCCTAGAAATAAACCTGCAACTGGCAATATGGCGATTGGTAACATAAATGAACGCCCAACTCTCTGTAATATACCAAAAATTTTGTCTTTCATATCATATCGCTCCTTTTCCTATAAAATAAATAAAAATTTTATAATGCAGAGAAGAAATATACTCTTCTTTTGTGTTGTGTGTGCCTTTTTTGTACTAAAATTTTATCTGGACCTAGGAAAATAAAAAATTAGTACAAAAAAAGACACTAACACCCAAATAGCACAAAGGTACTTTTGGATAGTTAATGCCTGCTTAAACAGTAACACACTATTTATTATAATATAGCATTTTAGATACTATTTGTCAATCCCTTTTTTTATGTTTTACAATATTCTTTCCCATGATTTTTAAAGCATCCTTCCAAAAATATATAAAATAAATTATCAACACTTTTTATAACCAAAATTCATCTTCAAACTTTGGATATTCTTCTATTGTTTTTAGGGTTTGTTCTTTTAATGCAATTATATTCTTTTCTAAGCTTTCAGGTAATAAAGAAGCAATATCTTCTAATTCACAGCCTTCTTCTAAAATAGTAATAATTTTATTATTACATTTTTTCTTTTTTAATTTGCAAATGATGTATGGTGAAAAAAGAAATTTTTCTGCTTCATTCAAAGATAAGTTTTTCCTTATTATTGCTTCTAAAACACCAATAATATGAAGTAATAATATTTTTTCTTCTTTTTGGTTAAAAAAAGAGTCTCTAAATTGTATCAATATACCTCACCTCTTTTATGTTTAATTATGCTATGCATTCTTTTCTGCAAATTTTTGAACCATATAGTGGTTTTTCTTACAGAGAGCATATTTCTCTTATGATTATAATAGAGTGTCCATTAATATACAAATTTTATTTTCCTTATTGAGAATAGGGTCAAATAATAAAGATAATTCATCTTCTTTGTCTTAAGTCAGTCAGTGTCTGTAATTAGAAAAACATCAATGTCACTAGAATTTTTTATTTCTTCTGCAAAACTCATACTATCCCTCTTTTCATGACATAAAAAAATAATTGCTGTGAATGTCACATGATTTGTCATGATACCGTAATTGTTTATAATCACATAGATGGGTTAAAGATTGCTGTGGGTATCACATGGTTTTCATGACACTTTAACAATAAAAACTTTTCTCTTTGTTAAATGGTTGCTATTAGCGTCACTGATTTGTTAGAGAGTTGATAAATTTATTGTACCATATCAACTTCATTATTAGTTCAATACCTTTTAATTTCTTCATCAAAGAATAATTTTTTGTTTTACTGGTTCTTTTTTTGTTTCTATGTCATGTGTTATGGACTGGATTATTTCACAAATATCTATACCGCATGAAACTTATATTTGTGGTGAATTGTTACTATTCTGTCATTTTTAAGCTCTAAAAATTGGAAAAGAGAAGGAAGCGTTAAGATAGATAAGAAGGAATATTCGAATTATATTAATCAAGCTTTTTGTCTTGGTGGCATAAAAAACTTTTTTAATTTTCTGAATCAACATCACATATTGTATTGACAAAAAACAACAAAATAATACATAATATTTATGTAGAGGTATGTTTTACTTACTTGTTACCTTCCCATAAACTGAAAAAACAGTTGGAAGCAGAATCAGAAGAAAAACCGCAAGAAATTACCCTTATCTATTTAAAAGAACTTGCAAACGAAAAGGCAAAGCAAAACCTAGCAAACAAAGATATTATTCTCAAAATGATAAAAGAAAAATATGGTACAAATAGTCTTGATTCTCTCAAAAAAAGTGACTATATCACAATGGCAGCAGATTTGGATGCATTATAATGCATGTGAAACTATCAGCAAATGGTGCCTAAAAATGGTTAAATTGTTCTATGAAAAATGTGAGATTATTTGCGTGTTAAACAATTTTATGAAAATTTGTATTTAAAAAATTTTTTAATATCAAAATAATATCATAAACACTTTCAGCATTCAAATTTTTGAATAAAAATTCATAAGTTTTTTAAATCATTTTTCTTTATTATAACATTTACACTTTTCCTCCAACAACAGAAAGTTACAACATCGGACAGCTAAAGAAGAATTTGGTTTATCTAAACACTTTTGGTACAATTTTTGAGCTTTTGACTGTAAAATAAGAGCAATTTTATCATATTTTAACTGTGTAATACAAAAATCTGGAACAGGAATCATA
>CAJTZO010000015.1 GCA_910583755.1 uncultured Clostridia bacterium
ATTTTTAAAAATCTTTTTTGTATTTTTATTTTCATGTTAAGTTAACAGAACCAATTTTATAAAGTACTCCTTTGATATAAGCTTGTACTATCATCATACTACTCATTTTTCAAAGCGTCAACAAAACATAACATTTTTTCCCAATTACAGCCTCAATTCCTCAATCATAAAAAAGCCATAGCTTCTTCATTAAAAGAAACTATGGCTAAAATTTTACTATAATATTTCTTTCACTTTTCTAAAGTCACAAATAAATTCTTCAAATTCCTCTTTGAGTTCTTCTTTATAGTATTCCAAATTTTTACCTTTTCCAAATTCTATTAATTTCTCTTTTATAAAATCAAAATTCTCCTGATTTTCGAAAAGAACAAGTGCAAAATTAATATAAATAACCATTTCATCTATTTGAGAAAAGTTTTTGTGAAAATCATACTCTCCTATAATAGCAAATAAAACATCTTCTAATGTATAATAAAATTTATGATGTAGACTTTTATAGGAATCATATACAGCTTCTTTAAATTCCCTATACTTTAGCAACATATTTTTCCTTTCTTAACGTAATTGTTTAAATCCTTCTAATTTTTGCTTTTTATATTGTACAAATCTTCCTTCTTCCAGTGCAAATCTAATTTCTTCCATCATAGTATTAAAAAAGTATAAATTGTGGAGTACACACAAACGCATTGCAAGCATTTCCTTTGCCTTAAACAAATGGCGGATATAGGCTCTGGAATATCTTTGACAAGCTGGACAACCACAATCGTGTGCAATCGGAGCATCATCTAATTCATATTTTGCATTTAACAAATTGATTTTTCCTGCATTGGTATATACATGCGCATGACGTCCATTTCTGGAAGGAAGTACACAATCAAAAAAGTCAACACCTCTTTCCACTGCCTCTAGTATATTTTCTGGCGTTCCCACTCCCATTAAATAAGTGGGTTTATTTTGTGGCAAATAAGGCACCACTTCTTCCAATATATGATACATTTCTTCATGGGTTTCCCCTACAGCAAGCCCACCTATAGCATAACCATCTAAATCCATATCAGAAATTCTTTTTGCATGTTCAATACGAATATCTTCATAAACTGCACCTTGATTAATACCAAAAAGCATTTGTTGTTTATTGATGGTATCTTCTTTTTGATTTAATTCATAAAGTGCTTTTTTACAGCGTTCTAACCATCTGGTTGTTCTATCCACAGAATTTTGTACATATTCTCTTTCCGCAGGAATACCAATACATTCATCAAATGCCATAGCAATGGTAGAAGCTAAATTGGATTGTATTTGCATACTTTGTTCGGGTCCCATAAAAATCTTTCTGCCATCTACATGAGAAGAAAAATAAACACCTTCCTCTTTTATTTTTCTTAAAGAAGTTAAAGAAAACACTTGAAAACCACCAGAATCTGTTAAAATAGGTTTATTCCAAACCATAAATTTATGCAGTCCACCTAATTTTTTTACAATTTCATCTCCCGGGCGAACGTGTAAATGATATGTATTTGATAACTCTACTTGGCAATGAACTCTTTCTAAATCTTCTGAAGAAACCGCACCTTTAATGGCTGCAATCGTGCCAACATTCATAAAGACAGGCGTTTGTATCACTCCATGTGGTGTATAAAATTCTCCTCTTTTTGCTCTGCCTTCTAATTTTAATAAACGATACATCTTGTCCCTCATTTCTTTCTATTATATTTTTAATACTATACATTTTTTTTATTTTTTTTGCAAGTCATATCCCATATATCCATCAATTCTGGTATAATTAATGGCAAAAGGTTTTTAATTTAAGGATAAGAATGGAGAATATTATGTCAAATATTAACTTGATTGCTTCTTCCACTTTTGGTTTAGAAGCTGTTTTAAAAAGAGAAGTCATTGCACTAGGTTTTGAAAATGTAAAAACATATGATGGCAGAGTCGAATTTACAGGGGATGAATCGACAATTGCAAAAGCAAATCTTTGGCTAAGATGTGCTGGACGTGTTTGGATTAAAATGGGCAGTTTTACAGCAATAACATTTGACGAACTTTTTGAACAAACAAAAGCATTACCTTGGGAAGAATGGATTCCTGAAGATGGAAAATTTACAGTTATCGGAAAATCTGTAAAATCAACTCTTTTTAGTGTTCCAGATTGTCAAGCCATTGTAAAAAAAGCAGTTGTGGAAAAATTAAAACAAACTTATCACACAGATTGGTTTGATGAAACAGGTGCGTCTTATACCATACAAGTTGGCATTTTAAAAGATATTGTTACTTTAGCAATCGATACCTCTGGTTCCGGACTTCATAAAAGAGGATACCGAGAAAATGCTATGATTGCACCCTTAAAAGAAACGTTAGCTTCTGCTATGGTACAGCTTAGTTTTTGGAAAAAAGACCGTATTCTGTTAGACCCTTTTTGTGGTTCTGGTACAATTCCGATTGAAGCTGCTATGTTAGCAAGAAATATTGCACCTGGATTAAACAGGACATTTGCTTCTGAAGAATGGGAAAGAATTGATAAAAAGATATGGAAAGAGGCACGAATAGAAGCTTACAAAGCAATACAATATGATGTTATGCCAGAAATCTATGGAAGTGATATTGATGCGCACGCAATTACATTAGCAAAGGAAAATGCTATCAAGGCAGGTGTAGATGATTGCATACAGTTTGAAACAAAATCCTGTTTTGATATCAAGCTACCCGGAAAATATGGTGTTTTAATTGCAAATCCTCCTTACGGGGAACGAATTGGAGAATTAAAAGAAGTTGAACAAATGTATAGAGCATTAGGAGAATTAATGAAAGAAAATAAAACTTGGTCTTCTTATTTTATTACCTCTATGGAATATTTTGAAAGTCTTTTTGGCAGAAAAGCAGACAAAAAAAGAAAATTATTTAATGGACGAATTAAAACAGATTATTACCAATTTGAAGGTCCTAGACCACCAAAAAAATAATATATTTTACAGCTTGTCAAAAAGCCTTGACCGAAATTTTGAAATGGAAATATGTTAGTTTTTCTAATAAAGTTTTTTGTCCAACTTTTTTAAAAAAAATTGATAGTTTTGGGTGAAACCTACAAAAAAAGACTTTATTGACAGACTGAGGAAGCCTTAAAAGAATCATCTTTTAAGGCTTCAAAATTTAAGTAAGAAGGAATATTAATTATTTTTTTTCTTTTCCATTCCCTGCTTCATAATATTTGCCACAATCGCACCAGATATATTATGCCATGCACTAAAAATAGCACCAGGCACTGTTGCTAATGCAAGGGAAGGAAAACAAGAGGCTGCCAATGTAGATGCCATACCAGAATTTTGCATACCGATTTCAATAGCAATTGCATTTCTTTTTTCAGGCGGCATTTTAATCAGTTTACCAATTAAAAAACCTAGTCCATAGCCACAGCAATTATGTAAGATAACAACAAAAATAATGATAGCACCATTTACAAATAATTTTGCACTATTAGCATCAATTACAAAACCAACAATCAAACAAATCGCTGTACAAGAAATGAGAGGTAAAATAGATGCAATTTTTTGTGCAAAATCTCCCCAAAAATGATTGACAATTAAACCAAGTGCAATCGGAACAATAACAATCTTAATAATATCAAGAAACATGCCAATCGCATCCACTTGAATCCCTGTACTTGCACTTGTACTTGCATAAAGACCAACATAAAAAGTTGTCAAAAGTGGTGTCATGATGGGTGCTAAAATAGTAGAAACACCTGTCATACCTACTGATAACGCAACATCTCCCCCTGCCATAAATGTCATAACATTAGAAGATGTACCACCTGGACAACAGCCAACCAAAATAACACCTACTGCTAATTCTGGTGGCAATTTAAAAATCCAGCTAATACAAAAGCCTAATAGTGGCATAATTAAGAATTGTGCAATTTCACCTAAAATAATATCTTTTGGCTGTGTAAAAACAACTTTAAAATCAGAAAGTTTTAAGGTTAACCCCATACCACACATAACAATCATCAGTAAATGATTGACATTGATAAAACCACCTAAAACATTGGGATTTGCAACCCAGCTTGTAAAACTATTGTCTACAATATAAGCAAACACTGTTACAAGAACAACAATAATTGCCATATATTGGTTTACAAATTGTGCTAATTTTTTTAATGTATGCATTACTTTTCCCCTCTTTTTATTGTCTATTTTTTTATACAGGAGAAATCCATTTCTCCTGCATTTTATATTATTTTTATTCTAATACGGCACCACGCGCTGCACTTGTCACCAATTTTCTATAACGTGCTGCATATCCCTTGACTTCTTTTTCTGGACATACCCATTTTTCTTTTCTTACTTGAAGGGTTGCTTCCTCAACAAGAAGCTGAATTTTACATTGTTTAATATCAATTTCAATCATGTCACCATCTTCCACAAGTGCAATAGTGCCACCTTGTGCTGCTTCTGGACAAACATGACCGATTGCTGCACCTCTTGTTGCTCCAGAAAAACGTCCATCTGTAATGAGTGCAACACTTTCTCCCAATCCTCTACCACAAATTGCAGAAGTAGGATTTAACATTTCTCTCATACCAGGACCACCTTTTGGTCCTTCATATCGAATCACTACAACATCACCCGGAACAATTTTACCTCCATTAATCGCTTCAATCGCTTGTTCTTCACTATCAAATACTCTTGCTGGACCTTTGTGTTGCATCATTTCAGGCGCAACTGCAGAACGTTTTACAACACAACCTTCTGTTGCAAGATTTCCTTTTAATACAGCAATACCGCCATCTGGAGAATATGGGTTTTCTATCGGGCGAATAATTTCTGTATTTTTGTTTTGAACGCCTTCCAGATTTTCTGCCATTGTTTTTCCAGTACATGTCATTACAGAAGTATCTAATAGATTTTTCTTTGTCAATTCTTTCATAACTGCATAAACGCCACCAGCACGCTCTAAATCTTCCATATAAGTAAAGCCAGCAGGTGCAAGATGACATAAATTAGGTGTGTTTGATGAAATTTCATTGGATGTCTCTAAATCTAATGTAATACCACATTCATGAGCAATTGCAGGAAGATGTAACATTGTATTGGTAGAACAACCTAATGCCATGTCCACTGTTTCTGCATTGCGGAAAGCTGCTTCTGTCATAATATCTCTTGGACAAATATTCTTTTTTACCAATTCCATAATTTGCATACCTGCATGTTTTGCAAGACGTAACCGGGCAGACATTACTGCCGGAATCGTGCCATTACCACTTAATCCCATGCCGATTGCTTCTGTTAAGCAGTTCATAGAATTTGCTGTGTACATGCCAGAGCAGGAGCCACAAGTAGGGCAAGCATTATTTTCATAATCTTCTACCCCTTTTTCATCTAATTTTCCACCATGATAAGCACCAACTGCCTCAAACATATGAGATAAACAAGTACGGCTACCATTATCTAAATGACCAGCAAGCATAGGACCACCAGAACAAAAGATGGTTGGAACATTCACCCTTGCGGCTGCCATCAAAAGCCCTGGAACATTTTTATCACAGTTTGGAATCATAACCAAACCATCAAATTGATGTGCGATTGCCATAGCCTCTGTAGAATCTGCAATTAAGTCACGTGTTACTAAAGAATATTTCATGCCAACATGTCCCATAGCAATTCCATCACAAACTGCAATGGCAGGAAATTCAATCGGTGTACCTCCTGCTGCACGTACACCTGCTTTGACGGCTTCTGCAATTTTATCTAAATTCATATGTCCTGGTACAATTTCATTGTAAGAACAAACCACACCAATTAAAGGTTTTTCCAATTCTTCTTTTGTAAATCCTGCTGCATAAAACAAAGAACGGTTTGGTGCTCTGTCAATTCCTTTTGTTACATTACAGCTTTTTTCTTTCATAAAATCCTTCCTCCTTTTTTATATTATAATGTCTTTTATATTGTCTAATTGTATGATGTCATTTTATCCATAAATTTGTAATATGTCAATATTAATATCTGATAAAATAAAACGATTTATTTTTATATTTTTTATATTATTTGCTAAAGTTTGACTTTTTATCATTTTTTTACTATAATTATGTTATAAAAAAAGTTTCATTATGGGAAGGAAAGACAAATAAGTATGAAAATAAACACAAAAAGTTTATCCCAACAGACGGCTGACAAAATTTATGAAATGATTGTAAAAAAACATAATTATCAGCCTGGGGAAAAGCTCCCAAATGAGCTCATACTCTCTGAACAATTAGGAATTAGCAGAACAACACTTCGGGAAGCCATTCGTATGCTTACCTTACAGGGAGTTTTAGAGGTTCATCGTGGAAAAGGGACTTTTGTAACCAAAAATGAAAGGATTATCGGCAATTTTGGGATTGATAACTTTGACAGAATCCGTATCAAATTAAAAGATTTATATGAAATGCGTCTGCTTTTTGAGCCAAAAGTTGCAGCTTTAGCTTGCCGTAGAGCATCCAGCGAAGAAATAGAAGAAATTTGTCATCAAGGAAACGTGGTTGCAGAACTAATTACACAGGGAAAAGACCGGATTGAAGCAGACCAAGAATTTCATCGACTGATTATTGCAGCGGCACACAATGACTTTTTAAATCATCTTCTCCCTTTGATTAATCGTGCTGTAAGTGAATCCATTTTTATTGATTCTAGCAAAGGAATTTTAGAACAAAATACAATTCAAGACCATGCATTGATTATGGAATTTTTGCAAAAGAGAGATGAGCAAGGTACAAAAAATGCCATGGAAATTCATATTCATCATGCTATTCATACTCTTAATTTGAATAAACAAACAGAGGCTATTTTTTAACCAAAATAGAAAGCGAGGAAATACAATGCAGATTTCAAGCAGATTTACGTTGGCAGTTCATATTTTTGCTTGTATTGAAATTTTTAAAAATGATTATAAGGTAACAAGTGATTTTATAGCAGCTAGTACCAATGTAAATCCAGTGATAATACGGAAAATTCTTTTGCAGCTAAAAAAATCAGGACTTATTTATGTAGCAAGAGGTTCTGGTGGTGCTTCTATAACAAAACCCCTAAATGAGATTACATTTTTAGATATTTACAATGCAGTAGAATGTATTGAAAAAGGTGAATTATTCCATTTCCATGAAAACCCAAACCAAAACTGTCCTGTTGGAAAAAATATTCATTCTGTATTGGATAATAAATTGATGCGTGTACAACAAGCTATGGAAAAAGAACTTGCTTCCCTTACCTTAGAGGAAGTAAAAAAAGAAATGGAAACATATATTTTTAAAAAAGGCATTTAGAAGATACTTCTGAATCGCCTTAATTTTTTTAAAAAATTTTGATGTAACTATTGATATTACAACATAGCTGTGTTATCCTAAAAACATCAGATGTAATAATTATAGTTACAACAAATTTTAGGAGGAATTTAATTATGAAAAAAGTAGTAGAATTTTTAAAAGCAAACCCAGTACAATATTTGGCAACAGTAGGCAGAGATGGAAAAGCAAAATGTCGTCCATTTATGTTTTGCTTTGAAAAATATGGAAAACTTTGGTTCTGTACCAATCACACCAAAGATGTATATAAAGATATGCAGCAAAATCCAGAAATTCAACTTTCTGTTTCTTCTCCAAAATATGAATGGATTCGTTTATCTGGAACAGTGGTATTTGAAAATGATAAAAGTGTAAAAGAAGATTGTATGAATATTCCTATTGTAAAATCACAATACCATACTGCTGATAACCCTATTTTTGAAGTGTTTTATCTTGAAAATCCTTATGGAGTGATTGCAGATTTGTCTGGAAATCCACCTTACGAATTTTAATTCTTTTTTGAGAAATCGTAAAAATGCTTGAAGATATGATTCATATCTTCAAGCATTTTTCAATCTGTTAATAAAGTCTTTTTTTGTAGGTTCCACACACACCCACCAACTTTTTTTAAAAAAGTTGAACAAGAAACTCTCATGGAAAAACTAACGTTTTTCCTTATCAAATCAATCTTTTTAGTGAAACGTTAGTTTCGCATTAAAGTTCTTTTAGGCGTTTGAGGGCTAGTCCTCAAGTTTTCTTGACAAGCTGTTTTTTATTTTATGATATTTAATATTTCTTTAAAAACTGGTGTTCCTGCAACTCTTACTAATTCAAATAAAATTGCTTCATAGGTACTTATGAGTATCCCTTCCTGCATTGCTCTTTTTACAGCACCATCTTTATTGATTTGGGTACGGGAGCCAATGCAATCCTCTATTAATATCACTTGATAGCCTGCATTTTGTAAATCAATAGCTGTTTGTAATACACAAATGTGTGCTTCTGCACCACATAAGATAATATTCTTTTTGTTTAAAGAAGTAATTATATTTTTTATTTCTTCATTTTCATAAGCACTAAAGGTAATTTTATCATATGCCTTTGTTCTTTCAGGTATTTTTAGTGATTCTTTTAACATGGGTACTGTTTCGCCTAGTCCTTTTCTATAATGTTCTGTTACAATACAAGGAATCTCCAAAGCTAACAAACCAGCCGAAAGTTTTTTTGTATTTTCTAACAGTTGTTGGTTATCCAAAATGCTAGGAATCAGTTTTTGTTGGTCATCAATTATGATACACATTGTATTTTCTCTTGTAATTCGCATAAAAATTCTCCTTATTTTTTATTTTTATTAGTATAACAGATTTTACCAGCCTTTGAAAAGAAAAATATTAATATATTTCATATTTTGGGTCATACTACTTGTGTAACAAATTTTATTTTTCTTTAGGAGGATTTATATTATGACAACTGCAAACGAATGTATTAGATGTACTGTAAAAAACTGTAAATACCACTGTGATTCAAAAGATTACTGTTCTTTAAAAAGTATTCAAATTGGCACACATGAAGCAAATCCTACCATGGACCAATGTACTGACTGTCAATCTTTTGTATTGAAATAATTTCATTACTGAAAATCCTTTATTACACTTTATATTGTGTAATAAAGGATTTTTGTTTTCAGAAAAATAAGGATATTTATACAAACATACTTGTCAAGTATTCAAAAATGTGATAAACTAAAGAAGTTGTAAAACCAATGCCCAGTATTTGGAAACTCCGACCATTTACTTAGCGTTTGGGGTTACGAAATTATTATTTTTTTAAGGAGGGCTTTTTACATGCCAGCAATTAATAAACAAGAAATTATTGCAAAATACGGAAGAACACCATCTGACACTGGTTCACCAGAAGTACAGATTGCGTTGTTAACTGCAAGAATTACATTATTGACCGAACATTTAAAAATGCACAAAAAAGACCATCATTCCAGACGTGGGCTTTTAAAAATGGTTGGTCAAAGACGTGGTCTTTTAAATTACTTAAAAAACAATGATATTGAAAAATATCGTGAATTGATTAGTGATTTAGGATTAAGAAAGTAAAAAAACAAAGGGATAGAGAGGAGCATTCCTCTCTATTCTATTATGAAAAGCAGAAGTTGCACTATAGATTTCCAGCTTTGTAAACATACCCATGTTTATAAAGCTGAAGATCTATGGTGCAAGATTGAGGTAAAGGAGATTATATATGTATAGAAGTTATTCTATGGATTTGGCAGGTAGAACATTAACTGCTGAAATCGGCAGAGTTGCAGAATTAGCAAATGGTGCTGTATTACTTCGCTATGGTGAAACAGTGGTATTAGTAACAGCAACCGCATCTGAAAAACCAAGAGAAGGAATTGACTTTTTCCCTTTAAGTATTGATTATGAAGAAAGATTATATTCTGTTGGAAAAATTCCAGGAGGCTTTATTAAAAGAGAAGGCAGACCTTCCGAAAAAGCAATTTTAACTTCCAGATGCATTGATAGACCAATGCGTCCTCTCTTTCCAAAAGACTACAGAAATGATGTCAGCATCGTTGCAACCGTTATGGCAGTGGACCAAGATTGTTCTCCAGAGGTAACCGCAATGATTGGCGCAGCCTTGGCACTGAATATTTCAGATATTCCATTTACGGACCCTGTTGGTTCTGTGAATATTGGTTATTGCAATGGAGAACTTGTTGTAAATCCAACTGCAGAACAAAAAGAAACAACTTTATTATCCTTAACTGTATCTTCAAAAAAAGATAAAGTTATGATGATTGAAGCAGGTGCTTATGAAATTCCTGATGATTTAATGATGAAAGCTATCCGTTTAGCCCATGAGGAAAATGGAAAAATTGTAAAATGGATTGAGGAAATTGTTGAAAAAGAAGGAAAAGAAAAAGCACCTTATGAAGAACATGTAATTTCTGAAAGTGTTTATAACATGATTCGAGATTACATTACTGATGCTCGTATGGAAGAAGCTGTATATGCTGAAAAGAAACAAGACAGAGATGCAAAAATAAAAGCAATTACTGAAGAAGTAAATGAAAATTTAACAGAAAAATTGATAGAAGAAATTGGCGAAGAAACAGATATTGTCACACTAATTGATGAAACCATCTATAAATTTGAAAAAAACACTGTAAGGAGAATGATATTAAGAGAGCATAAACGCCCTGATGGTCGTGGAATTGAAGAAATCAGACCCCTTTCCGCAGAAGTAGATGTCTTACCAAGAGTACACGGTTCTGCTTTGTTTTCCAGAGGACAAACACAAGCGTTGACAGTGACAACATTAGGTGCTATTGCCGAAATGCAAAAATTAGACGGCTTAGATGAAACAGAAACCTACAAGAGATATATTCATCATTATAATTTCCCCGGTTTTTCCGTGGGAGAAGCAAAATCTTCCAGAGGACCTGGGCGCCGTGAAATTGGACATGGTGCTTTAGCAGAAAGAGCCTTACTCCCCGTTATTCCTAGTGAAGAAGAATTTCCATATGCCATTCGTTTAGTTTCTGACATTTTAAGTTCCAACGGTTCTACTTCTCAAGCAAGTATCTGTGGTTCTACCTTATCCTTGATGGCAGCCGGCGTTCCGATAAAACGCCCTGTAGCGGGTATTTCTGTTGGTCTTGTGACAGGAGAAACGGATGACGATTTTATTGAAATTACAGATATTCAAGGGTTAGAGGACTTTTTTGGAGATATGGACTTTAAAGTTGCAGGTACTCACAAAGGTATTACTGCCATTCAAATGGATATGAAAATAAAAGGTTTAACCTTTGAAATGATTGAGCAAGCTTTTGCACAAACAGGCAGAGCAAGAGCCTATATTTTGGATGAAGTTATGGCAAAAGCAATTTCAGAACCTAGAAAAGAGCTTTCTCCTTATGCACCTAAAATTGCAACTATGATGATTGATGTGGAAAAAATTTCAGAAGTAATTGGCGCAAGAGGAAAAGTGATTAAAAAAATCATTGAAGAAACAAACTGCGAAATTGATACAGAAGATGATGGCAGGGTATTTATTAAGGGAAAAGACACAGAAGATATTCAGAGAGCCATTGAAATGATTTCCAGTATTGTAATGGAACCAGAAGCAGGCAAAACTTATAGAGGAACGGTTACAAGGTTGATGGCTTTTGGTGCTTTTGTGGAAATTGCACCAGGAAAAGAAGGTCTTGTTCATATTTCAAAATTATCTCCACAAAGAGTGGCAAAAGTAGAAGATGTTGTTGCAATAGGAGATAATGTAAGAGTAAAATTACTTGAAATTGATGCACAAGGAAGATTAAATCTTTCCATTAAGGATGCAGATAAATAAAAAACAACAATGGGTTGTATACAAAAATGACAAAATACTTGTCTATTGTTGCAGCCCTATTCTTATGCATAAATATTAAAAAATTGTTTATGCTAATGCTAATTTGTTATGATAGGAGAAATCATATGGTAAATATTAAAAAATTAGATAATGGAGTGCAAGTGGTTCTGGAAAAAATTGACTATGTTAGAAGCATTTCTTTTGGAATATGGGTTAGAAATGGTTCCCGCAATGAGACATCGGAACTAAATGGAATATCTCATTTTATAGAACACATGCTTTTTAAGGGAACAGAAAACAGAACAGCAAAACAAATTGCAGAAGAAATGGACGCAGTTGGCGGGCAAATTAATGCTTATACTACAAAAGAATATACCTGTTATCACACAAGAGTTTTAGACAAACATTTTGATAGAGCATTAGATGTTATGAGTGATATGTTTTTACATTCTCATTTTCAGCAAAGTGATATTGAAAAAGAAAGAAATGTGATTATCGAAGAAATTAATATGTATGAAGATGCACCAGAAGAATTGGTACATGATAGTTTACAAGAAGCAATTTGGAAAGAAGGAAGTTTAGGGCAGCCAATTCTTGGAACAGTAGAAAGCATTTCCAAATTTAATACAGAAAAAATCAAAAATTTTTTTGAAAAACAATATCACACAGAAAATACAGTGATTTCTGTTGCAGGACATTTTGACATAGAAGAAATGTTTTATAAATTAAATCAAACGTTGGGACAATGGAAAAGAAAATCTTCTTTTTCATCCTATGATACCAAAACTATTTATACCCCAAGTATTATAAAAAAAGAAAAAGAAATAGAGCAAGTTCATTTATGTATGGCTTTTCCAGCCATAGAAAGAGACCACCCTCAAAAATATGCTTTAGCCGTATTTAACACCATATTTGGAGGTGGCATGAGTTCCCGCCTATTCCAAAAAGTGCGAGAAGAAAATGGATTGACTTATACCATATATAGTTATACCTCTGCTTATGTTGACAGTGGTTTATTTGGTATTTATGCTGGCATGAATCCAAACCAAACAGAAAAAGTGATAGAGTTAGTGTTTGAAGAAATTAGAAACTTAAAAACAAATCCATTTTCACAAAAATTGATTGATGTAACCAAAGAACAAATGATTAGTAATTTTATTATTGGTAGAGAAAGCACAGCTAATTTGATGACATCTTCCGGTGCTTCTGTACTTTTAAGAGGTTTTGTACAGGACACAGAAGAAATATTAAAACAAATTGAAAAAATAACGATACAAGATATTCAACAAGTAATAGAAAAAATATTTATCCAGCAAAATATGAGTGTTTCTGTAGTAGGAAATATAAAAAATATCCATTTAGAAAAAGCGCTGGAAAATACTTTCTAAATAAAATTTTGTTGTTTTGGAAAGGATAATAGAGAAATTATTTTTTTCTAAGGAGGGTATCTATGAAAAATATCAACTGGATTGTTTTAACATTAATTATCATAGGTGCATTAAATTGGGGACTCATAGGATTTTTTGGATTTGACTTAGTCACCTCAATTTTTGGTGGTGGATTTTTCTGGATTGCCAGAATTATATTTGCAGTAGTAGGTCTGGCAGGAATCTATGCTTTAACCTTTTATAAAGGTGTATCATCATCATAACTTTTTCTTTCTTATTTTTTAGAAAGAAAGCAGAATTGAGTCCAAAGGTTCAAGGTTTTTTGACAGACAAAGGGGCAAGACTGCCCCGTAAGGATAGAAATTTACATAAGGAGTGGGAAAATTGAACTTTACAAAAATGGAAGGTTGCGGCAATGATTATATTTATATCAACTGTTTTGAGGAAAAAATAAACAATCCAGAACAGTTAGCCATTGTCATGAGTGATAGGCATTTTGGAGTAGGAGCAGACGGAATTGTGTTGATTATGCCTAGTGAAACAGCAGATTTTAGAATGAGAATGTTTAATGCAGATGGTTCTGAGGGAGAAATGTGTGGTAATGCTAGCAGATGTGTTGGAAAATTTGTATATGATAGAGGATTAACAGATAAAACATCCATCTCTCTTAGCACTTTAGCAGGAATAAAATATTTAGAATTACATATCAAAGAGGGTATAGTGGATAGTGTTACGGTAGATATGGGAGAGCCAATTTTTGAGGGGAAAAAGATTCCAACTACCAGTAATGCAGATTTTGTACAAAAAGAGTTGTCCATAGAAGATAAAAATTTTTTGTTGACCTGTGTTTCTATGGGAAACCCTCATGCTATTACTTATGTAGAAAATACAGAACAATATGAAATAGAAAAGTATGGGAAATTATTAGAAAATCATTCTTTTTTTCCTAATAAAACCAATGTAGAATTTGTACAAGTGATAGATAATTGTCATTTAAAAATGAGAGTATGGGAAAGAGGTTCCGGTGAAACAATGGCTTGTGGCACTGGTGCTTGTGCAACATTAGTAGCAACTGCAAAAAACGGAATGTGTCAAAGAGAAGCAGATGTGATGCTTTTAGGGGGAACACTTCATATTAAATGGGACGAAAAAGATAATCATGTTTATATGACAGGACCATCCCGTTTTTGTTTTGATGGACAATGGTTAAAAGAAAAACCTTAAAAGAAAAGAAAAAACTTTAAATAAAAACGATATTTCTTTCAAAAGATTTATTAATTACAGGAGGGATGATATGGCACAACTGCATTCGTCAGAAACAACAGCAGAAAGAGTTATTTTAATTGCTGTAGAATTAAATGATAAACAAACAGATGCTTGTTTAGATGAATTAGAAGAACTGGTCAAAACGGCTGGCGGCGTTTGTGTAGCAAGAGCTGTACAAAAAAGAGAAAGAATCCATGCAGGGCATTATATTGGAAAAGGAAAAATAGAAGAAATAAAAATGATGTTGCAAACTTATGATGCTTCTGGTATTGTTTGTGATGATGAACTTTCCCCTGCCCAAATGAAAAATTTAGAACAAATGCTACAAACAAAAATTATGGATAGGACTATGGTTATTTTAGATATTTTTGCTTCTCGTGCAATGTCCAAGGAAGGGAAAATACAGGTAGAATTAGCACAATTAAAATATCGGTTATCCAGATTGGTAGGAATTGGTGCTTCTATGTCAAGACTTGGCGGCGGAATTGGTACCAGAGGTCCCGGTGAAACCAAATTAGAAACAAATCGCCGTCATATCAAAGAGCGTATTAGTGAATTAAATCACGAACTAAAACAAATTGAAACGCATAGACAACTTTTAAGAAATCAGAGAAATAAAAAAGGGACTCCTCTCTTATCTTTAGTAGGATATACCAATGCTGGAAAATCTACCTTAATTAATACTTTAACCAATGCTGGTGTATTGGCAGAAGATAAACTATTTGCCACATTAGATACCACTACTAGAAAAGTAAAATTACCCAATGGCACAGAAATATTACTAACAGATACAGTAGGATTTATACAAAAATTACCACACCATTTAATACAAGCTTTTCGTGCAACCTTAGAAGAACTGAAGTTTGCAGATATTTTAGTACATGTGGTAGATGCTTCTAATGAAAATAGACAAGAACAAATGGAAGTAGTATACCAAACACTTCAGGGACTTCAGTGTGAAACAACCCCTGTCATTACAGTATATAACAAAATAGACAAAGAAATAGAAACACCCCTACCCATTGATGCTATGGCAAGAGACAAAGTTGCTATTTCTGCAAAAACAAAGGAAGGAATTTCTACTTTTCTGGAAAAAATTGAAACCTTATTAAAAAATTTTCGTACTCCTATGACAGTTTTTTTGCCTTACACAGAAGGCAGCCTTTTAAATATGATTCATGGAAAATGTGAGATTATTGCAGAAGAACATCAAGCAGAAGGGATTCTATTACAGATATATGCAGAGCAAGAAATGGTTAACCGACTGCAAAAATATCACACAACAGAATAATGTCTAAAAAGTTTTTTACAAATTATAAGGTAATCTGACATAATATTACAAAATCTTGCCTGAAATCTTGCAATATTATGTCGGATATGATATAATTTGTTGTAAATTGTACGATATTGTAGTAATTTTTTACTAGTATTTTATGCAAAAGGTCTATATAATATAGTTCAGAGAAAGCACAGAGGAGGTAAATATGGAACGTATATTGACTTTTTGCAAAAAAATAGTGGATGAAACAGGTCAAGAGCATCTTTTATATTATTGGTTATTGAAAAAAGAAGGGAAAGAAGATGCTATTTATGGAATAGAAATTGCAAAATACAAACAAGAAAAATTAATTGAAAAAGAACAAATTGCAAGTTTATCTACATCTGAAAGCCGTGTTATAGAATTCATTCAAAAAATGGCACGCGGAAATGTAACACCTATGACTTTGCTTCCCCTCGCAGATGATTTTCTATCTGCATAAAACACATACATACACACAGCAGAAAACCGCCTTGTATTAGGCGGTTTTTTGTGATATATTTAGAAAATGTGAAAGGCTATCTAAAAAAACAAGCACTTTTGTTCAAACTTTTATGGAAAAATGATGTTGTATTTTTATGCCATTATCTGTAAAATAGATAAAATAATTTATTTTAGTTTGTTAAAAAATTTTGAAACTTTATCTCAAAGTAATTTGGTAATAAAGTCTTTTTTGTGGACTCCGTCCACACCTGCAAACTTTTTTTAAAAAAAAGTTTGACAAAAAACCTTGTGGAAAAACTACCGTTTTTCCTTATAAAATTAATACTTTTAAGGAAAACAAAATTTCCATTTAAAGTTCTTTACTTCTTTCAAAAAAGAAGTAAGCATTTGAGAGCAACGCTCTCAAGGTTTTTTGACAAGCTATTTTGAGAATTTATTTCAAACATCACTTCCTTTTTTAAAAAAGAGGAAGTAAACAAACTTTAAATGACGCAAAGCGTAGATTGGGCAACGCCCAAGGTTTTAAAAAAAGAAAGGGTGAAGCATATGCAAGAGAAAATTTCCATCGTAGAACTTTATGGCACAAATGTATTTAACGACGCACAAATGAGGGAGCACTTGCCAAAAAGAATTTACAAGGAATTGCAACAAACCATTGAAGAAGGAGCAGAATTAAATGCTTCTGTTGCAGAAGTAGTTGCAAATGCCATGAAAGATTGGGCAATGGAAAGAGGAGCAACACATTTTACACATTGGTTTCAACCTATGACAGGAATTACAGCAGAAAAACATGATTCTTTTTTAACAGTAAACAATGGAAAGGCAATTACAGAGTTTTCTGGAAAAGAATTGATAAAAGGGGAATCTGATGCATCTTCTTTTCCTTCCGGAGGATTGCGTGCGACATTTGAAGCAAGAGGATACACTGCATGGGATTGTACTTCTCCTGCATTTTTAAGAGAGGATTCTGCTGGTGTTACACTTTGTATTCCAACTGCTTTTTGTTCCTATACTGGAGAAGCCTTAGACAAAAAAACGCCTTTGCTTCGCTCTGTAGAGGCAATTAATAAACAGGCTTTAAGAGTATTGCGTCTCTTTGGAAATACAACTTCTAAAAAAATCAATATTTACGCGGGTGCAGAACAAGAATATTTTTTAATTGATAGGGAATTATACAAACAAAGAAAAGATTTGATTTTTACAGGCAGAACCCTTTTTGGTGCAGCTCCGCCAAAAGGACAGGAATTAGATGACCATTACTTTGGCAGTATCAAAGAAAGAATTGCCAATTTTATGAAAGAATTAAATACAGAATTGTGGAAAATGGGTGTTTCTGCAAAAACACAACATAATGAAGTTGCACCTGCACAGCATGAACTTGCTTTAATTTATGACACTTGTAACATTGCAACTGACCACAACCAACTTGTTATGAAGTCTATGAAAAGAATTGCAAGCCATCATGGGTTAGCATGTTTACTGCATGAAAAGCCATTTGCAGGTGTCAATGGCAGTGGCAAACATAATAACTGGTCTATGGGAACAGATGATGGACAAAATTTATTAGACCCGGGTAAAACACCACATGAAAATGCACAATTTTTATTATTTTTGGTAGCAATTATTAAAGCAGTTGATTTGAATGCACCCTTAATTCGTCATTCTGCTTCCAATCCCGGAAATGACCATAGACTTGGTGCTGGGGAAGCGCCTCCTGCCATTGTCTCTATCTTTTTGGGCGACCAGTTAACCGATATTTTTGAGCAAATAGAACATGGAGAAGCAACTTCTAGTATACAAGGTGGCAAAATGAAAGTTGGCGTTAATACATTGCCAATTTTAAAAAAGGATGCTACAGACAGAAATAGAACTTCACCCTTTGCTTTTACTGGTAATAAGTTTGAGTTCCGTATGGTACCTTCTTCTGGCTCTATTTCTGGTCCTAACTTTATATTAAATACGATAGTGGCAGATGTTTTAAAAGAATTTGCAGATGAGTTGGAAAAAGCAGAAGATTTTACAGCAACAGTACATGATTTAATTCACAAAACATATGTAGAACATAAAAGAGTAATATTTAATGGAAATGGATATTCAGAAGAATGGATTGAAGAAGCAGCAAAAAGAGGGTTACCAAACTTGCCAACAATGGTTGACGCAACTTCTGCACTGACATGTGATAGAACAATCGAAATCTTTGAACGTCATAAAGTTTTGAACCGTTTGGAATTACAGTCAAGAGCGGAAATCCATTATGAATCTTACATTAAACAAATTAACATTGAAGCAAAAACAATGATAGATATTGCATCAAAACAGATATTACCAGCAATTATAAAATATAAAGGTAATGTGGCACAATCCTTGCAGGTTGTAAAAGAAGTAGGAGGAGACACAAGTGTAGAAGAAAAATTATTACATGATATTACAGAAAATGTAAAACTATTTTATCATAGTTTACAAGTATTAGAGGAAGAAACAGAAAAGGCACATCATTTGCAGTGCGATAATAAAGAACAAGCAATTTTCTATAGAGACCATATTGCCAAAGCAATGGAAGAATTAAGAAAACCCGCGGATGTACTTGAAATGCTTGTAGATGAAGAAATGTGGCCATTCCCAACCTATGGAGAACTGTTGTTTAATATATAAATTTAAGTAGCCTTTATCAAAAAGATAAAGGCTTTTTTTTATTAAGAACGATATTATAAAAACAATAGTTATTGTCTGACAATATTTGTGAAAACAAGAGGTAAGATAAAAATTGCTTTCTGTATACAAGCCACGAAATAACTACTTTTTCCTTCCAAAATATAAAATAAAATACTTCTTTATTGTCAAACAATAAAAGGCTTTTTTTGGTAAATTTCTCATAAAATGCGTAAAATTATACAAATTATTTTATAAATTATTTTATAAATTATAATATATAACATATCCTGTTATGTATTTTTTTAAGAAAAATAAAAAAATTGCAAAAAAAATATTGATTTATTGTGCAAGTTGAGTTATAATAAGAACAGAAAAGGAATTTATAGAAAAATGTATTAAAATACATACAATAATTGATTTGTATATTATGCAATTTTAATATATCAAAAGACACAAATATACGATTCCTACAAATTAAAATGATATAAAAATCATTTTCTATCATTATAGTATAATTTAGGAGGTAATGATTATGGTACCAAAAAATAGCAAAAGAGTCACCATAATTACAGGACATTATGGCAGTGGCAAAACAGAGTTTGCTGTGAATTATGCTATAAAATTACGTCAGATTTCTCCCAAAGTCACCCTTGGTGATTTGGATATTGTAAATGTATACTTTCGCTCCAGAGAGAGAAAAAAAGAATTAGAAGAAATGGGCATTCATGTTGTTTCTTCTAGTTTAGAAGGTGACAGCGTAGATATTCCTGCTGTTGCAGCAATTGCTTCCCCTGTAAAAGATAAATCAACAAAGTATTTAGTTGATTTAGGTGGAAATGATGTTGGGACAATGGTGCTTGGCAGATTAAAACCTCTCTTAGACAGCGAGGAAACAGATTTCTTCATGGTTGTTAATGTAAATCGACCAGATACCTCATCCCCAGAAGGTATTTTACAAGAAATGAAAAGCCTTGAAGATGCTTCTGGTTTGCGCGTGACAGGTTTTATCAACAACACAAACCTTATCCGTGAAACAACAGTAGAAGATATTACAATGGGAGATAAAATACTCAAAGAGGCCAGCCGGCTGTCTGGAGTACCAATCAAGTATACAACCTATGTGGAAGAAGTCGTAAAAGATATAGAAAACTTCCCAGATGACTTGGGTGGCGAACTTTTTCCTCTAAAGTTTTATATGAGAAAAGATTGGATGTAGGCAAAAATAATGGAGGTGTATCAAAAATGGCAAAAGGTAAAGTAACGATTGACGAAAATTACTGCAAAGGCTGTGAATTGTGTGTTTCTGTTTGTCCTAAAAAAGTGTTGAAATTAGCAGAAACAAGAATTAATGAAGCAGGTTATAATCCAGCAGAAGTAGTAAATGATGACTGTATCGCTTGTACAAGTTGCGCAAGAATGTGTCCAGATTCAGCGATTACAGTGGAAAAAATAGATTAAGGGAGGAGGATTTTAATATGGCAAAGGTATTGATGAAAGGCAATGAAGCGATTGGAAAGGCAGCTATCGAAGCAGGTTGTAAATTCTTTTTCGGTTATCCTATTACACCACAAAGCGAATTGCCAGAATATTTATCTGATGAATTACCAAAAGTAGGCGGTACTTTCGTTCAGGCAGAAAGTGAATTAGCAGCAATTAATATGGTATATGGTGCAGCAGCAGCAGGTGCGAGAGTATTAACAAGTTCCTCTTCTCCAGGACTCGCTTTAAAACAAGAAGGAATTGGCTATATTACAAATGCGGATTTGCCAGCAGTTGTTGTAAACATGATGCGTGGTGGCCCAGGTCTTGGTACAATTCAACCAGGTCAGGCAGACTATCATATGTGTGTAAAAGGTGGTTCTAATGGTGACTACCATAATATCGTTTTAGCACCAGCTTCTGTACAAGAAGCAGTAGATATGGTTATGGATGCTTTCGATTTAGCTGATTTTTATAGAACTCCAGTTATCATTCTTTCTGATGGCTTGATTGGTCAAATGATGGAGCCAGTTGAATTTAATTATTCTCCTAAAAAAGAGTTACCTTCCAAAGATGCTTGGGCATTAAAAGGAAAAGGTAATGGCGAAAAACACATGATTGTAAACTTAAACATGGACGCTGAAGATTGTGAAAATCACAATATCGCATTACAGAAAAAATATGATGTCATTGAAGCAGATGAACAAAGCTGGGAAGAATATTGCATGGATGATGCAGAATATGCCTTCGTTTCTTATGGTACTTCTTCCAGAATTGTAAAATCTTCTGTAGATACCTTAAGAGCAGCAGGTTATAAAGTTGGTTTGATTCGTCCAAAAACATTATATCCATTCCCAGTAAATGCTTTCCAAAGAGACAATATCAAAAAATATCTTGATGTTGAAATGAGTATGGGACAAATGGCAGATGATGTAAAACTTGCTTGCAATGATAAAAACAAAGTTGTATTCTACGGCAGAACTGGCGGTATTATCTTAACACCAGAAGAAGTTGTTGAATTTGGTAAGTCTGTAATGGGAGGTGACAAATAATGTCAGTTGTATATGAAAAATCTAAAGCTTTAACAGATGTAAAATTACATTATTGTCCTGGTTGTGCTCATGGTATCGTACATAAATTACTGGCAGAATGTTTGGAAGAAATGGGTGAAACAGGAAACGCAATTGCTTGTGTACCTGTTGGTTGTGCCGTTATGGCAAATAAATACTTCAATTTTGATGCAATTCAGTGTGCACATGGTAGAGCTCCTGCTACTGCAACTGGTATTAAAAGAGTTGACCCTAGTAAAATCGTAATCACATATCAAGGTGATGGTGACTTAGCTTCCATTGGTACTTGTGAAATCGTTCATGCAGCAGCTAGAGGTGAAAAAGTTACAACTATTTTCATTAACAATGGTATTTATGGTATGACAGGTGGTCAGATGGCTCCTACAACATTACCAGGCATGAAAGCAACAACAGCAAAAAAAGGTAGAGATGTAAATGTACAAGGTAACCCTATTCGTGTAAGTGAAATGCTTGCAACATTAGACGGTCCTGCTTATATAGAAAGAGTAAGTGTGACAACACCTGGACAGGTTGCACAAACTAAAAAAGCAATTATGAAAGCTTTAAAAGTACAAAAAGAAGGTCTTGGCTTCGGATTTGTTGAAGTTGTTTCAAGTTGTCCTACAAACTGGGGATTAACAGCAGTAAAAGCAATGGAATATGTAAGAGAAAAAATGATTCCTTACTATCCTCTTGGCGTATTTAAAGATCTTACAGGGGAGGGAAAATAATATGAGTACACAAAGAGTATGTTGTGCAGGTTTCGGTGGTCAAGGTGTTTTAAGTATGGGCAAATTGCTTGCTTATGCTGGCATGCTTGAGGGAAAAGAAGTTTCATGGTGTCCTTCTTACGGTCCTGAAATGCGTGGTGGTACAGCAAACTGTTCTATCGTTGTATCTGATGAACCAGTTGGTTCTCCAGTGATTACAGCAGATGCTACAGCTTCTATCGTTATGAATCAACCATCTTATGATAAATTTGTAGAAATCGTTGGAAAAGGTGGAACTATTATCTTAAATTCCAGCTTGATAGAATCAAAAGTAGAACGTACTGATGTAAAAGCATATTATGTTCCTGCTAACGACATTGCAAAAGATTTAGGCAATCCTAAATTAGCAAATATTGTATTGTTGGGTGCATTGTTAGAAGTTGACAAAACAGTATCAGAACAAGCTGTTTTGGATGCATTTACAAAAGTATTTGGTGAAAATAAAGCAAAATTTATTCCTATTAACAAAGAAGCACTTGCAAAAGGTGCTGAGTATGTAAAAGCTCAATAAGAAATCCTTTTATCAAAACCGACTTTTAAAACTGTCACAGTTATCTGTGGCAGTTTTTTGTATATACTAATTTCAAAATTGTTTGTGGTGATTTTTTATGTTAGACAGTAAAACAGAAAGTATATCTTGTGTATTTCTATAAAAAACGGTATACTGAATAAATGTAGGAGGGATTGTTTTGGAAAAAAAACAAAAGCTAACAGAATTATTTTTGTTGACATCATTTTTATGCTGTTTTGTTGTATTAATACACACATCATCCGAAGGAGTAGCAAATCTACCCATAGGAAGTAAATGGCATAAATTATTTTATATGTTTAATAAAGCACTTTCCTTTGTAGTACCCGGATTTGTATTTTTAAGTGGTTTAAAATTGACTTATTCTTATCAACAAAAAACGTTTTCCTTTTTTCCTTTTATCAAAAAAAGAATTTTAAAATTATTGATTCCCTACACTTTTTGGTACATCGCTTATTATAAATTTTTAACTTCTATTGGATTCGTAGAGTCAAAAACGATACAACAACATATTTTTTCCTTTATTATGGGAGATTTAGTATCACCATTTTATTTTGTTACCATTATTTTTCAATTTTATTTTCTTTTTGGTATTATTTTATATTTTTTAAAAAAATACCAAATATCTTATTTTTTGGTTGCTTGCGTTATTCTACAATATATTTACTTAAGATATATTTTTGTTCCTTATGATGATAGATTTTTTATGACATACTTTCTCTATTTTATATTAGGTTGTGTCTTAGCAACAGATATGACATTTTTTCAAAACAAAATAAATCAATATTGTTGGCTCATTTATCTTTGTTTTGCTTTTTTTACCTATTGGCATACAACACACGCTTATAGTGCGAATATAGAAGGAATGATATATTACTATTGGAGAATATTTACTTGTTTATTTTCCATCAGTGCTGTTGCTGCATTTTATCATCTTTCCTGTATCATAACACAGATACTACCAAAATGGGCAATTACTATCTTTAAAGCAATAGAAGAAAGTAGTCTATATATTTTTTTAGGACATTGCTATTTATTATACTTCTGCAATGAACGTTGGTTTGAAATAGGGTTACATTCCATCCTTCGCAAATTTATTTATAATTCTATCATTGTATTTTTTGGTTCCTTTTTGTTATCATTCCTTTATGTCTTTGGCAAAAAGAAATGGTATTCCATAAAGAAAAAAATATGATATAATAAAACATGTCCATATGGATTTTAGGAGGGATTCTTTTTGTCAAAAAACAAAGTAAAAATTATAATTGATGATAAACCGTTTATTTTGATGGGGGAAGAATCAGAAGACCACATCAAACAAGTGGCGGATTACATCAATATAAAAATAAAAGAAGTAAAAGAAATTAGTCCTCATATCGCTGCTGATTTTAGAATGACACATGTATTAACATCTATTAATGTGGCAGATGATTTTTTTAAAGAAAGAGAAAAAAATGCTCTATTAACCAAACAATTAGGTGATATAGACAGAAAAAAATCTTTAGAAGAAACAAGAAACAAACAAATGAAAGAATTAAAAAAATTATTGGAAACAGCAAGAACTGCTATGATAGAATATCAAAATAAATTAAAGCAACAAGAAACTTTGTTGTCAGAACAAGAAGAAAAATATCAAACACTTTCTGATGACTTTGAAAACACAAAGCAGGAATTGCAAACCATAACAGAGGAAAAAAATAAAATAGAACAAGATTGGAAACATTTTGTGACAACATTAGAAGATACCAAAAAACAGATAGAAAAAAAGGAAAAACAACTTTTATCCTTAGAAGAAAAATTAAAGCAATGTGAGCAGGCATTAGAAAATACAAGGCAACAATGGAATAATACAAAAGAAAAATTAAAAGAAGCAGAAAAACAAAAACTTGCTTATCAACAACAGTTAGAAAAACAAAAAAATAATCATGATTGGCAACAAAAAGAAAAACAATATGAGCAAGAAGTAGATAGCTTAGTATTGCTTTTGGAAAGTGAAAAAAAACAAACAAAACGTTTACAACAACAGTTGGAAGAATCTTCTGACATTGAACAAATAGAATTAGAAAGACAGAAATTTTGGGAAGAAAAAGAAAAAAAAGTTTTTTCTATGCTTCAAAATGTAACCAAAGAATTAGAACAAGAAAAGCAAAAGGTGGAAGAATTACAAAATAATATGCAAAATCAGGATTGGGAAAAAGAAAAAATACAATATGAAAAACAATTAGAGGACATACGTTCCAAGTTAGAAGAAGAAAGCAAAAATAATGAACAGTTAAAAGTAGAATTGGAACAAGAAAAACAGTCTCTTTTAAAGCAAAAAGAACATGAATTTGAATACCAATTATTTGATTTGGAATTGCAATTAGAGGAAGAACAAAACCAATCCAAGGAATTAAAAAAACAGTTGGAAGAACAGAAAAAGCAAATGGAAGAATTAAAACAAAAATTGCAAATGTCATGAAAGGAGATATGATATGCAAGTAGAATTGTTATCACCAGCAGGCTCTATAGAAAGTGTTTTTGCGGCAGTCAACAATGGTTGTGATGCTGTATATATTGGTGGAAAGTATTTTAGTGCAAGACAATATGCAAATAACTTTTCTATAGAAGAAATTGAACAAGTTTGTGACTACTGTCATTTAAGAGGGATAAAAGTATATGTAACTGTGAATACATTATACAAACAAAAAGAAATACATGCTTTATTAAACTACACAAAACAACTTTATGAAATAGGTGTTGATGCATTAATATTACAAGATATTGGTGCAGCACAAATTATCAAAAAATATTTTCCTATTCCAATTCATGCCAGTACACAGTTAACATCAAATCATTTAAAAGATATTAATTTTTTATATCAGCAGGGATTTTCTAAAATTGTACTCAGTAGAGAATTGTCTTTAGAAGAAGTGACATATATTGCACAAAATACCGAGGCAGAAATTGAAGTTTTTATTCATGGGGCTTTGTGCGTTTGTTATTCAGGACAGTGCATTATGAGCAGCATATTAGGAGGGCGCAGCGGAAATCGTGGAAGATGTGCACAAACTTGCCGCTTACCTTATACTTTATATCAAGGTTATGATAAAATAGAAGAAGGGCACCTTCTTTCTCCAAAAGACATGCAAACCATTACTTTATTACCAGAAATTATAAAAAGCGGTGTTGCTTCCCTCAAAATAGAAGGACGTATGAAAAGTCCAGAATATGTGGCGGGTGTAACACAAATTTACAGAAAATATTTAGATTTATATGCAACCTCTCCCGAAAATTATGAAGTTGATACAAAAGATTTAAAAATATTGATGCAACTTTTTAATCGAGGCGGTTTTACAGAAGGATATTACAAAACAAATGCTGGCAGAGACATGATGAGCATTGAACGTCCTAAAACATGGGGATTAAAAACAGGATTTGTAGATAGTTACAATGAAAAAGCTGGCAGAGTTACCATAAGAACAAGAGAACCACTTGTACCCGGTGATGGTATAGAAATTTGGACACAAAGGGAACCCCATGTTGGAAGTAATATTTCCCGTGCATCCAAAGCAGGTGAGTTTATTAATCTCGCAATCAAAGGGGATATTTCTAAAAATGATGTGGTTTACAAAACACATGACAAAGCATTAGAAGATACTTTAAAAAAGACATGGCAAAAAGATAATAGAAAATTATCAATCTATGGAAAAATAAGAGCAAAAAAAGGCTTACCTTTATATTATCAGCTTTGGGATAATTATGGTAATATGGTATATCAAGAAGGTGATGTTGTAGAAGCAGCACAAAAACAAGCACTTTCTATAGAAAAAATAAAACAGCAAGCTACAAAAACTGGTTCTACCCCTTTTTCCATCGAAAATTTAGAAATAGAAGCAGATGAAAATATTTATATTGGAATCAGTAGCATCAATGAAGTACGTAGAGCTGCAACAGAAGCCTTACAACATTCTATTTTAAAAAAATCAAAAAGAAAAGCAGATTATCAAACAGAAAAACAAAAACAAAGTTCTATTATAAAAACAAAAAAATTAAATGTACTGGTTAGTACAAAAGAACAGTTTGATGTAGTAAGTGAAGATAAGTGTGTTCACATTTTATATTGTGAACTTACAGAGGACTTGAAAAAAAATTATCCTAAATACATAGAAGCATGTCATAAAAATAACATCAAATTATATGTGGCATTGCCAAGAATCCAAAGAAGGGAAATGGAAGAACTTGAGACATTAAAAGAAAGTAATATTGATGGATTTTTAGTGAGGTCACCAGGACAATTTCAAGAAGTTTTTAAAACACAAAAAGAAATAACAATCGATTATTCTATGAATGTATTCAATAGAGAAAGTGTTGCTTTTTGGCTAAAACAAGGTGCAAGTAATGTTTGTATTTCTGTAGAAAATAATTTACAAGAAATTAATACGATTGCAAATGAAAATTGTGAAATGGTAGTCTATGGATATTTGCCACTTATGATAACCCAGCAATGTCCAATTGGAAATTATGCTGGAGGAAAAACAAATGGAATTTTCTGTTCTAAAAAAGGGGAAGATAGTTTATACTTTTTAAAAGACAGAAAAGGCATGAAATTTCCTTTGATGCCAGATTGTACACAATGTATTTGCAGCATATTAAATGGAAAACCTTTGTTTACTTTAAAATTTTATGATGAAATATTAGAAAGTACAACAGGAAGTGTCCGCTTAATTTTTACAAAAGAAGGAAAGAAAAAAACAGAAAGAATTTTAAATGCTTATGTAGAAATGACAAAAGACTGTACCAGACAAAGCACAGAAACCAAAATTTTACTGCACGAAATGAGTGAAAAAGGAAGTACCAAAGGACATTATTTTAGAGGTGTGGAATAGAATATGTTTGACTTAATGATATTATTTAGTAGATATTTATTTTTATTCTATATTGTATTATTTTTATGGCAAGCAATCGTATATATTGCTTATGAGCAAGGTGGTTATTTGGGAAGTCCTTCCCGTGCTATTTCGATTCAAAAAGGATTGATTATATGGATTCATGTAACAGCATTTTTAATTCTATCCTATGAACCAGGTGCATTTTTTTTCAATTTTAAAACTTTAGCAGTTGCATTCGCAGGATTAATTTTTTTATTGGCTTCTATGGTATTATTAGATAAGTTTTATTATGAGGGTTGTCCTTTAATCTGGACAGGTATGTTATTTTTATTAGATATTAGTTTAATTATGCTACAAAGATTAAAACCGGAACTTGCCATTAGGCAACTAATATGGATGACCTTAGGTATTGTAATGATGTTATTTATTCCGTTTGTATTACGGCTTATTCCAAGATTTGAAATCTTTGAATATGTTTACATTATTTTTTCTTATGCTTTTATTTTAAGTACCTTACTATTTGGCACATCAAAATATGGTTCTGTAAACTGGCTTAAAATTGGTCCTGTTACCTTTCAGCCTTCTGAAATTGTTAAGTTTTTATTTATATTTTATTTAGCAAGTGTTTTCCGAAAAAGAGTGGAATTAAAAGAGTTGCTGATTACTGGAGTATTAAGTGCCGGAATTGTACTCCTATTAGTATTTCAAAAAGACTTAGGTAGTGCCTTAATCTTTTTTATGACCTATATGGTTATGCTTTATATTTCTACATCAAATGAAATATTATTTTTTGCAGGAATGGGAGCTGCAAGTATTGCCGCAACTTTAGCATATCATTTATTTTCTCATGTTAGGGTAAGGGTTGCTGCATGGAAAAATCCCTGGTCAGATATAGATGGTGGTGGGTACCAAATTGTAAATTCTCTTTTTGCCATTACCACATGGGGGCTTTTTGGTAGTGGACTAACAAAAGGTATGCCAAACAGTATCCCTGTTGTAGAAAGTGATTTTATATTTGCTGCAATTTGTGAAGAAATGGGGGTACTATTTGGTATGGGAATTGTTTGTCTTTATATTATGCTATTTTTTAGGGGAATACTAGTAGTAATTCGTTGCCAAAGAAGATATTATAGCCTTTTAGCAGCAGGTGTTGTAACAATGTTTGCTTTTCAAGCATTTTTAATTATTGGTGGTGTTATTAAATTGATTCCTTTAACTGGTGTAACCTTACCCTTTGTTAGTTATGGTGGTAGTTCCGTACTAGTTAGTATTATGATGATAGGACTACTACAATGGGTAAGTGTATATTGCGAACAACATGAATTAGGATACCAAACTACAGAACAAACATATACAGAATGGGGTGGTAATTCCCATGAATAATATGAAAAGAAGTGCACAAAGAATCTTTTGGTTGATTACATTAATGTTTTTTTTGTTATTGGCAGCAATGGCAAAATTAACCTTTGTTGACAGGCAAGAAATTTCCTCCAATGCTTATAATCCCAGATTAAATTATGTAGATAATTCTGTAAAAAGAGGTAATATTAGAGATAGTAATGGTGACATATTAGCAGAAAGTGTACAAAATAGTGAAAATAGTTACACAAGAAATTATCTTCGTTCCCGTATGGCAGCCCATATCACAGGCTACAGTAGCAAAGGTAAAACAGGTGTAGAAGCTGCCGAAAATTTTGAATTGCAGACAGCACATAATGAAGTATTGCAAAGAATCCATCATATTTTTAGTGGAACTCCTGTGCAGGGAAATGATGTTGTTTTAACCATTGACATGGATATACAATCTGTTGCAGGAAATATACTGGGTAATAAAAAGGGGGCTGTTGTTGTAATGGAACCCTCTACCGGCAGAATATTAGCACTACAAGCCTATCCTGATTTTGACCCAAACACAGTAGCAGAAAATTGGGAAAGATTAAGACAAGATGAAGATAGTTCTTTAGTAAACAGAGCAACACAAGGTTTATATCCTCCCGGTTCTACTTTTAAGGTAATCACTGCTCTCGCAGCAGTTGAATATTATAGTGATTGGGAAAGATTTACGTATGAATGCACTGGGCAGGCTATTTTTGAAAATAAAGTTATTCATTGTTATAACAACAGAGTGCATGGTATGGTAGACATGAAAAAAGCAATCGCTACTTCTTGTAATTGTTATTTTGCAGAATTGGGAAAAAGAGTTGGTGCAGAAAATATTAGAAAAAAAGCAGAAGATTTTTATTTTAATGAGAACTACCCTTTTGTACTAGCGCATAGTATTAGTCAAGTTGCTTTACAAAAGAAATCAGAGGAAAATGAAATTGTAGAAACTGCAATTGGACAAGGAAAAACCTTAGCAACTCCCCTTCACATGGCAATGGTTGCCTCAGCGATTGCCAACAATGGTATCATGATGAAGCCTTATGTCGTAGACCATATTCAATATTACAACGGAAATGCTTCTAAAACAACCGTACCAGAAAAATTAAAACAAGTGATTTCTGTAGAAGAATCTGACATAATAACAGATATGATGATTTCTTGTGTTGCAGAAGGTACTGGAACAGCAGCACAAATTTATGGGATAGAAATAGCAGGAAAAACGGGCACAGCAGAAAATGCAACAGGAAATGACCATTCTTGGTTTATTGGTTTTGCACCAGCTGACAATCCACAAATTGCTATTGCTGTTATGATTGAAAATATCAATCAAGATGGAAGTGCTACACCAATTGCCGGAAAAGTATTACAAGCATCATTACAAAAATATCAATCAAATATTTAACAAAAAAACACTACTTTTTTAAGTTAGTATTCAGTTTATCAAAAAACCTTGAGGGCTAGCCCTCAAACTCCTAATTCTTTCTTGAAAGAAAGAAGCAAAGAACTTTAAGGCGAAACTAACGTTTCGCTAAAAATATTGATTTTATAAGGAAAAACGCTAGTTTTTCTAGGAAAGTTTTTTGTCCAACTTTCTTTTTAAAAAAGTTGGTGGATGTAGGTGAAACCCACAAAAAAAGACTTTATTGACAGACTGAACACTACTTTTTTAAGTTAGTGTTTTTTATTTTGTACAAAGTACACGGTATTCTTTGGGGGTAATCCCTTTATATTCCCGAAATTTACGGATAAAATAACTAAAATTGTCAAAACCTACTGAAAGCGAAATATCAGAAATAGATAAATTGGAGGCAGAAAGCATTTCACAAGCTTTTTCAATACGATATTCATTTATAAATGTTACTGGTGTTTTTCCAATTTCTTGTTTAAAATAATGACAGAAATAATTAGGACTCATAAAACAAATTTCTGCCAAAGCTTGTAAAGAAATTGGTTCTGTAATATTTTTATGAATATATTCTATTACTTGTTTTAATTGATTTAAAGAATCTTTTCTTTTTAGAAATAAAGTTCTTTTTAAAAAATAGTTCTTTTTAAAAAACAATTCTATCACATGCAATATATGAATTTTAATACTCAAAAGTGTACAAAAAGATTTTTCATGATAAAGTTTTATTATTTCCTGCATATGAAACAAAACTTGTTTTCGGTCTTCTTCTGAAAATGTAGAAAAGCAAGTCGGAAATAGTAAATTACCATTTGTTACAGGGCGTATAAAATTATGCTGACAAGCATCATAAATTGCAAAATCCAAAAAATGCGGATTAAAAACAATTGCATGATGAAAAGAAAAACCAATAGACTTAATTTCATGTAGTTCACCAGAATTAATAAAACAAAATTCTCCTGCATTTACTATAATAGATTTTCCATGTATTGTTAGATGAAGAATACCATTTTCTACATAAATCCATTCTAATTCTTCATGCCAATGCTGTGAAACAAAATAAAAACCATCTTTATCATAGTGAGAATATACTTCAAAATGAAATACTGATGTACCATGAATTCGATTTTCATGATAAGGGTGCATCTTATGTATCACACTCCTAAATCGTAATATTGTGTTATTATATGGTAATATCATGCAAGCAGTTCGTAACTTTTTATAGTATACTAAATTCCATAAATAAAAACAAGAAGTGAGGGAAAAACAATGAAAGAAAAATGGTGGAGAAATAGTGTTGTATATCAAATCTATCCACGTAGCTTTTGTGATAGCAACGGTGACGGGGTTGGTGACATTAATGGGATCCGTTCAAAATTGTGGTATTTAAAAAAATTGGGAATTGATATTATCTGGTTAAGTCCTGTATATCCATCCCCTAATGCAGATAATGGTTATGATATTTCTGATTATTATGGTATATCATCAGAATTTGGAACAATAGATGGCATGAAAGAACTAATTCAAGAATGTGAAAATTGTGGTATTAAAATTATGATGGATTTAGTTTTAAATCATACTTCCGACGAACATCCATGGTTTATAGAAGCAAAAAGCGCAATAAATAATCCATATCATGAGTATTATATCTGGAGAAAAGGCAACCATGTACCAAATGATATGGAATCTTGTTTTGGAGGAAGTGCATGGGAATATTCTAAAGAAACAGAAGAATATTATCTACATTTTTTTCATAAAAAACAACCTGATTTAAACTGGGAAAACAAAAATGTTCGTACAGAAATCTGGAAAATGATAAATTACTGGATTGATATGGGAATAAAAGGATTTCGACTTGATGTGATAGATATGATTGGAAAAGTACCAGACTTGAAAATAAAAGAAAATGGTCCAAAACTTCATGAATATTTACAAGAAATGAATCGGGAAACATTTGGAAATAAAGATATTGTAACTGTAGGTGAATGTTGGGGAGCTGATACAGAAATCGGCAAATTATATTCTTCCCCAGATAGAAAAGAATTAGATATGATTTTTCAGTTTGAACAAATGCAGGCAGACCAAATTGCTGGAAAAGAAAAATGGGATTTAAAACCTCTTGACTTTATTTATTTGAAACACACTTTTGCAAAATGGCAAAAAGAATTAGATGGAAAGGGTTGGAATAGCCTTTTTTGGAACAACCATGACCTTCCAAGAATTGTTTCTCGTTGGGGTAATGATAAGGAATATAGAGTGGAATCTGCAAAAATGTTAGCAACTGTGTTACATGGTATGAAAGGTACTCCTTATATTTATCAAGGGGAAGAAATTGGAATGACAAATTATCCTTTTTCAAGTAAAGAAGATTTTGCCGATGTGGAAGCCATCAATATGTATCAAGAACGAAAACAGAATGGATATTCTGAAAAAGAAATACTACATTCTCTTTGTGCAAAAGCAAGAGATAATGCTAGAACTCCTATGCAATGGAATCATAGCCATGCAGCAGGATTTACAGAAGGAAACCCTTGGTATCCTGTCAATCCAAACTACAAAGAAATCAATGTAGAAATAGCACTAGATGATAAAAATTCTATTTTCTATTACTATCAAAAACTGATACAACTGCGTAAAGAAAATAAAATACTAGTTGATGGTAATTTCACATTACTTTGCCCAGAAGATAAGCATATTTTTGCCTATACTAGAGAATGGAACGGAAAAAAATGGGTTATTATCTGTAATTTTTATAAAGAACCTGCTCTACTTCTTTTTTCTGGCAAAGGAAATGTTATTTTATCAAATTATCCACAGGAACAAACAATTTCATTAGAACAAATACATTTACGTCCCTATGAAGCAATGATTTGTGAAATTATATAAAATGTCTTTTGTTATGAGTAAATTGATAATTTCAATTTACTCATAACTTTTGTTGATATATTTCTTTTGCTACTTGTATTAATTGTTGTTTTTCATTTTTAATATGATTTTCTTTTACATAATAGACTAGCAAGGTTAATATTCTACCAATTTCTTTCCCCTGTAGAATACCAGCTTGTATTAAATCATAACCTGTAATTGCTAAATCCTTTTTTCCAAAACATTGGTTTGTTTTTATCACTTCTGCTAATTTCTTCTCTAATTTTGTTATTTGTTCCAATTTTGGGGATTGAACAGAAGGAGATTGCGCTTTTATATCTGCCTTTTTCACTTCTATCAACATTTTTAATGTATCTTCCCCTAATTTATTTAACCATCGCCTTACAGAAACTGTCTTAGAAGGAATTTGCGCATCATGATAAAAAATAAGTTGGCAAATATTTTCTATGGTAGTATTGTCAAATTGTAATCTTGTTAATACTTGAAAAGCAATATTTTTACTATATTTTGGATGTCCATAAAAATGTCCAATCCCATTTTTATCTTGGGTATAACAAGAAGGTTTCCCAATATCATGAAATAACATAGTTATTCTTAATATAATATTATCTGGAGCAAAAACTATACTATGTGCTGTATGTTCCCATACCGTATAACAATGGTTCGGATTATTCTGGGGCATGGCAATCATAGGCTTTATCTCCGGAATAAGGTTGACAATTTCTTTTTGTTGGTTTAGAATATCTTTTATTGTAAGATTGCCAGATAATAATTGTATTAATTTTTGTTTATCTGTATTCACCAGTTATCACCTTTTCATTGACACTCATTACAAATTCCTCTACTTTCTTATAATTTGGTTTTTTTGGTAATGTAGTATGTTTTATTGCTTGTTCCATTTTATATTGATACTCGTCTACCATTTCAAAAAATTCATTTTGAAATGTACCATCTTCTTTTTGGTATTTTCCATTTCTAATGCTCATAAGTAAATCATGTTCTTTTTCTCTATAAGTATTGATTTCTTGTTTTTCCAAAATATCAATACACATTAAGTATAACCTAATTAAATGCATTGCATGTTTGTTTAAATGTACATTATCTTTTTTTCTATTTCTTCCATTTAATTTAGAATAATCTTTTACAATATTGTGCATTTCTGCCCATAAACCTTTATAGTCTCTTAAGGGATAATGTTGTAATTGAATATCCATATATATTTCACTATCAAAATTTTCTTTCTGAGAAGTATCTACATAAAGCTTAATAGAACCATCTTCAAAATGTTGATACCTCTGTTCAAAACTATACATGGCTGACTTTAAAGAATTCATGACATGTTTTTCTTTTTCAGATTGTGGGTAGGAATCCCTTGCTAATGCATTTTGCAGCCTACGTAATTGCGCATCTGCATATCCTCCAAAAGAATGAATTGCCTTTTGAGACAAAAACAGTTTAGCATTCTCAAGTAATTGTTTTCCTTCTGGTGAAATATAAAGATAATGGTCTTTTTTACAACCCAATAATTCTATACAGTTAGGATTACAATTCAAAAGCAAAGGAATTAATTTATTAAAAGCATAGATAACTGTATCTGTAGAGGTATCTATTACTTGCTCAAAGTGGCTCATGCCAATTAAATCAGATTTACTATTTAACGCACAACCACGAACATCAATATCTGAACTTTCCACATTGGTACCATAAGCATAACTTCCTCCTAAAGTAAGAAACATCATTTTATCTTTTAAATGTTCATTCGTTCTTAAAAAATCATAACTTGATTTTTGTAAAGAATTTTTTATTTGTTCTATCATTTTTTCACCTCTCCCACGCTCATTCATGCTATTACAAAAAGAGGGAAAAATTCCCTCTTTTATTTTTTATACTTCATAAAACATCAAGCTTTTTCGTTTTTCAAAATAACTATCTATTTTTTTCTTAATATCTGTGGGTTTTAAATATTTTGATAAATAGCCTTCTGGTTTCAAATCAATGACTTTTCTAACGCTTTCTTGGTCTGTCTTACTTGTCAAAAAAATAACAGGAACATCTGCAAATTCTTCTTCTGAACGAAGCATCTCCAATACTCGTCTTCCATCACAAATTGGCATTTCATAATCTAGTAAAATTAAATCTGGTTTATCCAATGTAATCGCTCGAATCGCAGATAAAGCAGATTTTACTAACGATACATCATAATCCTTGTTTAACAATTCTTTCATACCTTGTTGTATTGTAAGAGAATCATCTACTACAAGAACTTTCGGCTTTTTACATGCTTCTTTTTCACTTTCCTTTTTTTCTGTTAAATATTTTTCTACTTCAACCATTGCATTACTTGTTTTAATTGGTTCTGGAATGGTCTCTTTTTCTTGCACCTTTTTATTAATCAGATACTTTTCTATTTCTACCATGATGTTATTAATATCAATTGATTTTAAAGTTGTTCCTTTTTCATTTGCCTTTTTCTCTGTAAAATATTTTTCTATTTCCACCATAATACTATTGATATTAATAGGGTTCATATTTGCTTCCTGTTTTTTCTTTTCTGTAAAATATTTTTCTATTTCTGCAATAATACTATTTACTTCAATCGGCTTTGTAGGTGTTTCCTCTTTGTTTACCTTTTGATTTGTAAAATAATTTCCAACCTTGTCCATCGCCCTATTAATCTCCATTGGCTTGGACGCTCCTGCTCCTTCCACAGCATCTCTATCCATAAAATATTTTTCTATTTCTGCCATTGCAGTATTTTTTCTGTTTGAACTTATAGGAGCAGCTTTTTTACTTTCGGCATTTCTATTTTCTAATTTTTTTCTTTCTTCTCTTTCCTGCTCCTCTGTAAGATATTTTTCCACCTTACTTACTTCTTTTTTCGTATCAACAGGAGTAATCAGACTATCTTCTAGTAAATGTGGCGCAATCATACAATAGGAAAAATATCCCGCACCAGTGTCAAATAACAAACTGAGTTGTAGTTTTTCCTTTTCAAATATCTTCTGAAATTGTTCATGCGTCAATAAATTTTCTTCTTTCATTTCATACAATTCAGCGGAGGGAAAATATTTCATAACACGTCCCACAAATTGCTGTGCAGTATACCTAGTAGCATTTATCAACATTGTATCCAATTTATTCGACTTAACGCCCATAATTTTTCCAACTGTATTAATCAATAATTGTTCCTCAAAAACTAAAAAGGTTTCCCATGTTCTATTCTGCTCTTTTGTGCTGTAAACAAGACGATAGTAAATTCCTTTTCCAAATTTTTCTCCATTATAGGTTTCACTGATGACATGAGATTCCAAATGAAACATATTATACAAAAGTTGAACAATATTTTTTTCAATCGCAGTATGTTCTTTACTAGATAAACGTTTTATCCATTTACTTGAGTTCTCTCCTACAATTGCAAGGTCTTCTGTTAGGGTATGTCCAATCAGCCACCCTGCACAGACCCCTAAAAAATGATTCACAGAATTTGGAGAATAATTTGTTAATTTTAATTCTTGTTCTAATGCTGGAAGTGTATTTTCTCGAAATTCTTTGTGAATCCTTCTATGTGTTTCAAATTCTTTGTAGTCAATGGATGCCATATAGTCTTCTTCATCTTTAAAATGTTTCATGGCATGTTCTTTAAAATATTTTACTCCCTCTTGACATGCCCATTGACTTTTTTTCTCTTCTTCACCAAATGCGAAAAGTTTATTGATAATCTTAAAAAGTCTTTTATGTTCTTTATCAATAATATCAACACCGATATTATATTTATCATCCCATACCAACTGATTATCCATAATAAAATCCTCCCCTTAACTACAATTAACATTCCGTTTTCTGTAGAACTTTTGTAAAAACTTTTTCCTTTGTTTTTCATCTTCCCTTAATTTTTCATTCTATTTCTTTTGTTTTTATTATATTTTTACAAAAACAGTTTTTTACGCATTCTATTCAGTATTTTTAAAATTCATTCTATCTCTTATGATTACTTTGTAGATAAAAATATTTGTTCTCTTTGCTTACCATACAACCTTTCCCAAAACATGTACTATTTTATCACTCACCTAGGTTTGTTATCACCTCTTTTCCTATTGATTTTGTTATTTTTTAAAGAACCTTTTATAAATATATTAAAGTAAAAACATTTAAAAAACAAGAGATACCTTATCACTTGTTAGCAAAACTTTTTTGTTGAAAATTTTTTAAGATTCTAATTTTTCTGTAATGCTTGTTCTTGTAATTTATCAAATTCTGCCATACATTCTTCCACACTAGCACCATTTAATAAATTTCTTACAATGATGCAAGTATTTCCCCATTGTTCTACATTCATTCCAGCATTAGAACCCAATACATAAGTATTTTCTTTCATTTTATCATTTAATGGTTTTAATGCTGGGATACAATTTACTTCAACATTTTTAGAAGGAGAGATAACCTTATTTGTTTCTGTATAAAGCTGAAGTGCTTCATCAGAAAGTATAGTATCTAAAACTTTTATTGTATCTTCCAAATGTTCTGCATTTATATTAATACCATAGCCTGTCATAGATACAACAGGCATTTGTCCTCGTTTACTGGGAAAACCAATGACTTGCAATTCAAAATCTGGATTTCCATAAGCAGTTTCTGTATTCGCTGCGCCCCAATATGCCATAACAATCGGTGTTTTTTGTGCTAAAAAATCAGGTCCTTCTGCCTCAATGGCTTCTGAAATAAGAGCTTTTTTTGCATCAACATAGCCATTATCTATCAATTCCTTTAAAAACATAAAACCGGGACGCATATAGTCACTATATTTTTTTTCACCAGAATTTAACGCTTGTATTTCTACCTCCGTATTACCACCATTATACAAATCTGCATACGCTTGCGCAAATACAAAATTTTCTAGCCACCAACGATTTGCTCCAACTGGTGTCTCAATCCCATTTTCTTGAAACACCTTACAACATGCTAAAAATTCCTCTGGTGTATTTGGCAAAGATAAATTATATTTATCAAACATATCTTTATTAACAAACAAACCATGTGCAACTATTTCTTGTGGAATTGCTACCAATTTTCCATTTACAGTATTTGCTGTTTTTACAACTTCTCTTAAATTTTCTGCATTATCTAAGATAGATAAATCAGCTAAAAATCCCTCTGAACCTAATATTTGTATTGTATCTGGATTTAATAAATAGAAATCATCCATATTATTTCTTGCTCTATCAAGGCATACATCATCATATGTTTTTTCTTGATAATTTTCTGCAGTATATGTTTTATATTCCACAAGTAAATTTAATTTTTTTTCTGCAATAGCTATTGTTGTATCAAAAGCATTTCTTGCAACATTATCAAACTCAGGATTTGTTTTTTCCATAGGACCAAACAAATTTACAATTTTTTTGTCCTCTTGTTCAGAGATAATTAAATTTTTAGACTTTTTCTCTTTACAAGCAGACATAGCAAAAATAAAAACAGTTGCTATTAAAATTGTAGTTATTTTTTTAATCTTATTTTTCATTTTCCTGTTCCTTTCTTGCAATACATTCTTTTAATGTTTTCTTTAACAATCCTATATCAATCGGTTTTGCTATATGAACGGTCATACCTGCTTCTAATGCTTCCTTTTCATCTTCTACAAAAGCATTTGCTGTCATTGCTATAATTGGTATTTTCTTTGCATCTTCCCTTTTTAAAGTGCGGATTGCTCTGGTTGCATCAAAACCATTCATCACTGGCATTTGAACATCCATCAAAATCGCATCAAACTCGTTTTCTGCTGAACAATTAAACCGTTCTACTGCTAATTGTCCGTTTTCCACCATTTCACAACTTGCCCCTTCGATTGCTAAAATTTCCTCTAAAATTTCAGCATTAATTTCATTATCCTCTGCTGCAAGAAAGTGAAATCCTTCTAAATTATTCTGATTCATTATCTGCAATTCATTTTTTTCTTTCTGTAGAACTTCTGTTATTTTCTCTTTTAATGCAGATACAAAAAATGGTTTTATTAATACTCCTGTATTTTTTATACAAAGCACCTGCTCCATCTCATTTTTGTCATGTTCTGTCAAAAATAGAATTGGTATCATATCTGTTAATAATTCTCTTATTTTTTTTATTATTTCTATATTATTTATTCCCGGAATATCCCAATCCAATAAAATTATGTGATATTCTTGGTTTGTTTCTAAAGATTGCTGTATTTTTTCAAGTGCTTTTTCTATACTAATCACTGTATCAACAGAAACCATTGTATCTTGCATAAGTGTTTGAATATCTTTACAAAATTCTATTTTTTCAACGACTAACATATGAGAAATTCCATTCTTTTCCCAAAACTGTTTATCTGCTTGTTCTTCTGGAATCCGAAATTCTAAGTCTACCCTAAAAAGACTTCCCTTCCCTACTTCACTAAAAACTTCTATAGTTCCCCCCATTAACTCCACAATATTTTTTGTGATTGCCATGCCAAGCCCTGTTCCTTGTACTTTATTTGTTGTACTATTTTCTTCTCTTGTAAAAGCATCAAAAATTGTTTCAAGGTATTTGGGTGTCATACCATATCCATTATCCTCTACCTCGATTTTGATATGTTCATATTGTTTAGAACGTTGTTTTAATCCTATAATACGAAACCAAATTTCTCCGTTTTCTTGTGTATATTTTACAGCATTAGAAAGAAGATTAATCAATATTTGATTGGTTCTTGTTTTATCTCCAATAAAATCTTCATGTTTTATTTCTGTTACTTCAACATGAAACATTTGATTTTTTGCTTTTGCCATGGGTCGAATAATGGCATCTACAGAAGATACTAAATCACTTAAAGCAAACTCTTCAAAATTTAGTACCACTTTTCCACTTTCAATTTTAGAAACATCCAAAATATCATTAATTAAGTTTAATAAATGTTGTCCAGATGCCATAATTTTTTTAGTATATTCTTTTACTTTTGCTGGATTTTCTGCATCCATGGAAAGCAATGTGGTAAATCCAAGTACGGCATTCATTGGTGTACGAATATCATGCGACATATTAGAAAGAAACATGGTCTTAGAATTACTTGCTAGTTGCGCTGCTTGCAAAGCCTCTGCCAATTGCTTATTGTGTATTTTTCTTTCGGCTTCTCTTTCTTTTCTGATTCTAATTTGTTGTCTTTGATTAAAGTAATACAACATACAACAAAGAAAAAAAGCCACTAACATTACAAAAACAACAATAAGAATATTTTGGTTTACTGTTTTTCCCTCTTGCTGAATTGCTTCAATTGGTACATAACCAATTAAATAAATAGCACCATTATTGACAGACCACATATAATTGAGTGCACTTTTTTGTCGAATATCATGATAAAATAAGATATTTTTTCCAGTTTTAATACATTCAATTACTTCATTCCGAAGGCTCTTTTCCAAAATATTATTTGCGCGGAAAAAATCTTCTAAATTAAGATGTCCTGCATCTCTTTGTCCCATTCCTTTTGGTTTTAATACAAGTCTTTCATTTTTTGCATCCATAATATAAAGCATAGCTTTGCCATTATAAAATCCATTTGGAAGTGATTTATCAAAAGAGTCATAAACATATTCGATATAAAGAGTTGCTATTGTTTGACCATCCTTTTCTACAGGACATTTCATGGTGTATGCCCATGTTCCCATATAATTTAGATAGGATTCTGAAATAGGTAAATCATCTACTGTTTTTCCAGAAGAAAAATTTAATTCTCTTTCTGAAAATACTTCTTCTTGATTAGAAATTCCTTCTGTTTCTCCTGCTAAAATTAATGACATTTTTACCATTGTTTGATTTTTATGATAGGAACGAATAAATTCTTCTGGATTTTCTATTATGGTAAGTTCTTGTGCAATCAGTTTTTGAAATTCTGCTTCTTTTATTAAAATTGCCTCTATGGTACCTTTCATTAAATCCAGACTTTCGCTTAAATTTTGAATTGCTGAATTAGACATTTCCACAGACACTTTTCGTGACACAGAAAATACAACAGTTCCTAAAATACAAAAAACAAATATAATGGAAAAAAATAAGGAAATTTGTTTGTCCTTTTTATTTTTTTGTTGTGCTCTTTTCATTGATATTCTCCGTTTCTACTCTATCTATATTAAAATTTGAAACGTATTACACTATAAAATATGGAAGGGGATTTACTTCTTTTCCACATGATTATCCTTTGTATTTTTATTAGTTGATAAACATTATTATAATGTTTTCATTATACCTCCTACCTTCTTTTTGTGTCAATATTATGTTATATTCCTATCATATGTAGTATGTCTCATATGTGGAATAAAAAAGCAATGTTTTTCCTAAAATAATATCATTCAAATTGCATTATAAGGTAAAAATTGATATACTATACTTGTTACTCTATGGATTCCCACGCAAAAATATCATCTATTTAGGAGGCAACATGATAGAATTAAAAGGAAAATACAATGAAGCAAAAGTTTTTACTGATGTGATAGATGAAAGTTCTATTTCTCAGATTATTCTTTTATTAAATCAAGAATTTATTTCTGGAAGTAAAATAAGACTTATGCCAGATGTACATGCAGGTGCTGGTTGTACAGTGGGAACAACTATGACTATTACAGACAAAGTTGTACCAAATTTAGTAGGTGTAGATATTGGTTGTGGTATGGAAACTATTAAAATTAAAGAAAAGCACATTGAATTACAACAACTTGATAAATTGATATATGAAAAAATCCCTTCCGGCTTTCACATAAGAGAAAAACCACATCATTATTTGGATAACATCTATCTGGAAAAATTATATTGCTATGACTATATCAATCCCATCAGAGCAGAAAAAAGTTTAGGCACATTGGGTGGTGGTAATCACTTTATTGAAGCAAACAAAGACAAAGAAGGAAATATTTATATTGTTATTCATTCTGGAAGTCGTCATCTTGGTTTGGAAGTAGCAAATTACTATCAACAAGAAGGTTACAAATCATTAAATGGCTGTTCCAAGACGGATATTGATGCCCTGATTATCACTTTAAAAGCACAAGGTAGACAAAAAGAAATTCAAAAAACAATAAAAGCATTAAAAAATACAAAAATATCATCCATTCCAAAGCAGCTTGCTTATGTAACAGGAAACTTATTTTTACAATATATCCATGATATGCAAATTATTCAAGAATATGCTGAATGGAATCGAAAAGCAATGATGTATGAAATTGTAAAAGGAATGAAATTGCATGTCATAGAACAATTTACTACTATACACAACTATATTGATACAGAAAGCATGATACTAAGAAAAGGGGCTGTATCAGCAAAAAAGGGAGAAAAATTATTAATTCCAATTAATATGAGAGATGGCTCTTTAATTTGTATAGGAAAAGGCAATGATGACTGGAATCAATCTGCACCACATGGTGCTGGTCGTTTAATGAGTCGTTCTGCTGCAAAAAAATCCTTTACTGTTTCAGAATTTCAAAAACAGATGAACGATGTTTATACCACTTCTGTAAATAAGGATACTTTAGATGAATGCCCTATGGCATACAAAAATATGGAAGACATCGTAAATAATATTGGTGACACTGTGGAAATTTTGGAAGTAATAAAACCTATCTATAATTTTAAGGCAGGCGGAGAATAAATTTTTAAAAAATTACAGCAGGGAAATTTTTATTTTCCCTGCTTAGCCTATAAAAACTTTGTTCTCAAACTTCTGCTTTTTCTTAAAAAAAACAAATAGAAACTCTATCCTTGATAAGTCCCACAAAATTCTTTACATTGTCATAACTCCATGCTATACTGTTCCAGATGGATAGTATTCCAAAGGGAAATTATACCGACAGCTTTTGAAAGATTTGTCATCTTTTTAGAACAAAATAGGAAGGTGATGTCTTATGAACATTGGAATCATTGGAGCAGGAAAAGTCGGCTGCACTCTGGGTAAATTTTTTGTACAACGGGGAATTTCTGTTGTAGGCTATTATAGTAGAAGTATCAAATCTGCAATAGAGGCGGCACACTTTACGCAAACACAAGCATTAAATCATATCGAAGAAATTGTTGATTTATGTGATGTTTTATTTTTAACCGTTCCAGATAGAAGTTTAGCACAGGTCTTTCAACAAATTGCAGTTATGCCAATAAAAGGAAAATATATTTGCCATTGTAGTGGCGCACTTTCTACTAGGGAAGCATTTCCCGCCATAGAAAAAACAGGCGCCTTTGGATATTCTGTTCATCCGCTTTTTGCCATAAGCGATAAGTACCACGCTTATGAGGAATTGACGGATATTTTTTTTGCTCTGGAGGGAGATTCTGCTCATTTAGAAGAAATTCGTAGCTTGTTTGACGGCTGCCGTATAAAAACAATTTCTTCTGATTGTAAAACAGCTTATCATGCAGCAGCAGTTATGGTCAGCAATCTTACACTTGGATTAATGAAACCTGCTTTTGACTTAATGGAGCAATGTGGCTTTACAGAAGAAGAAGCACGCTCTGCCTTAGCACCTTTAGCACTTGGAAATCTTGCGCATGTTTTTCAAAAAGGATTGCAAGAAAGTTTAACCGGTCCTGTTGAACGTGCAGATGGTTCTACAATAAGCAAACATTTAAGCTGTCTTTCTTCAGAACAAAAAGAAATTTACATCCTTCTCTCCCACATATTAATAGGGATTGCACAAAAAAAGCACCCTGACACCGATTATCAAAACATATGGAACCTTTTGAAAGGAGAAAAACAATGAAAAACACAGTGGCAACATTTCAAAGTATGAAAGAAAAAGGAGAAAAAATCTCTATGTTAACAGCTTACGATTATTCTACCGCCAAATTGATGGACGAAGCTGGAATCAATGGTATATTAGTAGGGGATTCCCTTGGTAATGTTATTTTAGGTTATACAGATACGCTTTCTGTTACAATGGAAGATATGATTCATCATGGTAGTGCTGTCGCAAGAGGTTGCAAAGATACCCTTGTTGTTATTGATATGCCATTTATGTCTTATCAAACTTCTGTTTATGACGCTGTTGTAAATGCAGGACGTTTGATGAAAGAAGGACGTGGCGGAGCAGTCAAACTGGAAGGTGGGATTGAAGTTGTACCACAAATCAAAGCAATTACTACTGCTGGAATTCCTGTTATGGGACATCTTGGCATGACACCACAATCAGTTAATATGTTAGGTGGTTTTAAAGTACAAGGAAAAAATGAAACTGTTGCAAAAAAAATGATTGAAGATGCTCTTCTTTTACAAGATGCTGGTGTATTTTCTATTGTATTAGAATGTGTTCCAGACCGTTTAGCTCAAATGATTTCTGAAAAATTAAATATTCCTACCATTGGCATTGGTGCAGGGGTTGGCTGTGATGGTCAAATTTTGGTTTATCAAGACATGCTAGGAATGTTCAAAGATTATGTTCCAAAATTTGTAAAACAATATGCAGATGTTGGTTCTATTATGACACAAGCTTTTCAATGTTATGATAAAGAGGTAAAAAATGGTTCTTTTCCAGATGCCGCCCATAGTTTTACTATTAAAGATGATGTTTTAGAAAAATTATATTAAGAAAGGTGGTTTTTATCATGATAATTGCACAAACAGTTGCAGAAGTACGTGCCCAAATACGTCAATGGAAAAAAGAAGGATGCTCTATTGGTTTGGTGCCCACTATGGGCTATCTTCATGAAGGTCACGCCAGTTTAGCAAAACAATCTGTTATTTCCTGTGATAAAACAGTAGCAAGTGTTTTTGTAAATCCAATTCAATTTGGACCTTCCGAAGACTTGCTTTCCTATCCTAGAGACTTTCAACATGATTGTGCTCTTTTGGAAGAAATTGGGGTGGATTTAATTTTTCATCCTTCCCCAGAAGAAATGTATGCTCCTGATTTTTGTACTTATGTGGAGATGGAACATCTCACAACACAACTTTGCGGAAAAAGCAGACCCGGACATTTTAGAGGAGTATGCACTGTTGTTTCCAAACTATTTCATATAATACAACCAGATAAAGCATTTTTTGGTGAAAAAGATGCACAGCAACTTGCAGTAATTCGCCGTATGGTTCGAGACCTTTCTTTTGACATTGAAATTGTAGGTTGTCCTATTGTACGTGAGGCAGATGGTTTAGCAAAGTCTTCACGCAATACCTACTTAAATGCTGAAGAACGTCAAGCAGCATTAATTCTTTCTCAATCTATACTTTTGGGTAAAAAGCTTGTGGAACAAGGTGAACGAAACGGACAAGCTTTAATAAATGCATTAAAAGCACATATTGAAACGGAGCCTTTGGCTCGTGTGGATTATGTTGATGTTGTCGATGGAATAACAATGCAACCTATTGAACATCTGCAAGGAAAAATTTTAGTTGCAATAGCAGTTTTTATTGGTAAAACACGCCTAATTGATAATTTTTCTGTTACATTATCTTAAAAAATAAAGAGCAAGAGATAGTTAAACTATCTCTTGCTCAGCCTATTAATCTATTTTTTTCAACATATAAAACATTTGTGCTGCTTGTGCACGGGTTGTCGTTCCTTTTGGAGAAAGCATTGTTGTACTAACACCATTAATAATACCAGTGTCACAAGCCCATTGAATTGCATCAAGTGCATAATGGCTTACCTCAGCCATATCTTCATACATGGAAATATCAGCCTTTCCGCTTACTTCTTTATTTTTATATTGTGTATAACGATATAACATAGCTGCCATTTGTTCTCTAGTAATACTATCCTCAGGAGCAAATTTTATGTTACTATATCCACTTACAATATCATTATGTACTGCCCAACGAACTGCTTCTGTATAATACTCTCCTTCTGTTACATCATAAAAAGGTATACTATCATTTATTATTGGCTTATTTTCTGTTCTCCACAGAATTGTTACCACCATAGACCGTGTAATTGGCATATGAGGAGAAAATGTTGTATTTGTTGTACCAAATATTAAATCATTTTCTACACAATAGTGAGAACCATCATGATACCACGCATATCTATCTACATCTGTAAATTTTATTAAAGGACAATCTTGATTTCTTGGACAACCTTGCTTTATCACTTGCGGTTGTATAGTTTGTTTTTCTGGTTTTACCCAAGTACCTGTTCTGTAACTGCCACCACCGCCACCACTAGAATGGCTTTTTTCTATCCATTTCCATTTTGCATATAGGGTAAAATTTTCTGTGACAGGGTTGCTAAAACGATAAATTTCATGAAACTCCTTATCTGCAAACCACCCTAAAAATTCATAGCCATTTTTCCTTGGAACTTCTGGTATAACCGCTGTTTTTCCTGTTTCTACTGTTTGGCTTGGAATTTCAGAGCCACCATTACTTTCAAATGTTACAACATAACTTTCCACTGTTCCACTAGACTTCCATTTTGCATATAGGGTAAGATTTTCCGTGACAGGGTTGCTAAAACGATAAATTTCATGAAACTCCTTATCTGCAAACCACCCTAAAAATTCATAGCCATTTTTCCTTGGAACTTCTGGTATAACCGCTGTTTTTCCTGTTTCTACTGTTTGGCTTGGAATTTCAGAGCCACCATTACTTTCAAATGTTACAACATAACTTTCCACTGTTTCACTAGATTTCCATTTTGCATATAGAGTAAGATTTTCCGTGACAGGATTGCTAAAACGATAAATTTCATGAAACTCCTTATCTGCAAACCACCCCAAAAATTCATAGCCACTTCTCTTTGGAACTTCTGGTATAACCGCTGTTTTTCCTGTTTCTACTGTTTGACTTGGAATTTCAGAACCACCATTACTTTCAAATGTTACAATATAACTTTTTACTGTTCCAGTAGGCTCCCATCCCGCATATAATATCATATCTTCTGTCACTGCTGTATTAAAGTCATATACTTGTGTCAATGTTTCATCAATATACCAGCTTTTAAATTGATACCCTGTTTTTTTAGGTGTATCCGGCTTTCTTACTGTTCCACCCTCCTCTACTTCTTGCCAAGCTGGAACAGGAGTGCCTCCATTCGCATTAAATTGTATTGTAAATTTTTGTGTTTCTGATGGTGGAGAAGTTTCTTCCGTCCATTTTGCATATAGTGTCATATCTTCTGTCACTTCTGTATTAAAATCATATACTTGTGTCAATGTTTCATCAATATACCAACCTTTAAATTGATACCCTGTTTTTTTAGGTGTATCCGGCTTTCTTACTGTTCCACCCTCCTCTACTTCTTGCCAAGCTGGAACAGGAGTGCCTCCATTCGCATTAAATTGTATTGTAAATTTTTGTGTTTCTGGTGGTGGAGAAGTTTCTTTCATCCATTTTGCATATAGTATCATATCTTCTGTCACTGCTGTATTAAAATCATATGCTTGTGTCAATGTTTCATCAATATACCAACCTTCAAGGGTATAACCATCTCTTTGGGGAGTTGGTGCTACAACAGGCGTACCAACTTCTACTATTTTTGTTTCTGTTAAATCGTTATACAGATAGTTAAAAGTTACTATTTTTTCATTTTCTGGACGTTTTTCTAAAAACACCGCAGCACTATCTAATATTGTTTTATATTCTGGATGGTCACTTCTGAATTTGGTTTCAGTACCATCTGCTATAGTATATGGATTGTTTCCTTCTGCAATTTTTCTATGGTCCATATCTTTAGCACCAACACTAACACCAATATTTGCACTCTTTTCTAATGCATCAATCACATGAATAATGTTATCTGTAGGTAAATACACATTATTGACAGATTTTTTTTCTGTTCCTATATTCTCTTTTATAATAGGTGTACCAGAAACATAAATAAGTGCATCTGGATTTACATAAATACCACCACCAGAATATGCAGATGTATTTTCTACAATGCTGCCACCTGTCATCGTAAAGCTACCACTTAAGTCGATACCACCACCAGAATTCAAAGTTTCATTTTCTTTTATGGTTCCACCTTGCATCTTAAAAATTCCATATTGAGACACTGACATACCACCGCCATAGCCATCTTTTGTTGTTTTATTGCCACTGATAATACCATCTTTCATAAGAAAGGTAGATTTATAATAATTATTTTGATTTATCCAGCCATCTATAAACACACCACCACCATTATACGCTGCTTCATTTTCAGAAATCTCACCACCTTCCATGGTAAATATGACATCATCACTTTCAGCATATCCTCCATTCATGATGAATACACCACCACCATTACTTTCTGATATATTATTGCTGATAGTACCATCTCTCATAGTCACCATCGCTTTGCTATCACTTTTTTGGGGCAGTTCTATATTTATGATAGATACACCAGCACCTTTTTTTGCTTCATTTTCTGTAATAATGCCACCTTCCATAAGAAAATTGGCTTCTGTTGTTCCCTGAATTGTTCCACTTACAACAGATATCCCACCACCAGTTCCATACCTATTTACCACATTTTTAGCAATTTTACTGTTTGTTTCCATATGAAAAGTTCCATTATAAACAAATACTCCGCCACCACCATGACTATCTGCCTCAGTATTGACATCTACTTCATTTTCTGTAATTTCACTATTGTCTGACATAATAAAAGTGCCACCACTAACATAGACTCCACCGCCACCACTAGCAGCATCTGCATTACTAACAGTTACTATATTATTTGTAATTTTACTAGTATCTTTTATAGTAAAGGTAGATTGGCTGCCAACGATAACTCCGCCACCGCCACTACCATGACCTCCATCAGTCACTTTATTGCCAGTGATGATGCTATTACCAGATATTTCAAATTCACTGGTATTTCCAATCAATACACCACCACCAGAATTTTTTGCCTCATTTTCAGAAATACTGCTATCTTGCATAACAACCTCACTTATTACAGCATAGATACCACCACCCATTTTTGCTTCATTTTCAGAAATGGTACTATTTGTCATGGTAAATTGAGTATCTTGAATACATATCCCACCACCAGAGACACCTGAATGATTTTTAGAAATGGTGCCATTTGTCATAGTAAATGTTGTACCATTGTAAACATATACGCCACCACCAGAATTTCCTGTACTATTTTCAGAAATCGTACCCCCTGTCATCGTAAAATTACTATCCTTGATATAAACACCACCACCACTTATCTTGGAATAATTTTCTCCCTGAATTGCACTATCCCCAGACATGGTAAAGCTACCTTCATTCAACACACAAACACCGCCACCAAAAGAATCTACATCAAATGTAGAATCTAACTTATGACCATATGCACAATTTCCAGAAATGATACCTCCTTCCATCTCAAAGGTGCCTCCATCCACATAGACACCACCACCAGCACCGCCTTTCTCTTGCCTTGTGCCTTCTCCAGTTATATTTTCAGAAATGATACCATCCAGCATAGTAAAGTTGGCATTCTTAGCAACATAAACGCCACCGCCATTTGCTTCATTTGCTTCATTTTTGGAGATACTGCCACCCTTCATCATAAAGTTAGCATTTTCATCAACATAAATACCGCTACGTTCTCCACCTGTAATAACACCTGCATTACTTTCTTCATCAAACAAGGTCAAATTTCTACTATCTTTTACTTTCATGACAGAATCTGAACCAGTCATCTCCAATGTTTGTCCATTTAAACATAGTGTTACATCTCCATTAATTTCAATGGTTTGAGAAATAGTAACAGCATTTTCTAAAAAATACATTCCTTCACCTAAAGAAGTCATCGTATTATCTAGCTTCGTCCATCCATCATGATTTCCATTACAAATTTCTCCATGTTGTATTGCATCTTTTTGTTTTAAAATTTCTTCTGTTAGTTCTTCTTCTGGAAGTTCCTCTGTTGGGTCTTCCTCCGATGGCGCTTGTTCCTTTGGAGGTTCTTCTGTTGGGTCTTCCTCTGTTGGTATCTGTTCTTCTGGAGGTTCTCCTGTTGGGTCTTCCTCTGTTGGTATCTGTTCTTCTGGAGGTTCTCCTGTTGGGTCTTCCTCTGTTGGTATCTGTTCTTCTGGAGGTTCCCCTGTTGAGTCTTCCTCCGATGGTGCTTGTTCCTTTGGAGGTTCCTTTGTTTCCTGTTCTATTTTTTCCTCCTTCTGTGAAAAGTCCTTTTCTGTTGTTTCAAGCTCCCCATTTTGTTCTACTTGTTCCTGTGCAAAAGCATTTGCAGGAAACAGCCCCATAAGCATACACAAAATAAGAAGGTATGCTATACTGCGTTTTTTCATATGTTTCCCCCTTTCTTCTTTAGCAGACAAAACTTCTTAGAGATGTCTCTCTAAGAAATAAGGCAGCTGGCTGCCTTATTTTATCTTATTAACTAAATTTCATTATGAAAGCATTGATTGAAAATGTCAAGGATTTTAAGAGGAATGTTTTTTGGGAAAAAAAGCCTTTTTGCTTGTCTTCTTTTTTCTATTTATAAATGGTAAGTTTTATGCTATACTCTATTTCGGAAAGAGGTGAAAACGATGCCATCATTTATGTATGAAGATACGCAACAAGTAATCATTGAAATCAAAAAAATAATGATTGAAAAACGAATTTCTCAAAAAGATTTAGCAGAACGATTACATATTTCGCCACAAGCACTTGTAAAACTTTTTAAGAAAAAAAACTTCAGCTTTGAAGATGCTAAGAAAATATTAAACGCTATGGAGTATGATTTATCCATTGATGTTTTTGAAAAATATTATTAAATGTAGACAGTCGCCTTTCTTTTCTTTCCATTTTTAAAGGTGTTGAACATTCAAAAAACATTCAACACCTACTTTTTATTAGCACTCTACTTTAACATGATATTTTTGAAGCCAGTAATTAATCTGTATCATATAAGCAATCATTTGAGGTGCCGCCATAAGTTGCCCATACCAAGGCTTTCCATAATCAGAAGGACTTTTTAAAAATTTATTTACTTTATCAATGTCCAAAAATTGTAATACAGGAGCATCCTTATCTTTTATTATTTCTTTTAGACGATTAGAAAGCAATACTTCATAGTTTGTATCATACGTTTTAGGGTAAGGAGATTTTTTGCGGAAAAGAATTTCTTCTGGTAAAAATCCTTTTCCTGCTTCTCTTAAAATATGCTTTACTACACCATCTTTAGCTTTCATATGCCATGGAACATTCCAAAGATATTCTATAATTTTGTAGTCTGCAAAAGGAACTCTTGCCTCTAAACCAGAATGCATACTTGTTCTATCCATACGGTCAAGAAGTGTTTGCATAAACCATTTTAAATTAAGATAAGAAATTTCACGACGGCGTGCTTCCTCTGGAGTATCCTCTGCAAAGCGTGGTGTTTCTGCCACAGAACGATGATATGTTTCTGCAACATATTCCTCCATATGAAGCTCTGCTAAAAACTCATCTGAAAGCATTACTTTTCTTGCTTCTAAATCCATTGTCCAAGGGAAGGTATCCGCTTCAAAACATTCTTTTTTATGAAACCAAGGATATCCACCAAAAATTTCATCGGCACATTCTCCTGTCAATGCTACTTTATGACTTTGTTTTACAACAGAACAAAAATATAACATAGAAGAATCCACATCTGCCATACAAGGTAAGTCATGAGCATCCACAGAAGCAGTTAATAAATCAGCTTGTTTTGTTGTATCACACTCCAAAAAATGGTGCTTTGAATCCAAAAATTGTACCATCTTTTCCACATAAGGACGGTCTTGGGAAGGCTGAAAAGCATTTGCTTTAAAATATTTATCATTATCTACAAAGTCAAAAGAAAAAGTATGCAGTTGTTTTCCTTGTTTTTTTAGTTCCTGTGCACAAACAGCAGACACTAAACTACTATCCACGCCACCTGACAAAAAAGTACAAATCGGCACATCAGAAACCATTTGACGGCGGATAGCATCCTGCACCAAAAAAGATACTTTTTCTACTGTCTTTTTATAACTATCTGTATGTGGATGACTTTCTAATTTCCAATAACAATGCATATGTTTTCCTTGTGGGTCAAAAGTAATATGGTATCCCGGAAGCACTTCATCAATTCCACGATAAACACCACAACCATAGGTTTTGGCAGGACCTATGCTAAAAATTTCGTTTAATCCTTTTTTATCTACAACTGCCTCAATACCATATGCAAACAATGCTTTCAGTTCAGAAGCAAACACAATTGTGCCATTTTGATTACTATAAAAAAGTGGTTTCACACCAGCTCTATCTCGGAATAAATGAAGCTGTTTCTTTTTACTATCCGCAATTGCAAATGCAAAAATACCATTTAATTTTTTTACAAAATCTGTACCATATTCTAAATAGCCATTTAATATCATTTCTGTATCGCTTGTGGTTTCAAAATGATATCCCTTTTTTATCAAGTCTTCCTTCAATTCTTTCATATTATAAATTTCTCCATTATAGGCAATACTGTATTCTTGCCCATATAATTTTTTAGTCATTGGTTGATGTCCTGTCGTAAGGTCTATAATGGAAAGTCTTGCATGTGCTAAAGCAAAACCATCATTGATATAAATACCACTATCATCAGGACCTCTATGAGAAAGAGAATCTTTCATATCATTGAGTATTTTTTTATATTTCGCATTGGTAAATTGTTGCTCTGGGTGAAAAAAACCAGCTATTCCACACATCTTGATTTCTCCTTTCTAGTATCATTTTTTCTTTGTTTGGTGCAACATGTTCCATAAGCATTTCGTCTGTTTTAGGCTCTTACAAATTTTTAGAAAACCTTTCTTTTTCCAAATATAAAACTATATAACATCTTAATTTTCTTTTGCTATCATTGTCAATTTTTTGTTCTTTTTATTTTCTTTTTAAAAAAGAAAATTTAATCTGTCAATAAAGTCTTTTTTTGTGGGTTTCACCCACACCCACCAACTTTTTTTAAAAAAGTTGGACAAAAAACTTTCATGGAAAAACTAACGTTTTTCCTTATCAAATCAATATTTTTGGCAAACTGAATTTATAATAAAAAGCAAGCTGTCACTAAAGTAGCCACAAAGCCTATCAAAACAGGTACGATATTTTTACGTGCCAATTCCAGAGGGTCAACATTACAAATAGCTGCAACAGGAATAATTCCCCATGGAACAATCGTCCCTCCACCAACAAAAACAGCACCTATCTGTCCTAATGCAGCAAGAATTGGCACAGAAGCATTGACAGCAGAACCAAACGTTTGTGCAAGAGAACCCGTTAAAGGCAAGCCAGAAAATCCAGAACCATCCAAACCAGTTAATGCACCAATAACAAGCTCTATAAAAGCAGTCACATATTTATTAAGTGGGGTGTTGTTTGCTAACCAAATTGCCCAATCATTTAAAATACCAGACTGGTATTGCTCCCCAAGAATAGAGGAAATTCCTTCCCCGCCTAAAAAGAAAAAGGCACCAATAATAATAACAGGAGCAAATATTTTAATAGCAAATAAAAAACCATCTGTAACATAATCTGTCACTTTTTCAAGAGATTGTTTCCCAAAGGCAATGATAGCACCAAAACACATTAATAATACTGCTGTTCCAGCGACAATACTCGTAGCATCTCCCCCTTTTAAGTCTAATAAAATCATAAAGAAAATATCTAATAAAAATGCAATCGGTGTTACAACAGCAAGGAAAAATGCTGCTTTGCTAAAATCCTGTTTTTTTGGCTCTGATGCAACAGAACGAACACTTAAATCATGAAGTGCTAAACTTTTTCTGTTTAACAAAAAAGCAGAAACAACCGTTGTAACACCCATAACAATAAATAAAGGACGACCTACAGACAGCAATTCCCCGGTGCTGATACCAGCAGAACTTGCAGAGATAGCTGGAGCACCTTGTATTACAAAATCATAACTCAAACCAATTCCATGCCCAAACAGATTGATTGCCATAGCTGCTGCTAATGGTTTTAAACCAGCTTTCACAGCAAAAGGTAACATAATGGTACCTAAAAGCGCAACAGAAGGAGAAGGCCACAAAAACAAAGAACAAATCAACATCGTAATCCCTAATATCCACCAAGTAATAGCAGGTGTTTTCATAACCTTTGCCATTGGTGCCATAAGCAATTTGTCACTTCCTAAGTCCATCAAACATTTTGAAAATGCAGTAACAAGTGCAATCGTTGCAATAATTTCCATAAATTCTTTGCCTGCATATAAGATTGCCTTAAATATCGTTTGTATACCACCTATGACACTGCTTGTTCCTACCATTCCTAGCAAAAAAAGAAAAGCAATACAAATAATGGGGGTGTCTTTTCGCAATATCATAACAAATAAAATGCAAATGACACCAATAAGATAAACATAGTGTAAGGGGGTTAGTGATATAGTGGATTGTAACATAATAAAAACTCCTTAAAATGTGATTCATACATTATATGAAAAAAGGAAAAAAGGGGTTACTAAAAGATAAAAGCCTGTGATTTCGTTTCAGTTGCTACTAAATAACCATTTACTAAATATTCAGTAGTTTCCTTTCTTTCAAGAAAACATTGTGGTTTTTTAGGAAATATGGTAGTATCAAAAAGAAATAGAATAAAAAAGGGGGATATTTACTATGTTTCGACAGTTAGAAGAAAACAAACAAGCAGAATTAAGCTACTGCATCGAATTAACAAACAACTTAGAGGAACCTACAAAATCATTAGTACAAAATACATTTCAAAAAAATATTACTGGCATGAGCAAAAATGAAAAAAACTATTACATGACCAGAATTGCAGAGCTAATTTTATCATCAATTGTGATTGCAGTAAACATTGTGCCATTGGAACTTTTTGCAGCATTCAAACTACCAATGATTTTATTAGATGCTAGAATATGGACCATTTTATTTTGTGTTTGTATTTTGTTCTGTATTGCATTGGACAGTTTATTTCAATTTAGAGGTACTTGGCAGCAACAAAAAGAATTAGTACAAGAATTAAAAAATGAATGCTTAAAATATAGTTATAAATTAGGTGCTTATGCAAAAAATACAGACCAAATGGAAAGAAAAGTAATGTTTTTACAACGTTTTTTGGAAATGACAGGAGAAAAATACTCTTTGTTTGAATACCACAAAACACAAGAACAAAAAGATGAAATGAAAAAACAAGAATTGCAGGAAGTAGAAAAGCAAGAAGTAGCATAATAAAGAAAGGAAAAAACAAATGAAAGCAATCATTGCAATTGATTCTTTTAAGGGGAGTTTATCCTCTTTAGAAGCAGGGAACGCAATAGTAGAAGGCATTAAAAAAGCAAGCAATAACATAGAAACAGAAGTATGCCCTCTTGCAGATGGTGGAGAAGGAACTGTAGAAGCATTAACAGCAGGAATGGGTGGAAGGATAGAAACAATTTCTGTTACGAATCCATTCGGAAAAAAAATAACATGTCAATATGGGATTGCAGAAAAAACAGCTATTATAGAAATAGCAGCCGCAGCTGGTATTACTCTTATTGCCGCAGACCAAAGAAATCCACTTTATACAACAACATATGGTGTAGGAGAAATCATAAAAGATGCGATAAAAAAAGGGTGTCGACATTTTATAATAGGTATTGGAGGAAGTGCAACCAATGATGGTGGTATTGGAATGTTACAAGCACTGGGCTATGGTTTCCTAGATAAAAACCAAAAGCAGGTTTGCTATGGAGCATTAGGTTTGTCAAAATTACAGTTTATAACAACAGAAAATGTGCTTCCTGAATTAAAGGAATGTACCTTTTCTATCGCTTGTGATGTAACAAACCCACTTTGTGGCGAACAAGGCTGTAGTGCTATCTTTGGACCACAAAAAGGAGCTACAAAAAAAATGATACAAGATATGGACAAATGGCTTCAAAACTATGCTGCTTTAACAAAAAAGAGCATATCTAAAGCAGACAGCACTTTTCCCGGAACAGGTGCAGCTGGCGGTCTCGGGTTTGCCTTTCTAACATTTACCAATGCAGTTTTAGAATCTGGTATTGATATTGTTTTAAGAGAAACCAAACTAGAAGATAAAATAAAAACAGCAGATATTGTTATTACAGGGGAAGGACAGCTGGACAAGCAAACAGTTATGGGAAAAGCACCGATTGGTGTAGCAAAATTAGCAAAAAAATATAGTAAGCTGGTGATTGCTTTTGCAGGAAGCGTGACAGAAGAAGCAAATATTTGTAACAAAAATGGTATTGATGCCTATTTTCCAATTCTTCGTCGCATTGTAACTTTGGAAGAAGCAATGCAAAAAGAACTTGCAAGACAAAACATTATAGAAACATCAGAACAAGTTTTTAGATTATATCTATCAAAATAAACTTTTTTCTAATTAAATTATTCTATTTTTTTATAATATATTATTTTATAAACCAAAAATAAAAGTATAAATAAATCATATTGAATTTTATTTTTCTAAATAGAAACCTTGTTTATGATTTATTTTTACTTTTTTTTATTTTCTAAAAAAAATTTTATTTTTACCCTATCTGAATATTAGAATAAAAAACGCATAATAAAAGTCTAATTTTTAATAATAAAAGTAGTATTAATAACAAAATAAAATTGTTTTTAGAAAAAATAATTGTTTTTTCTTTGAATATAAAATAGAGAGGATATATTTTATAAAAAACACAATAGATATGTTTAATATATATAAATTTTCACTCATATAAAACAAAATTTTTAGGATAAATGTATTATTTTAGAAGAAAAAATATATATTATGTAAATAAAAATATTAAAAAAATAAAATTTATATGATTTTATATAAACAAATCAACCAAAAAACAGGAGCATTTCCTTACATAATTTTAGAAAAATGTACTTTTACACATACAAAAATAATATAAATTTACAATAGAATACTAATATTTGGTTTTTTTTTGTAATAATTTATGATTGAAAAAGAAGCAGAAATTTAGTGATATTTAACAAATAAAAATTCATTTAAAAAATTAGATTTTATAAAACTTGCTTATTATAAAAATATAATCTATTTTATGTCATCTTTTTGATTGGTAAAAAATTAATATTACATTTTATTTTCTAAAAAAATTAACAAAATTTACAAAAATATTAGACATATTAAACAATATATGCTATACTACCTACATAAAAATTGTCATATTTGCATTTTATTAAAAATATAGTGATTTTTGCTAATAAATTATACTATTTTTATTAGATTTTTATAATAAATAAAAAAATCTTATTAATCTATTAAAAAATTTAATTTTAATAGATTAAATTTAAAATAGATATTATTTTAAATTTTATTTAAATTATCCCTATTTCTTTCTTTTATAAATAGGTTATAAGTATTATTTGTTATTTTATTTATGATAAATAGAAAAATCAACTTTTCTAAAATGCAAATGAAAAATTTTTTATAACAATCTTTATTGTTGTTATAAAAACGATAGGAATAGAATTGTAGGGTAATATATTTTCAACACAATAAGGATTGTTATATCAAAAATTATATATAATTATAAAATTTTTATTGAGGAGGGGTTGTATGTTAAAAAGAAGGATTGCTTCTATCTTAGCACTTACCATAACATTAGGGTTATTTGGTTGTAGTTCTAATGGAGCAAATAATGAAAATGAAACAGAAAATGCAGCAGCACAAGGATTTGTGGAAAAAAAAGTGGAACCAGTTGACTTTGATTCTGGTGTAGAATTAACAGATGACTGTTACCGCTTTATTTATGCTTTAGGAAATGCACCTGCTACTATTGATGCTGCAAAATATTTTAAAATGCGCTTAGAGCAGGAAAGTGGTGGTACATTAAGCTGTGACATTTATACAGACAATGTGCTAGGTAGTGAAAGAGAGTTGTTGGAAGGCTGTCAATTTGGAAATTATGACATCGTTTTAGCAACCAACGCAACAGTGGCTTCTTTTAGTCATGATATTTTCTGCATTGATATTCCTTGGCTGTTTGACAATAAACAGCAAGTATATGAAGTGTTAGATGGTCCTTTAGGAAATAGATTGGGAGAAGGATTAGAAGATGTTGGATTTAAAATGCTACAATGGCAAGAAAATGCTTTCCGTACACTTTCCACAACAAACAGAGAAGTAAAAACCGTGGATGACCTAAAGGGGCTTAAAATCCGTATCATGGAAAATGAACTTCAATTAACACAATGGAAAAATTATGGAGCTAATCCAACACCTATGGCATTTACAGAACTATTTACAGCTTTGCAACAGGGTACTGTAGATGGTCAGGACAATGGAGCAGAATTGACTTGGCAAACAAAATTTTGTGAAGTGCAAAAATGTTATACCTATACAAAACATATTTATTCACCTTATTTAATATTGATGAGCAAAGAAAAATTTGACGGCTTAACACCTGAACAGCAGGAAATTGTACTAAAAGTCTCTGATGAAGCTGTAGACTATGAAAGAAAAAGATGTTCTGAATATGAAGCAGTTGCTTTGGAAAACATCAAAAATTATCCGGGTATGGTTTATAACGAATTGACACCAGAAGCAGTAGAGGATTTTAAAGCTGCTTGCAGTAATCTGAAAGAATTAGCTTATGAAAAAGTGGATGACCCTACAGTAGTAGACCTTCTGTATAGTGAGGTAGAGAAGGCAAAGAAAAAATATCCAGCAGAATAAATAGGGAAGGGGAGAAATTATATGAAATTTCTAAATGAACATTTGGAAGAATTTTTTATCATTCCATTAATGTTTGCGATGAGTATTATTATTTTTATACAGGTTGTAATGAGATATGCTTTCCAAAATTCCTTAACATGGTCTGAGGAATTGGCAAGATATTTGTTTGTATGGTTGGTTTATTTTGCAGTAAGTTATACCGCACGCAGAGAAAAACATATCCGTATTGATGCGGCTATTAATTTATATCCCAAATCAATCCGTCCTTATATTGAAATATTAAGTGAAATTATTGTATTTGGCTTTGCTATTTTCATTGCAATTACTGGTATTACTGTATACCAAAAAATCACATGGAGTGGTCAAGTTTCTCCGGCTATTGGGTTACCTATGCAGTTTGTTTATGCAGCACCTTTAGTTGGTTTTGTTTTGACAGCTATCCGTCAGTTACAATGTATTTTTAGAAGAATTAAAAAATTAGGTCAACCTGAGGAGGTGGAAGAAGTATGACAGGTAGTATTGCACTCGTTGTTTTTCTTACTTTAATTGTCTGTCTCGTTCTTACAGTACCCATTGGTTTTTCTTTGGGAATTGCTTCCCTTGCATACATATTATATACCAAGCAGTTAACTTTTGGATTTATTGCCCAAAATTTAGTAACAGGCTGTGACTCTTTCCCTATTATGGCAATTCCATTTTTTGTATTTGCTGGTGAACTTATGGGTGGTGGTGGTATCTCTCGCCGCTTGTTAAATGTTGCTAATGTATTTTTTGGAAGAATCAAAGGTGGTCTTGCCATTGTAACCGTTGTTGTATGTATGTTTTTTGCTGCAATTTCTGGTTCTGGTCCTGCAACTGTTGCTGCTGTTGGCGGCATGGTAGTGCCTACTATGATGAAACAAGGTTATGACAGAAAATTTGTACTTGCATTGATTGCCGCTGCTGGTTCCATTGGTGTTATTATTCCACCAAGTATTCCTATGGTTGTTTACAGTGTTACAACAAACAGTTCTGTTAGTAAATTATTTTTAGCTGGTTTTGTTCCTGGTATTTTAATCGGTTTAGTATTAATTGCTTATTCTTACTTTTTTGCTGTTAGTCACGGATACAAAGGAGAAGAAGAACCATTCAGTTCTAAAAAAGCATTGAAAGAAGTAAAAGACAGTATCTGGGCGTTGCTTTCTCCTGTTATTATATTGGGTGGTATTTATGGAGGTATCTTTACCCCAACAGAAGCAGCAGCCGTATCTGTTATCTATAGTTTAGTGATTGGTTGCTTAGTTTACAAAGAATTAGACCTAAAGCAACTGATGACTGTAACAAAAAATGCTTGTGAAACAACTGCAACTATTTTAATTGTTATTGGTTGTGCGGCTGGTTTCTCAAAAGTATTAACCTTAGGACGTATTCCTACTACTGTTGCAACCTTCTTAACCACAATGACAGATAGCAAAATATTGATTTTATTATTGATTAATATATTATTACTGATTGTTGGTTGCTTTATGGAAACATTGTGTGCCATTATGATTTTAGCACCAATTTTGTTCCCTGTTGTAACCGCTTTAGGTGTTGATGTTACTCACTTTGGTATTATTATGGTTGTAAACTTAGCAATTGGATTTATCACACCTCCTTTAGGTGTTAACTTATTCGTCGCCTCCCGTGTTGGAGAAACAACACTGGATGATGTTATCAAGGGAATCATTCCTTTCTTGGTTGTTATGATTGCTGTATTATTAGCTATTACTTACATTCCAGCGATTTCTATGGCATTACCAACTATGTTTTCTTAAAACCTTGGGCTTTGCCCAAACCCACCAACTTTTTTAAAAAAAAGTTGGACAAAAAACTTTTAGGGAAAAACTAGCATTTTTCCTTATAAAATCAATCTTTTTAAGGAAACGTAGTTTCCGCTAAAAGTCTAAGAGCAAGGCTCTCAAGGTTTTTGAAAAACTAAGCCCTCCCAAAATGGGAGGGCTTTTACTTGTTAATAAAATCATTCCTTTTATATCGTTTCAACTTAAAATTCTAATTATGCATTTGCTAAATAATAAGTCAATAACATCATAGTGTTTACTTCTTCATATTGTTTTTCCTTTTTTATGGTATTCTTTTTTAATTTTGCTGCACTCTTTTTTTCTTCTTTTTTCTTCATAAACAAAATTCCTCCTAATCAAAACAAATTTTTTATTTCCAATCATAATTGATACACTGTTGTTTTTGGTATATTTTTATTATATCTCTATATTTTGTATAAATTATGAACAAAAACAAAAGAATTTCTGAACGTTTTATTATTATTTTATGAAAAAGCAGAATAAAAATGATAATTCCATCTATAAAATAATTTTGAAGGAAAGTAGAATAGTAGTTATAAGTATAAAAAAGGAATGTTTTTGCTATTTTTTTTAAAATAAGATAAGATGTGAATGTCTTAAAAAAAGGGGAGGAAAAAGCGCTATAAGTCTTGAAACCATTGATTTACAGCACTTTTTCTTTCGTCAAGGCGACAAGATTTGAACTTGCGACCTCTACATCCCTAATGAATATATCATAACTGATGAAAACGTTGAAAAATAGGTATTTTAAAATCACTTTGACTTGCATTTGACTTGTATAATATTTTTTAATAAAGTAATGCGATTTTTTATATTTTATCTAATTTTTTAATATTCCACAATATATAATAAAGAGGTACAAAATGATATATATTAATAAAAAATTAACAACTAAATAATGGAACACATAAAAGTGTATAGGTAAAGAAAGGAGATAATTTTCCCTTTTTTTATTTATCATAAACTCCCATTCTATCATGTATTACAAACAGCCTTAACATGGTACCTGTCAACAACAACTCCCCTTTTTCATTGCCTTTGAGTGCACCCTTATCCATAAGTTTTTGTACAGTTGGTTTTGCCCAATCCGGCATATTGTCATCCATATAATTGTAAATCATTTCTTCTGTCCCTTCTTCCTTTTCACTTTCTGATATTCTCTTTTTAAAATCCAGCCATTGCACCTGATTTCTTACAAAAGGTTCCGGGCATAATTTTCCAGTCACATCATAGTGACGAATCACATTTTCTAGTGGAATGTTGTATTTTTCCATAAGCCTTCTTACTAACATAATCGCTGTCCTTTGTGTTTGCTCATTTATGTAATATTGACCGTTGTTATCTTTTTCGCTGCACATCTCGACTCCTATACTGTTGTCATTTCTGCATTTTTCATGCCTGTAGCTTTTTGCTCCGCAATGCCAAGCTGTATCAGTATCTTTTACACTTTGTATGATATTACTTTCATCTACAAAATAATGTGCAGAAGCATTTCTATTGGATTGCGAAAAATAAGTTCCATTTCCCTGTGCAGTATCTCCATTATTTGCCGTATAATGCACTACAATGTATTGTATTGGCTGTTTTCTACCTTTTGTGTAGTTACTTGTGTGTGCTACTATTTCTTTGATTTCCATAGGTATCACCTGAATCCTTTTCGTAAATAATATCCAATCCATATGCTTTTGCTGCTTCATGCTCAATTCTGCAACCTCTTGCATTTTCCCAGCCTTTACAAAAATAAACTGTATGACAGTTTGACATATTTTCAAGAGATTTCGCAAGAAAACACAAAGGAATTTGTACTACTCCCCTTTTTTTCATATTTTCTTGTTTGTACCATTCGTCAGTAAATAAGGTATTCACTACTTTATATCCTTTTTTTGTTAAAACTTTGATAGCTTTTTCTCTTGTTTCAACGATTTCTTGTTCTGTTTTCCCATTCATTGGTTGTGATAACATTGCTTTCATATAAAATTCCTCCTATTTTTTTAATCCTTTTTTGGTTTCAGATAAAGCAGTGCCTGTTTACTATCTGCAATTCCTTGTGTGGTAGGGTCATTAATATAGCCCACAACTGCCACAACAAGATAGTTTTTATTATTTCTGTACCATCTTCTTGTATTACTTTCACTTCTTCTGTTTTTTCTGGAATCTCCACTTCTTCCAAAATCGGTCTGCCATAAATATCTTTTTCCCATCTATCTTTCCAGTCATCTTCATAAACGT
>CAJTZO010000016.1 GCA_910583755.1 uncultured Clostridia bacterium
AAATTTCATTGTAATTCCTCTTTTTCATTTCCTTCATTATTTACTTAACACCCTCCTTTTTTTTAAAAAAGTTGGACAAAAAACTTTCATGGAAAAACTAGCGTTTTTCCTTACAAAATCAATCTTTTTAGCAAAATGTTAATTTCGCCTTAAAGTTCTTTGAGGAGTTTGAGGGCTAGCCCCCAAGGTTTTTTGACAAGCTGCAAGCATCAGCTGGATGCTTTGTTCTGTTTCAAATTCTTTTGTTCGCTTTCAATAACCGAAATAGAATGTAAACGAAAGTTTTCATATTTTTTGATAATAATAATTTCTCAGTTATTATTGTATTGACAAAATACTTTAAAAAGATTATAATATGAATATCAATTCATATATCAATATAAAAAGAATCAATTATAGTAAAGAAAGCAGAATAGGAGCAATCATAATGAAAGAACAACAAAAAATAGATTGTGATGAAATAGAAGAATTGCAAAATGATTTTATTCATGATGTTGCAGAATTTTTTAAGGTATTTGGTGACAGTACACGTATTAAATTATTACGCTTGCTATTAGAACAAGAATTATGTGTTGGAGATATTGCAGAAAAATTAAATATGAACCAGTCCGCAGTATCGCACCAATTAAGGGTATTGCGTCAAAATGATTTAGTAAAATATCGAAAAGAAGGAAAAACTGTATTTTATTCTCTGGATGATGACCACATTAAAGTTGTTTTGGAACAAGGTATGCGTCACATTTGCCATAAAAGAGGGTATGTTGAATAAGGCTGTGAAAGACAGCCTAAAAAAATATTATATATATGAATAAATATTCATATAAACATTTGAATAGGAGGATATTATATGCAAGATGTTATTAAGATTAAATTAAAAGGATTAGACTGTCCCCATTGTGCTGAAAAAATAACAGCAGATGTAAAAAAAATACAAGAATTGCAGAATCCAGAAATTAATTTAATAAAACAAGAATTATCAGCAGTAAAAGCACATAATTGTTTCGAGGAACCATTGCTTTCTCAAATTACTGAAATTGTACACAAATATGAGCCAGATGTAGAAGTGTTTATTGAAAAAAAGACTTTTAAAATTGCCTTAAAAGGTTTGAATTGTGCTCATTGTGCAGGAGAAATCGAAAAAGGTACAAATGCATTGCCTCAAGTCAAAAAAGCTACTATCAATCTTTTAAAACAAGAAATGGAAATGATAATAGAACAAGAGGCTTCTATTTCTGATTTGTTGCAAACTGTCACAGAAATTGCGCATCGTCATGAGCCAGATGTACAAGTTTCTATTTTATCTGAAAACAAGGAAACAAAAATAAAAGAAATTGAACCATCAGAATTTGAAAAAGGATTTCAAAAAACAATGTTCCGTTTTGGCACAGGCATCCTATTTTTTTTAGGTGGCGCATTTTTAAAAATAAATATTTTATTTTTAGTTTCTTATTTTCTATTTGGTTATGATGTTTTATGGAGAGCAATCAAAAATATCAAAAAGGGACAGATATTTGATGAAAATTTTTTAATGTCTGTTTCTACAATTGGAGCCATTTTTTTAGGAGAATTAGCAGAAGCAGTATTTGTTATGATGTTTTATCAAATAGGAGAAACTTTTCAATCTTATGCAGTCGACCGTTCCAGAAAGTCCATTACAGGGCTAATGGATATTAGAGCAGATTACGCAAATCTAGTAATTGGAAATCAAACAAAAAAAGTAGAACCAACAAAGGTTTCTATAGGAGATATGATTGTGGTAAAAGCTGGGGAAAAAATACCCCTAGATGGCATTGTAGCAGAAGGTAGTGGAGAGTTAGATACTTCTGCATTAACAGGAGAATCTTTACCAGTAAGTGTGGGGATAGGCGAAAATGTATATAGTGGAAGTGTTAATAAAAATGGCTTATTAAAAATACAAGTAACGAAAGAATTTGGAGAATCTACTGTTGTTAAAATTTTAGAAATGGTTGAAAATGCTTCTAGCAAAAAATCAAAAACAGAACAATTTATTACAAAATTTGCAAGAGTATATACACCATTTGTAGTTTGTACAGCAGTATTACTTGCTTTTATTCCTTCTTTATTAACAGGAAATGTTCAAATATGGTTGTCCAGAGCTCTCATTTTCCTTGTCATTTCCTGCCCTTGTGCATTGGTATTATCTGTACCACTTGGATTCTTTTCAGGTATTGGAGAAGCATCTAAAAGAGGGATATTGGTAAAGGGTAGTAATTATATTGATGCCTTAAAAGATGTTAATACAGTTATTTTTGATAAAACAGGTACCTTAACAAAAGGCAATTTTGAAGTAACACAAATTAATACCACAGAAAATAGCACAGAAAAAGAAATACTAAAACTTGCAGCAAAGGCAGAAAAAAACTCTAACCATCCGATTGCTATTTCTATTACAGAACAGTATATTAAAACATATGGAAATTTGACAGAAGAAATACAGGAATATAAGGAAATCGGTGGACATGGTATTTGTTGTAAAATCAATGGAAAAACGGTATTAGCTGGAAATGAAAAGTTAATGAAGCAATTTTCTATTGACTATCAAACATATACAGGCATTGGTAGTATTGTATATGTGGCACAAGATGGTATATTTATGGGGAGTATTGTGGTTGCAGACACCATAAAAGAAGGTAGTAAAGAAGCAATCCAAAAATTAAAGGCACTTGGTATCAAAAATACTATTATGCTGACAGGAGATAATCAAGCAACTGCAAACCAAATTAGCAAAGAATTGGCATTAGAGGAATGTTATGCGGAACTTTTACCTCAAAATAAAGTAGAAATATTGGAAAAATATTTAAACCAACAAAATAAGGTTATATTTGTAGGGGATGGTATCAATGACGCTCCTGTATTAGCAAGGGCAGATATTGGAATTGCGATGGGAGGAGTTGGTTCTGATGCTGCTATTGAAGCAGCAGATGTAGTAATTATGAATGATGACATTAGCAAAATAGAAACTGGAATTATTATCGCAAGAAATACAAATCGTATTGTAAATCAAAATATTATTCTTGCTTTAGGAATCAAAGCAATTGTACTTGTACTGGGTGCAATGGGAATTGCTACTATGTGGATGGCAGTATTTGCTGATGTAGGTGTTGCACTACTTGCAATCTTAAATTCTATGAGAAAAAAAATAAATTAAAAAAGAGTATTTGTAAATAGAGGTTGAAATATTGCCAAAATTGTGATATAATGGATAATAATTATTAAATAATTTTTATTATTATATTATGGAGGCGTTCACTTATATGGAATTAAAAGGTACACAATCAGAAAAAAATGTAAAAGCGGCACTTATGGGCGAATCTTTAGCACGCAATAAATATACTTTTTTTGCTACAGTAGCAAAAAGAGAAGGACATGATGAAATTGCAGATTTATTCGAAAAAATGGCATTAAATGAATCTACTCATGCAAAGTTATTATATACAACTTTATATGGAGAATTGCCAGATAGCTTATCTAATTTGAAAGATGCCGCTTCTGGTGAAAATGAAGAATGGACAAATATGTATCCTTCTTTTGCAAAAATAGCAGAAGAAGAAGGGCTAACAGAATTAGCAAAACTTTTTGAAAATATTGCTAAAATTGAACATGACCATGAAAGAAGATTTTTAGAAGCAATGTTGCATTTAATGAAAAAAAGTAGGGAAACTACAGAATCTATCAAAGTAGAAGAAAAGAAAAAAACAAATGGTTATCGTTGTATGTTCTGTGGTGCTACTTATGAAGAACGTCCTGATGTTTGTTCTGTTTGTCATGCAATTGGTTCCTTTGAAACCTGCGAAATTTTAAAATCTTAATTTTGTGAACTTCGTTCTGGTCATTGTAGGGCAAGCATTTACTGGATATTCAGCAAATCAAATATTACTTGCTTTCTTAAAGGAAAAGAAGTAAAAGAACTTTAAACACTACAAAGTTTTTCCTCAAAAGTTGGCAGATATGGACGAACTCCATAAAAAGACATTATTGACAAACAAAAGGCTAGATATTGCATCCTTTTTTCTATCATTGACAAGACATAGAAAGTATACTACAATGACAAAATAACATCAATACAGAAAAGGAAGGATAGAAAAATGAAAAAAGCAATTACTTGTTTTTTATTAACATTCCTTGTTTTTTCTTTCATTGGCTGTTCTACAAATACAACACCAGAAGAAAAAACGGATACCCAAAAAGAAGATGTACAAAAAGAAGAAACTCCAGCAACACAAGCACGTGATGAAAATGCTACTTTATTACAATCACAGTTACCAAAAGAAGGAGAGGAAATTGCAGTAATTCAAACAAATAAAGGTGAAATTCGAATGCAGTTTTTTACAGAACAGGCACCAAAAGCAGTTGAAAATTTTAAAACACATGCAAAAGAAGGATATTATGATGGCTTGATTTTCCACAGAGTCATTAATCAGTTTATGATACAAGGTGGCGACCCTACTGGAACAGGTACAGGTGGAGAAAGTATCTGGGAAACAGACTTTGAAGATGAACCTTCTAATGAATTATATTTCTTTAAAGGTGCAGTTGCAATGGCAAATAAAGGTCCTAATACAAATGGCAGTCAGTTTTTTATTGTACAAAATAATCAAGCCCCACAAGAGTTAATTCAGATTTTAAAAGAGTCCAAAACAACGGAAAATGATGGAGAGGAAATGGGCATCTATTTAGGAGAAAAATTTGTTAGTATCAATGAAATGAAACATGCTTTTACCAATAATGCACTAGCATATTATGAGCAAAACGGTGGTTCTATTGAGTTAGAATCCGTATTTTCTGGAAGTGTATATACAATATTTGGACAAGTATATTCTGGTTTAGAAACAGTAGATGCTATTGCTGTTTCTGAAACAGATGACTCAGATAAGCCAGTGGAAGATATTGTGATTGAAAAAATTACAATAGAATCTTATCAATCTAATTAATCTATTTATAATCAAGATAAATATTCTGTTAAGGAAGCGTAGAAAAATTCTTTCGCTTCCTTTTTAAAAAAAGAAAGCGAAAGTTTGAAAATACTACTCTCAAAATTTTGAAACAATTTCTTTTAGTTGACTTACTGTAACAAATTCAATTCCTTGTTTTTCCAGTAAAGGTGCTAACTCTTTGATTGCTTGCACAGTAATATTACCACCTTCTGGACCTACATGACCAATTCCAAGTGCATATCCTTTTTGTCGTGCAATCTTTGCTGTTTTCATCAACTGATTTTTTACAACATTTACATCATCTGTACTATCTAAAAAGACATCCCTTTTTAAAATAGAAATCCCCTTTTTCTGGCAAACACTATCCCCTACAGAATTCTCTGTTGTCATGCTATCAACAAAAAGAAGTCCATTTTCAGCTACTACATCCATAACTGCAGAAAAGCATCTTTCATTTTCCATAATCGCAGAACCCATATGATTATTGATACCTGCTGCTCCTTTTACAATAGAAAATGCTTCTTTTACACATTGTGTAATTTCTTCATCAGACATAGAAGTAAATACACCTTTATCACCTACCCATTCTTTTTTTCCTGTTAAGGATTCCATTGGCATATGTACAATCATTTCTTTTCCAGCTGCCTGCAATTTTTCCACATTTTCTGCGGATTTACTAGAAAAAGGCATTACAGCTGCTGTAAAAGGAGTTTCTAATGCTATCATATCATCTGTACCTTCTCCGTCATATCCAAAGTCATCAATGACAATAGCAACATAACACTTTTGAGAACCTTCTGCTAACACGGTCGCTGCTTTTGGTTGAAATTTTTTGGTCATGCATAAAAGGCATAAAAAGGCACAAAGATATAAAGCACACTTTTTCATTCCTGCTTTTCTTTCTAATGTAAAAAACATATTCTTTCCCCCACAAATATCACGTTAATATATATTTATAGAAAGAAAATAATATTATGACTATTATAAATAACAAAATTTTTTAATGGCATAAGCAACTCCATCCTCATCATTGGAAAGTGTAATAAATTTTGCTTTCTGTTTCACTCTTTCGTCACCATTTGCCATAGCAACTCCGTAACCTGCTTCTTCTATCATTTCTAAATCATTACATCCATCCCCACAAGCCATTACTTCTGACATATCCAGCCCTATTTTTCGACAAAGCCCTTTTAAACCATCTCCTTTATTTGCTCCTTCATTGTTAATTTCTATATTTTCCCCCAAAGAAGATGTTAATGCAATTCCTTCTACTGTGGAAAGTCGTTTTAATAATTCTGCCCTTAATTCAGCAGTAATCCAAGGTAAATTGATTTTTTCTACTCCGTTACTTTGTTTGATAAACTCCTCAATGTTATCTACCGCTAATTTTTTAATCCCATAAAATTTACGAAAAGCAGGCAAAATATCAAAAGTATCTATACAATCTAACAATTTTTTTTCAAAATAGCCATACCCATTAATATAAAATTCTTTAATACAATGCACATCTTCAATTGCTCTATGTATTTTTATTGCTTTTTCTGCTGTCATAAAATTTGTATAAATCGGATTCTCTTGTCCTACACGATATACTGCAGCACCATTAGAAGAAAGAACATATTCTACACCTGGTAAATTTTTTACAGACTCTGGTAAAGTGCTATAAACACGCCCTGTTGCTGGTACCACTAAGATACCAGCTTGCATTGCTTTTTTTAATGCTATTTTATTTCCTTCTGATAATTCACTTTTACTATTCATTAATGTGCCATCCATATCTAATGCAATTAATTTTACGCTCATTTATTTGTCCTCCTCTATCAAAAATAATTCATTTGTATGATGAATAGGAATAACAATATCTTTGTACTGGTTTGGGATATCATCATAAATGTTATATTTTCCCCAGAAATGCATAGGAAATACTTTTTTTACACTTACTGTTTTTAACATATAATCTAAAGCAAGGATATCATTTTCCTCCAAACGAGGGTCTACTGGAAGAAACGCAACATCAATTAACATCTTTTTCATTTTATTAATTTCTTTTTGATACATTCCAGCAATCGTTTTATTAAACTGTTCACTTTCACCTTTCCAATGCCACCAGTTCAAATCTCCTGCATGATAAATAATTTGATTATCAACGTTGACTAAAAAAGCAACTCCTTCATCCGTAGAATGAAAAGTTTCTATAGAAATATCATTTATTTCATAAGTTCTATCAAAATGAACCTTATGCACATTTTGAACAAATTTTACGGGTGTGACATCATCAGATAAAATATATTGTATCTCTGGTATGATTTTTTGCCAATCAAATATTTTTGTGTCATAATGGTCTTGATGGAAATGAGAAACAAATACAAATATTTTTTTATTACGATATTTTGAAATATCTAAAAAATCATATTTCCCGTTTTCTGTATAATAATCAAAAATAATGCAATGTTGCTTTGTTTCTACCATAAAACCACTATGATGAAAATAAGTTACTTGCATCATATCACTCCTTTTTTTGTTTTGAAGATAATATACCATAAACAAACAAGAAATATCAAATTTTTTTATAATAAATGGATGAGAGAAAATAGAAGAATTTATTTGTATGTGTATTTTACTTTATGAGAATATCATAACAGAAGAAAAGCCATAAGAATATTGATTTATAAAATAAATTGAGGACAGAAAAAATTCTGTCCTCTTAAAAAAATCTTATTTTACTTCGTTTACTAATTCAGCACCATCAATAAATGCTTTCAAGTTGTTTAATGTAACTTCAGCGATTGCTGTCATAGCTTCTTCTGTAAAGAATGCTTGATGACCTGTTAAAACAACTCTATCATCTTGTAATAATTCATTTAATACAGGGTCTTTGTCTGTAATGTTGCTTCTGTCTTCAAAGAAATATTCATGTTCTTTTTCGCAAACGTCAAGACCTACACCTCTGAATTTACCAGCTTTTACAGCTGCTAATAAATCTTCTGTGTTGATTAAGCCACCTCTTGAGGAGTTAACCAATAAAACACCATCTTTCATTTTTGCAATAGAGTCTTTGTTAATCATATGTTTTGTAGCTGGGAATAATGGGCAATGTAATGTAATAACGTCAGATTTTGCATAAAGTTCATCTAATTCTACATATTCAATGTCACTAGATTTATCTGGGAAAGCATCATAAGCGATAACTTTCATACCAAAACCTCTTAAAATATTTACAGAACATTTACCAATCTTACCTGTACCAATAACACCAGCTGTCTTGCCAACTAAAGCAATGCCCATCAAACCATCAATATTGAAGTTGAATTCTCTTGTTTTGTTGAAACCAAGATGTGTTTTTCTGTTTACTGTTTGAAGTAAAGCAGCAGCATGTTCTGCAACAGAATCTGGAGAATATGCTGGTACTCTTAAAACAGGAATACCACATTCTTTTGCCTTATCTAAATCAACACTGTCAAAGCCAGCACATCTAAGAAGCATTACTTTAACGCCGCCATCTTTTAATGTTTGAACAGCTTCTGCTTTTACATCATCGTTTACAAAGCTACAAGTAGCATCATAACCGTTTGCTTTTGCTGCTGTTTCAGGAGTTAATCTTTCTTCAAAGAAAGTAATCTCATAGCCGAATTTTTCAGCAAGAGGGGCAAATGTTAATTTGTCATAAGGTTTTGTGTCGAAAAACGCGATTTTCATAATTAAATTCCTCCTATATCCCGATATATTAATAAATTGATTTTAGAAAGACAAAATATCTTTCTATAAGTTCCTTCTACATATAATGTACTTCTGCTTGTCTTACTTTTAACAATATAATACATTTTTATAAATTTGTCAATATATTTTCCAGAAATAATATTTTTTTTCACCAATTTTTTTTGATGATTTCAAAAAAATGTAAATTATTATAATATTTTTCCGTTTTTTGATAAAAAATTGCTTGTATTTTTATACAAACTGCATGAGAAATAAAAATAGATTCCTAGAGAAAAATAACGAATTTCAAAAAGAAAATAGATAATTTTGATAGGATTATAACAGTATTGTAAAAAAGATAATATTACTAAAAAATTTTTTATAGAATATTTTTTTTAAATAAATTGAAAAAAGTATTTGACAAACACTTAATGATATGATATAGTATTATCTACAGTAAGCTAAAAATTCTGGAGAAGTACTCAAGTGGCTGAAGAGGTGCCCCTGCTAAGGGTATAGGTCGTTTGCGCGGCGCGAGGGTTCAAATCCCTCCTTCTCCGCTTCTAAGAACATCAAGTAGATGTTCTTTTTTTATTGAAAATTTTGCTTTCTTATCAGTCTTTTTCAAAAAATATAATTCATTTTTATTCTGGTAAGACGCTTTGTGTTATTTAAAGTTCTTCCGTTTTCTTTCTTAAAAGAAAATAGCATTTAAGTTATTGAATGTTTAGTGGACACTTATTTAGTAACAATTGAAACAAAGTGTAAAATGGAATCTTAAGTTTTTTAACAAACGAAAAGATATTGAATATTTTTCAATACCTTTCTTGAAATCTTAAGTATTTTATCCTCTTGAAAAACCAAGAGAAGAAATCCAACCAGAAAAAGCACCTGGATTTCTTGTTTGAATCCATATTGTTCCAGGTCCTTTAAAACGACACACAAGACATTCTCCAGATATAATACTATGTGCCCAACCATTCGCTGCTTTTTCAATTTTATAATCAATGTTTTCTGTCCACGCTACTAGATGTCCATTATCAATAATAAATTCTTCTCCTTCTTTTAGATTAATACTATGTACTGCACCATAACAACCTAAAAAAATAACTCCATTTCCTCTTGCTTTTAAAATAAAAAATCCTTCTTTTGAAAAAAGACCTTTCATTAAATTTTGTACTTTGGTATCAATTTCAATACTTTGTTGTGCTGCTAAAAAACCATTTTTTTGTATAATTAATCCATAGTTACCATCTAATTCTACAGCAAAAATATCGCCAGGCAAAGCATGTGCAAATAATACCTCTCCTTCTCCTTTACTAGCTGTAAGATATTGAAAAAAGAATTTTTCACCAGAAAGCATTCTTGTTAATCCTTTTTTAAAACCACCTTCTATTCCACCTGTTACTTCAATCGTAGGTGACATTGCAACCATAGCATCAGATTCTGCTTTAATCTGTTCTCCATTTTCTAATTGATATTTTACGATGGGAAACGCACCTTCATGTAAAATTTCGTATTTCATAACACTTCTCTCCTTATCATACTGCGTAAAATAAAATATTTTGTGTCTCAACTTGTCAAAAAAGTTTATAGGTATGGTTGATTCTATTGAAAAAATGAGGTGCAGAATGAAATATTCTGCATCTCTATCTTTTTAGGCTACAGCAATACCATAATTTCCACAAAGTGCAGCTAATCCGCCTTCAAAACCGCTACCAATAGCATTAAATTTCCATTCTAAACCATTTCTATATAATTCTCCTACTACAACTGCTGTTTCAATAGAAAAATCTTCTCCCAAATCATAGCGAATTAATTCTTTCTTATTTACACTATCTATCACTCTGATATAAGCGTTAGAAACTTGTCCAAAGTTTTGTTTTCTTTCTTCTGCTTCATAAATCGTTGCAGTGAATGCAATTTTTTGTATATCTGTAGGCACTTTGGAAAGGTCAATCATAATTTGTTCATCATCTCCATCCCCTTCTCCTGTCAAGTTGTCACCTTGATGTACAACAGCACCACTTTCATGGCTTAAATTTCCATAAAATACAAAATCGCCTTGCTGTCTTACTTTGTCATTTTCACTTAACAAAAATGCTGCTGTATCTAAATCAAAAGAACTACCACCATCATATTTGTTAACATCCCAGCCCAAACCAACACATATTTCTTTTAAACCTGGATTTGTTTTTGTTAAATCTACTCTTTGTCCTTTCTTTAAACTAATTGGCATAAATCATCTCTCCTTTTTATTTTTTTCCTTTATACAATAGCTTTCTTATGAAATCCACTGGTATAATCGTGAAAGCTAAGATAATCACAAATAGCCATTCTGTTGCATTCAAACCATAGCAACGAAGAATATTTCCACCAAAATAAGTCATACTGATTTGTACTACTACAATCAAAAGCAGGATTTTCAAAAATCCACTATTTCCATTGATATTATCAAAAAGGTTTAGCTGTTCTGTTCTAGCATTAAAAGCATTAAATACAGAAGCAAAAATAAAGAAAGCAAAATATCCTGTTAGCATATATTTATTTGCAGGGTCATCTCTAAAAAAGGCATCTGCTTCATGTAATACCAACATTCCCATACTTAATAAAAATATCCACAAACTACCTACAATAATTTGAGACCACATATATTTACTAACAATCGCTTCATCTCTACGTTTTGGCTGTTCTTTCATATACCGTTTTAAAGCTGGTTCTCCACCAAAAGCAAGTGCTGCTAAAGTATCCATAACCAAGTTTACCCACAATATTTGGGTAATAGAAAGTGGATTTTCCATTCCTAATAATGGTGACATAAAAGATACTAATACTGCTGCCACATTAATTGTCAACTGGAAAATAATAAATTTTCTAATACTATTGAATATAGTTCTACCATAGAGAATGGCTTTATCAATAGAAGTAAAATTGTCATCTAAAATAACAATATCACTTGCTTCTTTTGCAACTTCTGTACCACCGCCCATTGCAAAACCAACATCTGCCTTTTTGAGCGCTGGAGAGTCATTAACACCATCACCTGTCATACCAACAACAAGGTTTAACTCCTGTGCCAAGCGAACTAGTCTACTTTTATCACTTGGCAAGGCTCTTGCAACTACTCTTAAGTCTTTTAACTTTCCTTTTACCTCATCATCAGAAAGCGCAAACAATTCATCACTTGTTAAAACAACTTCCTTATCAGAAGTTAAAAGTCCTGCTTCTTTGGCGATTGCAACCGCTGTATCTTTTCTGTCACCAGTAATCATAACAACTTGTACACCCGCATTATGCACTTCTTGTATTGCTTCAATAGACTCTGGGCGGACATCATCGCGGATTCCCAAAATACCTACTAAAATATAGTCATCTTCTGGTAATACATCATTTTCAATCCCTTTTTCTGAAACAGCTAGACCCAGAACACGAATAGCACGCATTGCCAATTCATTGATTTTTGTATTAACAATTTCTGGATTTAGTTTTTGTTTTTCGCCATTTTCATCAAAATACCAGTTGCATTTTGAAATAATTTTTTCTGGTGCACCTTTTAATAATGTATAATTAAAGTCTCCTGTTATTTGTGCAGCAGAATATTTATTGTCACTGTTAAATGGTACAGATGCCACTTTTTGGACATGATAAGAAGGGATATTTTCTGGTAAAAAGCCTAATACTGCCCTATCTGTTCCATTTCCGCCTATAATTTTTCTTTTACCATCTTCTTGTGAAATTACGGCAGTCGTATTTTCTAAAATACTAACTGTAAGGATATCTTTTAATTTGGGTGTTACTCTTTCTAATTGATTCCATTCCAATCCTTTTCCATTCATAAAGGTAACAACTTCCAAAATTCCTTTTGTTATGGTTCCTGTTTTATCACTAAAAAGAATATTTAAACTGCCTGCTGTTTCAATACCACTTATTTTTCTGACTAATACATTATCTTTTAACATCTTACCCATATTTTGTGCAGAAACAATGGCAATCATAAGTGGTAAACCTTCTGGTACTGCCATAACAATAATAATAACAGCTAACATAACTGCTTCTACAATGTCATTGACTACTGTCATCCAGTTTGAACAATAAGCCGAAATTAATGCCATATCAAAACCATTGTGTACAAAAATTCTCTGGAACAATAGTGCAACTGCAATTAAGATACCACCAATATAACCAAATTTACTAATCCCATTAGCAAGGTTTGTCAACTTTACTTTTAATGGAGATTCTCTGTCATCATCCATTTGCAATTCACTTGCAATTTTACCATAAACAGACTTATCTCCTACTGTTGTAACTTCCATAACACCATTGCCAGAGCAAACAATGGTACCTCTAAAAACTTTATAAGGATTTAAAAAATCCATTGCTTTGGTTTCATCTTCTTGATATTCTTCTGGAATTGCCTTCTTTTTTGCTTCTTTGCTTTCTCCATTTAATACAGACTGGTCTACATTGATATTACCATCAATTAAATTTCCATCCGCAGGGATTTTGTCACCAGATTGCAAAATAATACAATCTCCTACAACAACATCATCAATGGAAACTTCTGCAACTTCTCCATTTCGGTAGACCTTACATTTAATTTTTGATGCTTCATCCTGCAATTTCTGAAAAGCATTTTCATTTCGGTACTCTGAAAAGGTAGATACAAAAGTTGCAAGAATTACCGCTAAAGCAATTCCTACCGATTCGTACCATTCTGTTTGTCCTAAAAAAGCAAATACTACATTGATAATCAATGCTACACAAAGTATTTTAATCATGGGGTCACCAAAATTACCTTTTAGTTTTTCCCAAAACCCTTCTGATTTTACTTCACTTAATCGATTATCACCATGTTCTTGCCTGCTTTTTAGGACTTCTTGCTCTGTTAATCCTAATTTATTCATTGTTTGCCCTCCTATTAATTTTGTTCTATATTCTTCAGCTTTTGTATTTTCTCTATTGCAAACAGAAGTATAGCATTATAAATTTGTATGCATTTTTTCATTAAAATTCATTTTTAGCTGATTCAATCTTTCGATATCTTGCTGTCTTTTTTGTTGTGCCTCTTGCTGTATTTTTTGTGTTTCTTCAATTCCGCTAACAATCGTCTGCCAAGTTTTTTCTAATGTTTCTATTTTTACAGAACTACCTGATGCCAGTTGTGTTGTTAGCTTTGACTGGTTTACAGTGTTTTGTGCATTTTTCAATAACATTTCATTGGTTCTTTCGTCCAAAGCTGCCATTGCTTCTGCTTGTATTTTTTGTCTTTTTAATAAGATTGCTTGTGTCAATGCTTGTTTAAACACTGGCAACGTAATAATAAAAGCAGAATTGATTTTTCTAATTAGATTCAAATTGCTAAACTGCATAGTTTTCATCATAGGTACAGATTGCATTGCTACATTTTCTGCTATACGCAAATCCATAATTCTCTGGTCTAACACAGCCCTTGCTTGTTCTAATCCTATGATATCCATTTGTACTACAGAATCTTGTGTTTTTTCATATTCTCCACGCATTTGTTCTAAATATTGGTCAATCTCTTTTAAGCCTTGCTCTCCTGCTAAAATATATTTAACTAAACTTTGATAATATTCTACATTTGTTTGAAACATAGCTTCTAATTTTTGATTAGAATTTTTGATTTCATTTTCATATTCTTTTAATTTAATGTAAATTTTGTCCACTTCATCGCCCATTGTATGATACTTTGAAAGCACTTGGTCAAGCTGTTTTTTGGCACCTCCAAATAATTTACCAAAAAGCCCCTTTTTTTCTTCTTCTGCAATTTCTTCTATATCAAACTTGTCCATAATTTTGCCTAATGTTTTTAGCAGTTCTCCAGAATCATTAATTTGATTCATATTAATACTATTTAATATTTGGTCAGAACATTTTGAAATTCCTTCTGCTGCTTCTGCACCAAAGGATACTAACTGTTGTGGTTGGTAAACATCAATGGTACTGACAATATCATCAATCTCTTGAGAATTTACAAGTTGTTCTGTCATTTGTTTCCTTTGTTCTACAATATTATATTCCTTGACTTCTTCTATCTCTGTCTGTTGATTAATCGGTTTTAAATTCAATGCCATACTTATTTTCTCCTTCCAAATAATCGGGAAAGTAAACTATTTTCCATACTTTTTGCCATTCTTTCTAATTTTGCCCTTTCTGGTATTTCCATATGAAATAGGTATTCTCCCGCTTCATATGGCTCAAATGCATTTTGCGGAATATATTTTTCAATATTGCGGTAGCCTGTTGGTGTAAAAACTACAATATCAAATCCTACTAAATTGAGAAAAAGCAAATAAACTGCATCTTCCAAAGTTGCCATTGTTTCATTCACAGAAATGACAATTACTTTCGGAATTTCTTTTGTAAAATCAAACTGTTGTATCATTTGTAAAGTAATCTTGTCCAAACGTAAGACAAGAGAAAGAAGGATTGATTCAATTCCTTCCACTGCAATCCAATGAAGGTCTATCATTTCCTGTGCTTTTTCCAGCAAATAATCTTGCGTTTCTAAGTTTAAAAAATCATAAGGATACTCTTTTTGTTTTTTTACATCTTCCATTAATATTTTACCATTTTTTATTAGTTTTGAAACAGAAGGATTATGTTCTATCTTTGCTATATACGGAAAATTTTTGATAAATATTGTATCTTCTGTCAATAATTCTGCAATATTTTTAACATAATCCTTCTCATTTTTTACACCATTAATTTTTGCAAAAATATTTGGTATGGTTACCACATTGTTTTTAATTTCAAATCCCGGACGATATTTTGCTTCTTCCTTCCAAAGAATAAAAATTTCATCATAAATTGTTTTTAAAGTAACAGCACAAGAACGTGTAAATTGTCTTTGCCGATACAATCCTGTATCTGTATAAAGTAACGTATCTAGCTCTTTTTCAGCTTGGTAAGCAGTTGTTGCTTGCTTAATTTTGATTGCTTTTTTTGGAAAAGGAAAGCATGTGCTATTTTGAGGCAACTCTACAAGTCTGCTATTTTTACTTTCAAAAGGAATTTTGACAGGAGAAACATATAAAACATCTACTGGTAAATAAGAAAGTAAGTTTAAAAATAATATCTGGCTTTCATTGATTTCTCCATAATATAAAAATAAAGGTAAGGTTTCATAGTCAAAATGTTCCAATAATCTATTACTATAACGATTTAACCAACAAACTAACTTCAATGCGGTATTATAAATTTTAGGAAGTGTATTTTGATATTCTTCCATTGCAATAAAAAACGCTCTTTGAAGAAGATTTTGCAGCATATCATTTCCTAACAAGACAATTTTTTCTGATAGTTGTTGTAAAATATCCTTTTTTGTTTCATATCGTTGCAATCGCAAACGATTACTTTCTTCAATAGAAGGATTTTTGATTTCTTCTTCTATAACAAACGGCTTTCCCTTTTGTTTGCAATCCTCATGCAATTCATATAACCGATTTTGGTATGCTTCTTTTTCATCAATGCCAATATATTGTATAAAAAAATTATAATAATGATTTCTGTCCATTCTTTGGCTATTGGTTTGAAACATTGCTTTCCAAAAATTCCCTTGTAGCCAATCATTTGTTTGAATAATCGTAGAAACGGAGGCTATTTTTTCTTTCATTTCCTGTTGCTTTTGTAAAGCTTTTAAATCTATTTCCTTAAAATGTTTTGGTGGTTGACCTCTTCTTTTTCCATATATTCTGTCATATCCTTTGAAAAAATCTGTTTCCTTTTCAAAATTAACATAAGCAATATCACAACCACTGAAACAAAGCACTTTTAGCATAAAAATTTCATGTTTTGAAACCTCACCCTCATACAATATCTTTGCTTGTTCTCCAAGATGAAATAACACATTTTTAAATTCTGTTTTTAGCCAACACATTAGTTTTACAAAAATATTTTTTAAGATATTGATATTACTTTCTTTTAGTTCTGACAAAACGGTAAACATTGCCTCTGCAATATTTTTTTGTGTTGTTTGTGAAATAAAATCCAGCCATCTGGTAACAAGTTGATAAAACAGTTCTTGCTTCATTTCAAAAGTAAAGGTTCCTATTTTATCAAAAAAAGCAGTCACAGTTGCTCCATCTGGCTGGGATAATCTTTTGTAAATATATGTTCCATTTTTTTGACAATCTATTTGTAATTTTCTTTCCCATAAAAGCAATTCCTCATCAAAACCAATAAAACAACAAAAATAAACACCATTTCTTTGAGAAAGGGGTTTAAAATAATCCTCTTTATTATTACACTTTATTTTTCGATACATAGTGAATCCCCCTTTCCTAAAATCTTCAGAGTACCACCCTCAAATTCCTACTTTTTTCAAAAAAGTTGGTAAATGCGGATAGCATCCATAAAAAGGACTTTATTGGCAGATTGAGGACAAAGTATTTATAAATACTTTGTCCCAATCAAAAAGAAATAAAAATAGAATTTTTAAAGTCTTTATGCTTTATGATAAGCTTTGAATTGCTTCTACTGTTTTAGTATAATCTTTTTTTAACTGCTCAAACATTTCTTCTGCTTCTTTATCATATTCTTGTATTTTTAATTTTTCGGATAGAGCATTAGAAGAATGATACAATGCTGTCAATGCTAAATTTTGACTAATTCCTTTTAAAGTATGTGCCGCCCGAAAGGCCTCTTCCATGTTTTGTTGTTCTATAGAAGTACATAACAAATCATAACTTTTATCATTTAATACTTTTAGAACAAATTTTTTGATTCTTTCTTCTGTTCTTAAGCGGCTTTGTACTTCCTCATAATCTGCTCCCATTGCTTTATAACATTCTTGTATTGTCATTTTATATTTTCTCCTCTCCACTTCATAACTGTTCTGACAATCTTGCAGACCAAACATTTTCTACTGTTCTGTCATAAAATTGATATACATGTCCTCCTTTATGTTTTGCGGCATATAATGCCTTATCTGCCATTTTAAACAAAGAATCATAATCTTTTATATTACATTCCTCTGAAGATGCAATTCCCATACTGATATTAATTTGAAATCCTTCATATTCTCCATGTAATTTTTGAAATACTCTTTCCACTTGTGGCTTAGTGGTATCCTTATATTCCATAAAAATTAAAAACTCATCTCCACCCAGACGCGCCGCAATATCTGCACTACGAATACTATTTTTAATGGTATCTCCAATATATTTTAAAATTTCGTCTCCAGACTGATGTCCATATTTATCATTAGCTTCTCTAAAATTATCAATATCAATTAAAAGCAAAATATATTTTTTTTCATCTTTTATAGATAAATAAGAAGAAATTCTGCTTTGTGCCACTGTATGGTTTAATAATCCTGTCAAAGAATCTTGTGACATAGCAATTTCCAGACGATTCATTTTTTCCAAATATTCATGAATATCTACAATTTTACCAATCGCACCTTCATATTGTGGTTTATCTTCATTGCTCCACATAGATTTCGCAACCACTTCACTCCATCTTTGACTTCCATTAATATTTAAAAGATATGTTTCTTTGATAATAGAGTTTTCTGGTGTTGTGTTTTTTAATTTTTCTAAAAATTTTTCAAAATCATCTTTTAAGAATATCTCTGTACCAAAAGCACTTGTTTTGGGGTCTAATATCATTTCTGGAAAACTTAAGTAATCAGCTCCCCATTTGGAAAGTACAAGCATTTCTGGTGTAGCAGTATACTCAAACTGTATTTCTTTTGACATATTTGCAAAAAACTCATATTTCATTCTTTCATGTTCTAACAGACGAAATGTTCTTTCTGACATGTTAAGTTCCCCAATATCCATAATTTGCTGCTCTACAGTTTCACGCAAATCTCTTTCAAAATGTCCTCCTACAGAAGTTTCTCCAAGTTCTTTTTTCAACACTTCTGCAATTTCTGTTAAACATTCCATCAAAATAGGATTAAAAACACCACACTCTCCATTTAATATCATATCCACCGCCTTTTCATGAGAAAAAGCAGCTTTGTAAACTCTTTCACTTGTCAAAGCATCATAAACATCTGCTAATGCTACTACTTGTGCTGCAATGGGAATTTGTTCCCCTTCTAAGCCATCCGGATAGCCTCTGCCATCATATCGTTCATGATGCCATCTACAAATTTGAAACCCCACTTGTATTAAAGGGTCATTTTCTCTTAATGGAATACGGCTTAACATCTCTGCACCTGCTGCAGAATGTGTTTTCATAATTTCAAATTCTTCTTTAGTTAATCTTCCCGGTTTATTTAACACCTCACTCGGTATAGCTATTTTTCCAATATCATGTAGTGCAGAAGCAGTACAAATTAAAGAAATATCTGTTTTAGAAATATGATATTTGTCTGTTTTTTCTATCAGTTTTTTTAACAACAATTCTGTTAAGGTGTGAACATGCAAAACATGTAAGCCACTCTCTCCATTACGAAACTCAACAATATTGGATAAAATTTCAATCATCAAACGATTGTCTTTTTCTTTTTCATAAAGCTGTTCTGTAACCATATGCGCCAATTCTTTTTGTTTTGCAGCAAGCATAATTGTACTGGTTACACGACGTTGTACTACTCTTTCATCAAAAGGTCTGCTGATATAATCCAATACGCCTAAGTCATATGCCTTATCCATATAAGAAGGTACGGTTTCTGCTGAAATCATAATAACAGGGACACTTTTAATCCAACCATTCTTATTCATAACAGCTAACATTTCAAACCCGTCCATCACAGGCATCACAATATCTAGAAGCATCAAAGAAATTTCATGCTCTTGATTATGTAAAATAGCAGAAGCTTCCATTCCATTTTCTGCTTCCAATATATCAAATTCACTAGATAACATATCTGATAATAACGAACGATTAATTTCTGAATCATCCACAATTAAAATTTTTCTTTTTATCACTTCTTACCATTCCTTTCCTATTTTTTTAAATATTTTGCAAGTATCTGTATCAATCTATCCACATCAATTGGTTTTGATACATGTTCATTCATGCCACTTTCCAAAGCACGCTGAATGTCATCTGAAAATGCATCTGCTGTCATAGCAATAATAGGTAAGTTAATATCTTTACGTTGTAAAGCGCGAATTGTTTTTGCAGCATCATATCCATTCATAACTGGCATACGAATATCCATTAATATAATATCATAATAGCCAAGTTCAGACTTTTGAAACATATCCACACAAATTTGACCATTTTCTGCCCTTTCCAGTTCAAAGCCTGCTTCTGAAAGAATATCTTCTGCAATTTCCCAGTTCAAGTCATTATCCTCTGCTAACAAAATACGTTTTCCTATAAAACTTTTTTGTTTTTGTTCCTTTTGTACATTTTCCTCTGTTTCGTCCAACATAAAACGGCTTAAACCTAAAAACAAATTAGATTTAAACAATGGTTTTGAAATAAACCCACTTGCTCCTGCTGCCAGTGCTTCATCTTCTATGTCGCTCCAATCATAAGCAGAGATAATTAAAATAGGGATTTGATCTCCTACTTGTTTTCTAATCTCTTTCATTGTTTGTAAGCCGTCCATATCCGGCATTTTCCAATCTAAAAGTACAATATGATAATTGTTATGTTCTTCATGACGTTTTTTCACTTTTTCTACTGCTGATTTCCCATCCAAAGCCCATTCTGCATGAATACCAATTTCTTTTAAGGAAAGAACAGCACTTTGACAAAGGTCTTCGTTATTATCAACCACTAATATATTCCAAGATGGAAGAATCATATCTTCTTCTTTGGTAAATGCTTTTTCTAAATCTAAAATAATATGAAATTCTGTTCCTTCTCCCGGTTTGCTGTTTACTTGAATATTGCCCCCCATTGTATCAACAATATATTTTGTGATTGCCATACCTAACCCAGTACCTTCTGTTTTATGTACCTGTTCTTTTTGTTCTCTTGCAAATTTTTCAAAAATCTGTTCCTGAAATTCTTTTGTCATTCCAATTCCATCATCTTTTACCCTAAAATGACATCTAATATAATGTTCTCCTAAAGGAGAAGATTCTTGTTCTAAATAAACCCTAATAGACCCATTTTCTGGTGTGAATTTAATCGCATTTGATAACAAGTTAATTAACACTTGATTTAAACGTACACCATCACAATAAACATCTTCTGTTTGAATTCTATTGATAAAAATATCAAAATGCTGTTTCTTCGCTTTAATCTGCGGCTGCACAATATTTACAATACTTTCCATTGTTTCACATAAAGAAAGTTGATGTACATTTAAGGTTAATTTTCCACTTTCAATTTTAGACATATCCAATACATCATTGATTAAACCTAACAAATGCTTACTAGATAATGAAATTTTTCCTAAACAGTCTCTTACTCTAATCGTATCATTAATATTTGCAATTGCAATCGCTGTCATACCAACAATTCCGTTCATTGGTGTACGAATATCATGACTCATATTAGAAAGAAATTCACTTTTTGCTCGATTCGCTTGAATGGCTTCTTTTTTTGCTTTATCTAATTCCTTTAACTGTTGTTGTGACATTCTAAAATATAGAATAAAAATAACAAGGATTCCTGCTAAAATAAAACCACAAGCTTCTAATATGGTATATTGCCTAATATCACTTAACTCACTAATACTATCATTTAAAACACCATATGGCATGACTGCTACTAAATACCATTCTGAGTTTGGCAAAGAAGAACAATATAATTGTTGATATACTCCATTTACCATAATCAATGTTCCATAATTTTTATTTTCATTCATTGCATTTCTTAGTTCTTCCACATAATCTTCTTTTGTCTTTCCATTTAAGTCTGAAAAAATTTCTCGAATGCGAGTATAATAGTCTTCTTGAAATCCTTTTCCACTTCGAATGACAAAGCCACCATCTCTACGAATAATATGAAAATACATCATAGAATTTTTTTCATCTAAAAGAAGTGTTTCTTCTAAATAGCTCATGGGTAAAGCAACTACTAAAGAAGAGCTCTGCTCCCCGTTTTTCATTGGATAATTTGCATCAATCGCCAATAGCAAAAGCTTTTGTCCATTTGTAGTAAGACCAGTAGTCACTCTTTTATTTTTATCGCGCAGTACTTCCTTAAATTCTTCTTCATTTATGCTGTCAACATGTTCTCCATAAATTACTTGCTCCCTTCCATCTTCTGTATAAAGTCCTAAATATGTAAATTCTCGGATTTCGGCACTTAAAGCTAATTCCTGTGCTAGTTCTTCTGTATATTTTGCATCTGTTTGTGGTGTACGTTTTACAATGCCTTGTGCCTGTGATAGCTTTAAATCAATAATAGCATCAAATTTTTGATGAATTTGCTTGCTCATTTCTGACATATAGATTGTACCAATTTCTGTAATTGCCTTTTCACTTTTTTGACTCATAAAGGTTCCTATCCACATAAAAACAACAGTGCAAAGTAAAATAAGACAGATACCACTTATTAAAAAAAAACGTTTTGTCATTTTAAACATTGAATATACTTCCCCCTCCTATTACTTTAATTACATAACTACAATATTTTATTGTTATAAAATACATAATAAATGAATGATTATGAATGTCTAATTTTATAACTATTCCTTCCATTTTATCAGTTTATGTTGAGCATATCATATCATATTCAATTATGATATGCAAGAGAACAAAGTGGATTCCTTCCATCTCTAAACGACTCTATTCACAATAAAATCTTTTTTTATTCATAATAAAACCAAACAAGCAGACTTTATTGACCAACTTATGATTTATTGCTATAATTATTTTATGATAAAACAAAATAGGAAAGAGTGATACTATGTTTTATACCATTAGTGCAGTTGCAAAAAAATTAAATATTTCTGCTCATACCTTACGCTATTATGATAAAGAAGGCTTACTTCCTTTTATAGAACGAAATAACAAAGGAATCAGAATCTTTAAAGAAAAAGATTTTGAATTACTAACCATGATTGAATGTCTAAAAAAAACAGGAATGTCTATTAAAAATATTAAATCTTTTATTGATTTATGCATAGCAGGTGATTCTACTATCGGTCAACGCTTATTTTTTATGCAACAGCGCAGACAAGCAGTATTAGCACAAATGGAACAAATGCAAGAAACACTCCATATGTTAGATTATAAATGTTGGTATTATGAAACTGCTCAAGAGGCTGGTACTTGTGCCATACATAATCACATTAATCAAGAAGAAATAAAAAAAAACTTTCACCTAAATTCTTAAGACAATCAAATTCTTGAGATTCTACCTTAAGCTTTGTCTACTTTATTTGAAAAAATTTGAATAAATGTCTTATAAGGAAATATAGCCTGTCTATGTTTTTACCCGAACTAAACTATAAATAATATTGTTACTTTTTTAAATAAAGTAAAGACCCCTCTTTTCAAGATTGAAAAAAGGGGTCTTTAGCAAGATAACGTTATTATTTATTTTTTAACCAGCTCATCATTTTACGCAATCTTGCGCCTACAGCTTCCAATGGATGTGTTGCTTCTTTTGCACGTGTTGCAAGGAATTTTGCACAACCACCTGCTTTATTTTCTTGAATCCATTCGCTTGCAAAGGTACCATCTTGGATTTCAGAAAGAACTTTTTTCATTTCTTTTCTTGTTTCTTCTGTAACCAAACGTTTTCCTGTACGATAGTCTCCATATTCCGCTGTGTTAGAGATGGAATATCTCATTTCAGCAAAGCCACCCCTATTGATTAAGTCTACAATCAATTTCATTTCATGGATACATTCAAAATAAGCCATTTCTGGTTCATAGCCTGCTTCTACCAAAGTATCAAAACCAGCTTTCATCAATTCTGTTACACCACCACAAAGAACAGCTTGCTCACCAAAAAGGTCTGTTTCTGTTTCTTCTTTAAAGGTTGTTTGAATAATACCTGCTCTACCAGCACCAATACCGCAAGCCCAAGCTAACGCATATTCTTTTGCTTTTCCAGAAAAGTCTTGATATACTGCAATTAAAGAAGGTACGCCTTGTCCTTCTGTATAAAGTTTTCTAACAATATGTCCGGGACCTTTTGGAGCAACCATAATAACATCCACATTTTTAGGTGCTTTAATCTGGTTAAAATGAATATTAAAACCATGTGCAAACATCAAAATATTGCCTTCTTTTAAATTTGGTGCAATGGATTCGTTATAAATATCAGGTGCTGCTTCATCTGGAACAAGCATCATAATTACATCTGCAACTTTTGCAGCTTCTGCCGTTTCCATTACTTCAAGACCTGCTTCTTTTGCTTTAGCACAACTTGCAGATGTACTTCTTAACCCAATGACAACATCACAGCCACTTTCTTTTAAGTTTAAAGCATGTGCATGTCCTTGACTACCATATCCAATTACTGCAAGTTTTTTTCCTTTTAATAAATTCAAATCACAATCTTGGTCATAATACATTTGTACCATACGTTTCTCCTCCATATCCATAAATCATTTGTATTTTATATCAATCAGTTTTAAAAACTAATTATATACTTTCTTTTTGCAAACAAAACAGATTCTAAATTTTTTTAATGGTATTTTACTACTGTTCACCTGCAACAGCCATTCAACTTTATTGTGCACCAGCGAAATGTTAGTTTCGTACAAAAGTTCTTTGCTTTCTTTCAAGAAAAAACATTCTCGGAAAAACTTTTTCTTTTGTATATAAAACAAAATTTAAAATTTTTTCCACTGTTGTTTTGTTGTCGTTCACCTACAACAACCATTCAACTTTATTGTGCACCAGCGAAACGTTAGTTTCGCACAAAAGTTCTTTGCTTCCTTTCTTTCAAGAAAGGAAGATTATAAAGCTGTAACACCTGTGCGACACATTTCTTCAATTTCAAATTGAGAAAGTGCTTCCACAAAATTGTCCACATTACTTGGAATATCTGCTAATTCTACTGTTACAGAATTTGGCTGAATTTCTAATATTTTTCCTTGAAATTCGGATATTGTATTACTGATTTTTGCACTCGTAGTAGTATCTTCAGTATGAATTTTTAATAATGCTAGTTCTTTACAAATTGCTTCTTTTTCATTAATTTGTGTTACTTTTTCTACTTCTTCTAATTTAGAAACCTGTTTAAATACTTTTTCTATAATCTCATCATCAGCTTCTACCACAACTGTTATTTTTGTAATTTTAGGGTTATTAGTAGGAGATGCAGAAATAGAATCTATGTTGTACCCTCTGCGTGCAAATAAACTTGAAATTCTTGCCAAAACACCGAAGTTATTCTGCACCACAAGAGATAAAATATATTTTTTCATATTATCCTTCCTTTTCTATTAATCTACAATAATATCATCGAAACTGCCTCCTGGTGGTATCATTGGTAATACTTTTTCATCTCTGTCAATAATACATTCAATGACACTAGGACAGTTTTTATTTTTTAGTGCTTCTTCAAATGCTTTTTTAAACTCTGTTATCGTAGTCGCACAATAGCCTTTTCCGCCAAATGCTTCCGCTAACTTTACATAGTCTGTTTTTCTGTCTAAAGTTGTATAGGCATATCTTTTGTCAAAAAATAATTCTTGCCATTGTCTTACCATACCCAATACCTGATTATTCATAATTACTGTAATAATTGGCAGTTCATAGCTTACACTTGTGCAAAGTTCATTCATGTTCATATGAAAACTACCATCTCCTGTAATATGAATTACACGTCTATCTGGAAAAGCAACTTTTGCACCAATGGAAGCACCATAACTAAAGCCCATTGTACCTAAACCACCTGAAGTTAAAAAAGAACGTGGTTTTGTTCTTTTGCAATATTGTGCTGTCCACATTTGATGCTGTCCAACATCTGTTACAATAATGGCGTCCTCTCCACTTAATTCAGAAATAGCTTCCACTAAACGGAATGGTTTAATACTATTTTCATCATCCACTGGGTGATAGTCAATTTCTTCTCTCCATTTGTCAATAGTTTCCACCCATTTTTTTCTTTCAGAAGGCTGTACATATTTCATCAGCCCTACTACAACATCTTTGACATCTCCTAAAATACTGAAGTTTGTTCTAACATTTTTATCAATTTCTGTATTATCAATATCAATTTGTACTTTAATCGCATTTGGTGCAAATTTTTCTTTATTTGTTGCAACTCTATCTGAAAATCTTGTACCAATTGCAATTAATAAATCTGCTTCATTGATAGCTTTAGAACTAGAAACATGACCATGCATTCCAACCATACCTAAATTTAATCTGTCACCATAACTTAATACACCGGTTGCCATCAATGTATGGCAAGCAGGAATGGAACAAGTATTTATCAATTCCCGCAATTCTTGAGAAGCTTTGGAAGAAATGACACCACCACCAAAATAAATGACTGGTTTTACACTTTTATTAATTAATTCGGCTAAATGTTTGATATCCTCTTCTTTTACTGGAACATGATGTTCTGGTCTTACTACTTTTTTATTTTCAAATTCATAACTTGCAATCGTTAAATCCTTCGGAATATCCACTAAAACTGGTCCCGGACGACCACTTTGTGCAATACGGAAAGCATCTCTTAAAGTATCCGCTAAATCTTCAATATGTTTTACCAAAAAGTTGTGTTTTGTAATTGGAAGTGTTACCCCTGCAATATAAACTTCTTGAAAACTATCACGACCCATTGCGTCTGTTGTAACATTTCCCGTAATGGCAACCATTGGAATAGAATCCATATATGCGGTTGCAATACCTGTTACAATATTGGTTGCACCAGGACCGCTTGTTGCAATCACAACCCCTGTTTTTCCAGTTGCTCTGGCATATCCATCAGCAGCATGGGAAGCACCCTGTTCATGGGCTGTTAAAATATGACGGATTCTATCTTTGTTTTGCAACAAAGCGTCATAAATATTGATCACTGTTCCTCCCGGATAACCAAAAACAACGTCAACTCCTTCTTCTACTAATACCTCCACAATCATTTCTGCACCTGTTTTTATCATATTCATTTCCCCATTCATTCAATATTTTTCATTTGTTTTACAGTTTTGACGATTAAAAAAGACTTTATCTCTTATTCAAGAGACAAAGTCTTATCCTCTGCGGTACCACTCTTATTGCTGTTTTAAAAAACAGCCACCTCAAAACATCTCACCAAAAGGTGTTAATGCTGATTCTTTTAACGCAGAATCAATCCGTTTGAATCTACACAAATTGTCTCTAAATTCTTTGATTCAACTGCTCTTGAGGAGATTTTTGCTTTGCTCTGGTATTATCTTCCATCCACCGATAACTTTCTGAAAACAGATATCAAAGTTACTTACCCTCAGTCACTGCATTTTTTGATATGAACAAAATTATAATCTTTTTTCCAAAAAAGTCAAGAAAAAATTTTATTTACGTTTTTGTTGTTGTATGACAAGTTTTTATATAAATATATTTTTTCTTTCTTTAACAAGAAAGAAAACTTACATAGGGGTTAAGTTACAATAGTCCTCTATTGTACCACCTCTTTTAAAGCAAGCAATGATTTCTTTGCCAAGTGGGTCCAACTCTGGTACATCAAATTTTTTGAGTTCTTTTGCAAAAAAATCTGTTAATATTTTTGCGCCTTTGTCATAGCCTTCTATTCCAAGCATTTCCTGTAATTCGCATTTTAAAAAGACACTTCTAATATTTTGTCTGTCTATTTTCATTTCTCTCAAAGAATAGCCCAAAAGAGGGCATCTTGCTGGTTCTAAATTTTGACGTTTCATAACATTTACGCCACCACGTCTTGCTAAATATTCCCTTGCTAACCATTCTGCTGCAAAACCAACTTTATATACTCCAATATGTTGATTTGGTATCAGAATATATTTTGTGTTTGGACAAGAAATAATTTGTTGCAACAATAAATTTGCTTGTCTCACTCTTAAGCCTGTTGCAAAAGGCCAGTAAGACCCAACACCTTCACTTTGCATTCCCTTTGACGCAATAATACTTGGATTGTTATGTCCCCTTGGTGCTACCAATCGCCATAGCCAAGCTAAAGCAGGTGGAATAATTTGCATCAATCCCATAATACCATAGCTTGGATGTTCTGCAGTTGCAGGTGGCATACGTACACCAAAACTACGAATATCCACTCCTACTGGTTCCTGTACAATTTTATCTACCATATATCTAGGAATGACAACACGAGGATTTGGACAAGGTTTTCCATCAGAATCTAATGTATGCTCCCAAGGAAGACAAGTAGCGCCCGCAACACCTTGTAAATTGAAAAAAATCAGAGGTTCTTTAGGATGAATTGCTATTTTTTCATATGCTGGGCTGCTGCCATATTCTGTAATACCATCTACTCTTAAAAACCAGCCATTTTCTCCATCAATAATACCTAATTTTCCATCTGGACCCTGTATTGCTGGATGGCACATTGCCATATCATCAGAAATTGGCTCAATATCACAAGTATCCCCCAAATGTAAATAATTTTTTCCGCCTGTCATAACATGCGTTCCTAATAAAATACGTCCATCTTCTACTCTATGTTCTGCTTCCAGCATTTCACTTTTTCCGCCGCCAGACGCACCTTCATGCATAATAACAATTTCATTTTCATAAGGAGTAATAATTCTTGCAGCAGAAGCATGTGCTGTTACCCAATTCTCTTGTTCTCCAATATCCAATAAAACACTATAAACACCTTTTTTTGCAGAAGGTCCAGGATACAAATTATAAGAAAAAATTTCATGACAATTATCTAAACGATTATGCACACAAACTTGTTTACCTTCAAAATGGGTATGGCGAAAAGGTGGTGCTACATAAATAATGGCACGGGGTACAAAAGGAATCACTTCTTCCTCTATGTTAACAAATGCTTGCAAATTTGCCAGAGCATATGCAAAAAAAGCAGCATTTTTAGGACATATCAAAATTGCTGGATAGCCATATTTTTTACCGCCTGCACGAAATGGTACAATAATTAATTCTCTTTCTTTTAGCCACAATAATGTTTCTTTTCTCAGTCCAGAGAAATCATAACCATAAGTTTCTTTAAATTGTTGTTTGTTTGTTGGCTTTTTATCTGCAATAACCATACATTCTGGGTCACGACGGCGCATATAATCTTCTGTATAATTTACAACAGCACCATTACGGCAACGTACAACATCTGCTTCTTTTTTTTCTTTTCCATGTACGGTATATGTTATGTCAAAAGAATTTGCCTCTTCCTTTCCAAAGACCATATCATAAAGTTCTGCTCTTGTATTGGGAATTTCTACACTAACACAATCTTTTAAAATTTCTTTTAATTCTTCCGAAAATGCGATTCTCTCCAAGTTTTTCATAATTTCCTCCTTTATTCTCTTTGTGGTTTTTAAAACCTCAGCACAAAGTTTTTCTTTTTTTAACAAAAAAGATTCAGTCTGTCAATAAAGTCTTTTTTTGTGGGTTTCACCCATACCCACCAACTTTTTTAAAAAAAAGTTGGACAAAAAACTTTATTGGAAAAACTAGCGTTTTTCCTTATAAAATTAATATTTTTAGCGAAATGTTAGTTTCACATTGAGGTTCTTTGGGGAGTTTGAGGGCTAGCCCTCAAGGTTTTTTAACAAGCTGTTTCTTTTTTTAATAAAAAAGATTTTCTTGTGCTACTTATCTTTTAGGGAAACAATTTTTTACTTATTTTAATATGCCATAATGCATTTGTAAATTTCAAGTAAAAATATGTTCTTTCCTTAAATTTTGTATGTTTTATCATAAAACAAGATAGTATTTGAAAAGATACACAACAAAATCAATAAAATAAAAAATATTATAAAAAAAACAAACGATATTTTCCGTGACAAAACGATAGAAATTTTAAAATTCCACTGTATTTTTTTACAAATTTACCAAAAACAAAAAAAGATGACCTCTTTATCATTTGATTGACAAAAGGTCATCTTTTATACTGAACTGGTTCTAACATTCCTATTTTCCTCACTTTATTTTTTATCTCTATATTCAGTTGTATATTTCATGAACTGTAGTCTGCTTTTTCTTTTCCACATGGAATACATTTCTTTTTTTAAATGTTTTATTTTTGCTTTTACAGTGCTGAAACGTGGGGACTCAAGCCTATTTTTCATAGTGCCTTATCCAATTTTATCCTATGGTATCACCTTTTTCACACTACATGTTTTTCCCTTAGAAAAACACACCCAACTTACATCGCCGCTATCAAAAGGAACACCGAAACTAATTATTTTGTTGGAATCTCCTCCTTTTTAGAATAACTAACTATAAATTGTAAAAATTTATAATCAACAAAGTAATTATACCAATCTCAATATCATTTTTAGAAAATGGAATTTCTTTTATTATTGACGTCTTATAACAAAAGAACCGGACATTTTTCCCTTTTCATTGTTTCATTTTTATCTCGATTGATTCCTTTGTATGTATAGATTATAAAACATAACTAAAAAAAAGTCAAGTATTTTCCAAAATGTATACAATATTTTTTTAGATTATTTTTTCTTTTCTCTTTTGTTGTATGAAATGACATTTAATGATAAAATAAGAACATAGATTATTGTTAAGGAGAGGTGGAACGATAAAATGAAAGAAGCACTTGTTGTGATAGATATGCAAAATGATTTTATAGATGGAAGTTTAGGAACAGCAGAAGCACAGCAAATTGTATCAAATGTAATTTCAAAAATCAAAGCTTTTTCTGGTGACTTATATTATACAAGAGACACCCATACACAAGACTATCTCACTACACTAGAAGGAAAAAATCTTCCTGTTGTACATTGTATCAAAGATACATTCGGCTGGGAAATTCAAAAACAAGTTTGGGAAGCAGGCAGCCATAAAAATCCCACTGTGATTGATAAGGCTACATTTGGCTCTACAGAATTGGCACAAATGCTTTTAAAGAAACAATATACCCATATTACCTTAATTGGGCTTTGCACAGATATCTGTGTTATTAGTAATGCTTTAAATATCAAATCATTTCTTTGGGAGACACCTATTACTGTGGATGCAAGCTGTTGTGCTGGTGTCACACCAGAGAGTCATATACAAGCATTAAATGCTATGAAAATGTGTCAAATTGAAATTTTAAACTGAAAAAATTTCCATATTTTTTCAAACTTATCTATAAAATACAAAGACATTCTAAAGAAAACATGTTACAATAATAACAACTTGTCAAAAGCCCTAAAAATTTTACTTTTAAAAAAAGGGGTTGACATTTCCTATTAATTTTTATCAAGAAGGAGAAAACAAAAATGAAACTTTTTGATTTATTTAAAAAGAAAAAAGACCATATACAACAACCATTAGAAGAAACATCTTCCTCTACCGTTGGAAATAACCTTTTAGAAATAGAAGTCAAAATGTCAGAACAACAAAATGAAACAGTAGAAAAAGCAGAAAAGCAAGAAAAAAAACAGGAGTTACTAGAACAAAATGCAGCTATTCGTCTTTATTCTTGCCGAAAAAACACAGTGATTGTTCCCTCTGTTTTTGAAAAGGCATTTGATTGTAAAAAATTAGATTCTGTAAATGATTCAGAATTTGTTTTAACATTAAAAGATGATACTTTTTTAAAATTCCGTATTATCACAGATAAAAAAGAAACAATGGGGCAAGCTTATGGCATGGCAAATTTTTTTAGTAAAGCTCCTGTCAAAAATCAAGTTTTGAAAGAAAATATTTTACAGCAGATGAAATTATTTAATTGTATTATTTCTATACAATTTATGCTAAATTCTGATGAAAAAAGAACCAATCAAATGATTAAAAGCATTTATAGTGCAGCAAAAGCCTTGACTGCTTTTGTACTTGTACCTACCATGGAAGTATTTCATTATGATGGAAGATTATTAATTGATGAAAAAGGGCAGTCTGCTTTTGATACTTTTCATCCGATTGCCTCATCAGACTTTTTAGAAAAAGAATTAAAACCAACAGAAGCAGATACTGCAAGAAAAGAAACATCTATTTCTATTTTAAAGAGTAAAAAAATTCCATACTTGGAAGAACTACATTCTGCTGTTTTTGATGCGGAAACTACTTTACAAACAAAAGAAAATATATTACAACGTTGTATTGCTGTGTATGCTACTGCTATCCAAGCAGAGATTTATATGAGTGGAAAATATGAAAACCCAGAACAAAAAATGCAAGAACAACTTAAACTTTTAGAAGAAAAATATCATGTTTCCACTTCTTTTTCTACAAAAGAAAAAGAATATATTGACCATCCGCCTGTCAAAGAACCAAAATTATTTAATCTTTTTGCTTGGAGATATGAATGTTGTGCAATCTTTTTTTGGGCACTTTCTTTATTGGATTTAAAAGAAGTGAATCAACTTTGTGAGCCTGTAGAATTAGGAAATATTATCTGGAATCATGATATGGATAGCCTTTCTAAAAAGGCAAAACTGCGCTCTAAAGAGGAAATATTAGCATTGCAAGATTTAACATTACGTTATAATTGGGCTTGTGTAGACGCTCGAATGAATAATAAAACAATAGAAGCATTGGATTTTGGTGTGGTTTATGAAAGACATTATGCTTTAAATTGGTTGCTTACCGTTGATGGTATTTCAGATTGGGATGCTATTATGACAACCACATAATTATAAACAAATTATATCATACTAGTAAACTCATATAGGCAAAAATGGGAGGAACTTTTTCATTTGTAAAAAGTTCCTTTTCCTAATTTTTATTAAAAATAAGTGAGATAATACATCTCTATTTGATACTGACTGAAGTAAAATATAAACTAGATAATATCTTTTATTGAAAATTTGAAACTCTTTCTTTTAATAGAGTTTATTTTTTTGCAAAAATCAACAGAAAAACTTTTATTTTATATTTTGTTTTTTATTTATCTTCGCTATAAAATAAAACAAAAATCCTATTTTTAAATCAAATGATTGACATTTTAAACAATTTCAACTATCATAAAATAAGAAATGTTATAGTATTTTACATGACTCAAGATGGATAGGAGGATATTATGAATATATTTGATATTTTAGGTCCGGTTATGGTTGGTCCCTCCAGCTCCCATACTGCTGGAGCAACAAAAATTGGTTTAACTGCAAGAAAATTGCTTGCAGAAAAACCGATTAAGGCAGATATTTATTTGCATGGTTCTTTTGCTGCAACAGGAGTAGGCCATGGTACAGATAAGGCATTGATTGCTGGGATTTTAGGAATGCAAGCAGACGATATGCGAATCCCTCATAGTTTTGAAGTTGCAAAAGAAGAAGATTTAGCTTTTTCGATACAAAATAAAAATTTAAAAGAAGCACATCCTAATACAGCACTAATTGAGATTGAGGGCGAAAAAGGACGTACCTTAAAAATCCAAGCATCTTCTTTGGGTGGTGGTAGAATTATGGTAAATAAAATTGATGATATTGATGTCAATTTTAGTGGAGAATATAATACATTGATTATACATAATATAGACCAACCAGGACATGTAGCAGAAGTGACTTCTCTTTTGGCACATAAAGGTGTTAATGTTGCAAATATGCACTTATACCGTGATAGACGTGGTGGCTATGCTTGTATGGTAATTGAAATTGACCAACAAATGCCACAATCTGGACTAGATTGGCTGAAAAGAGTAGAAGGAATTATTAAAGTAACATATTTTAATAGGGAGGTTGATTAAAATGTCCTATCATGCAATCAAAGAATGGATAGCTATAGCAGAGCAAAAACAGTTACCTTTGTGGGAAGTTGTGTTAGAAGATGATATGTCAGAAAGAGCAGTTTCCAGAGAAGATTCTTTAAAAGAGATGGAAAAAATATGGGATGCTATGCTTTTATCTGCAGAACAATATGATGGAACCTTGCGCTCTAACAGTGGCCTTGTAGGAACAGATGGACAAAAATTAGAAGACTATGGCAAAAAGGGAAATACTCTTTGTGGTGACTTTATTAATAAAGTCATGACAAGAGCGGTACAAGTGAGTGAATCTAACGCTTGTATGAAAAGAATTGTTGCAGCCCCTACTGCTGGTTCTTGTGGCGTTATGCCAGCAGTTTTTGTAACATTATATAAAGAAGGAAAAGCAAGCAAAGAACAAATTATAGAAGCTTTATATGTGGCTTCTGGTATTGGTAAAGTAGTAGCAGAAAGAGCTTCTATTGCAGGTGCTTCTGGTGGTTGTCAGGCAGAAGTAGGAACTGCTTCCGCTATGACAGCGGGTGCTTTAGCAGCATTACATGGTTGTGGTGCAAAACAAGTAGGCGATGCCTTAGCTATTGCATTAAAAAATCTTTTGGGACTCGCTTGTGACCCTGTTGCTGGTTTAGTAGAGGTTCCTTGTGTCAAAAGAAATGTTGTAGGTGCAGTAAATGCAGTTGCAGCAGCAGATATGGTTTTAGCTGGTATTGAAAGTGTAATTCCTCCAGACGATGTTATTGACGCTATGGGAGAAATTGGACATGAAATGTCATATAAAATAAAAGAAACTGCATTAGGTGGGTTAGCCACAACACCAACCGGACAAGCAATTGCAGACAGAGTATTACAAAAATAATTCTACTTTCTTGAAAGAAAATAGAAATCTCAAGGGGGCTTTTTTAAATTAAAATGTACTGGAATTTTATCCAATGCATTTCTGCTTGTCAAAAAACCTTGAGGGCTAGCCCTCAAACTCCTCATTCTTTCTTGAAAGAAAGAATCAAAGAACTTTAATGCGAAACTAACGTTTCGCTAAAAAGATTGATTTGATAAGGAAAAACGCTAGTTTTTCCACTAAAGTTTTTTGTCCAACTTTTTACGTAAAAGTTGGTGGGTATGGGTGAAACCCATAAAAAAGACTTTATTGACAGACTAAAATGCACTGGAATTTTATCCAGTGCATTTTTTTAATAATAGTAAAATTGCATTTTTAATCAAATTTTAATAATTTTCTCATATTTTTTTAATATTTTTCCATTATACTAAGACTGTACATGAAATTCCCTTTCCTGTACAGTTGCCCCGGCGCAATACATGTTTATGTATTGCGCCATTCGTTTTTTTGTTATGCTGTTACGTCTACTGATTTTTTGTCTTCCGTATCTGTTTCTTTCCCTTCATTTGCCCATTCATCGAAACCTTTCATAATAATTTCCTTGGTTTCATCTGTAATACTTGGTAATTTTCCACCCCAAGTTTTTTCAGCAGCAGCAAATCCTTTTAAAACAGCATTTCTTAAAGTCTCTATTTTGGATTGGTCGCCGCCGGAAAGTGCTTTTGCCATATTTAAAATGTTATTTGCAACATTTTCTGGAGACCATGCGCCACCTGGAGAGATAGCATCTATAGCAGCTTGTTTATCCGCTGCACTAATAGAAATTCCTTCAAATAAGGATTTATTCAACGTTTTTACTTGTTTTCCAAGCATTGTCTGAATCATATTCTTAAAAGAAGTCATCTGTTGGTCAGAAATTGCTTGTAATTGTTGTGCAGATAATTTTTTAGGTTTTTCATATCCTACCTTATCAGCGTCATTTTTAGAAGCTACTTGTGCAGAAGCAACAAAAGTATCTTGCTTGATTTGTGTTGAGGTAGTAGTTGTTTCTTTGCCTGCTTCTTTTACAGTTGTGCTTTGATGCTGCATTACAGTAGAAGATGCATATACGCTTGCATTTACATTTCTAATGTTCATATCCATAACTTGAACCCCTTCCTTTGGTAATTTCTGATAAATAGTTCCTTCTATAAGATATATCGGAATATATTACTAAAAATTAAGCTTTTTACTTTTATTTCGTGTAAAAAAATAGTAAAATAATAAAAAATGTATTGACAAATCATAAAATAAGATTTATGCTTACAAAACAATTCATATTAAAATAATATGAATAAAACAGAAAGAAGGTATTAATATGGCAATTTATAAAAGTGTATTAGAAATAATTGGAAGAACACCATTATTAGAACCTATTCGATTGGAAGAACAATTACAATTAAAAGGAAAACTTCTTTTAAAATTAGAATATCTAAATCCAACAGGTAGCGTAAAAGATAGAGCAGCAAAGGGAATGATAGAAGATGCTGAAAAAAAAGGTCTATTAAAAAAAGGTTCTGTTATTATTGAACCAACCAGTGGTAATACTGGGATTGGCTTAGCTTCCATTGCAGTCGTAAAAGGGTATCGTGTTATATTGACAATGCCAGAAACTATGAGTGTGGAAAGAAGAAATATTTTAAAAGCATATGGTGCAGAGCTGGTATTGACAGATGGTGCAAAGGGTATGACAGGAGCTATTGAAAAAGCAGAAGAACTAGCAAAAGAGATTCCAAACAGTTTTATATCAGCGCAATTTGACAATCCCGCTAATGCAGAAATACACAAAAAAACAACAGGACCTGAAATTTGGCAAGATACAGAGGGAAAAATAGATTATTTTGTTGCTGGAGTAGGAACAGGTGGTACATTAACCGGAACAGGAGAATATTTGAAAGCACAAAAGCAAGACATTCATATTGTTGCCGTAGAACCAGCAGATTCTCCAGTACTTTCCCAAGGAAAAGGAGGCGCACATACCATACAGGGAATTGGTGCAGGTTTTATCCCTAAAGTATTAAATCCTTCTATTTATGATAGTGTATTTCCGGTGGAAGGAGAATACGCTTTTCAAGCTGCGAAAAAATTGGCAAAAACAGAGGGAATCTTAGTTGGAATTTCTTCAGGTGCAGCCCTTTATGCAGGTATTGAATTAGCAAAAAAAGAAGAAAATAAAAATAAGACCATTGTGGTCTTACTTCCTGATTCTGCTGATAGATATTATTCTACTGCATTATTCCAAGACTAAAAAATAAAATCTTGACACCCTGAAGTTTTTTAAAAAAACTTTTGGGTATCAAGATTTTTTTGTTTCTGTTCTGCTGTTATTCAACTATAATTTTTGTTCTATTCCTGTCAAACTAAGTTAAAGTTCTTTCGCTTCCTTTCTTTCAAGAAAGGAAATTATCTGGAAATATTGGCAACACCTAAATAAGAGGCAGGATTGACAGCACTTCCATTAACACGTACTTCAAAATGACAATGATTTCCTGTAGAATTTCCAGTGCTACCACATTTTGCAATCACTTGTCCTCTTGACACTGTTTGCCCTTTGGAGACTGTTAAACTAGAGTTATGACCATATAAGGTAACAATACCACCACCATGATTTATCATAACCGTATTACCATAACCATTTACCCAACCAGCTGTAATAACTGTACCACCTTCTGCTGCTACAATATTAGAGCCATAAGGTGCAGGAATATCATAGCCAGTATGTTTTTCCCAACCACTTCCGATAGGGCGTTTTCTATTGACAAATCCACTACTTAAACTAGAACTGGAGGCTGCTCTGGATGGAACGGGCCAATTTAACTTTCCGCCAGTATAGACTACTGTATCATTATTTGCAGTTGCAGCTGAAATTAATTTTTCCACTTCTTTACTTGCTGCTTCATTGCTTTGCACTAATTGGTTATATTTTGCTTCATCTTGTGCATAAGCTTGTACTGTTTTTATTTTTTCTGCTTTTAAAGTTTCCAGACTTGCTAAAGTTGCTTTTTGTTCTTCTACTAATTGCGCTGTTTCGGTTTCCTCTTGTTCTACTTCTTCCTTTTTTTCACGAATTACTTTTTCGGTATCTTTTAAATTTGTTAATAAATTGTTATCATAATCCATAATTTCCTCTACATGCTGCATACGCATTAAAAGGTCACTAATTCCTTCTGACTCTAATATTACATCTAAGTAACCAGTATTACCGTTTTCATGTATGTATTTTACACGCTGTCCAAAGACAGTTAATTGTTTTTCTTTATTTTCTGTTGCTTCCGCAAGTTGTTGTTTGGATTCTTCTAAGCGCTTTTGCACTTCCTCTAAATCAGATTCTACTTTTTCCAACTGCGCATTTGCAGCATTTAATGTTTGGTCTAATGTAGCAACTTCTTGTTCTACAGATTGCTTTTTCTGTTTTGCCTCTGCTAAATTCTTTTTCGCTTCTTCTGTTTTTTTCTTTAAATCTGCACGTTCTGCTTGTAATTGTTGTAATGTTTTTGCTTCTACTGAAATTGGTGCTAAAAAAAATGAAAATGCTAATATACTAGACATTGCAGCCATTAAAATCTTTTTCAATGTTGATTCCCTCCAAAAAATGATAATCAATTATTTTACGATTATATAACGAATTTATGAACAAAGTATGAATAAAATGCATTTATTATTAAATTTTAATGTTTTTAAGAAATCTTTTGTTCATAGAATGAAGATTTTCGTCAATATGCAATAAAAAATAAAATAAAAATCAATTTTTTTAAGCGGTTTACTGAATAATTCTTATTTTTTTAATTGTAGAGATATATAAGATTAAAAAAAATAAATGCTTCAATAAACCTAAATTAAAGAAAGTATAAAAATATTAATTTTTACCTTGTTCCATTTTTTGTAAGAAAATGGTAGTCGTTGAGGCAAAAAACAGCAACTGCAACAAAAAAATACACTTTCAAGATTTTTTAATAGATTGAAATAGTAAAAATTATACTATCTTTATTTGATTACAAAAATATGGTAATAAAATTAGTTTTTTATTGTCATTGTATTTATTTATGCATATAATATATAGTATTGAGATGATAAAATAATATTTCTCATACTACAAACGTTAGTTGCAACGTTAACATATCATGGAATATGTAAAAAATAGTAAAGGAGAAGTTATTGTAAAACAAGCAACATTATAAATGAAATTTATAAGTTTTCAATAACAATAAAATATGAATAAAAAAACAGTTGTTGTAATATTTGGCGGACAATCTCCAGAACATGAAGTTTCTTTAAATTCTGCTTTTACCATTATTTCAAATATGGATGAAGAAAAATATTATATTATCCCCATTGGTATCACCAAGCAAGGACAATGGTTGATTTATGATGGTCCTGTAGAACATATTAAAACAGGTGAATGGGAAAAGTTTGGTACACCCGCTATTATTAGCCCAGATGCTACACAAAAAAGTATATTAAAAATCGTTGGTGGAAAAGTCAAAGAAATTCCGATAGATGTTATTTTCCCTGTATTACATGGTAAAAATGGGGAGGATGGTACTATACAAGGACTTTTTGAGATTGCACAAATTCCCTATGTTGGAGATGGTGTATTAGCTTCTTGTGTTTCAATGGATAAAGTTTTTACAAAAACGATTGCAAAAAATGCCGGTATTAAACAGGCAAATTATTTGTGGTTTTACACTACAGACTTAGAACAATGTGATACTATTTTAAATCAAATTGAAAAAGAGTTAGGATATCCTTGCTTTATCAAACCAGCCAATACAGGTTCTTCTGTGGGAATTTCAAAAGCACATAATAGAGCAGAATTGGAAAAAGCATTACATTATGCTGCAAAATTTGATAAAAAAGTAATTGCAGAAGAATTTATAGATGGTAGAGAAATCGAATGTGCAGTTTTAGGAAATGAAAATCCAATTGCCAGTGGTGTAGGAGAAATCTTTTCTGCTTCTGAATTTTATGATTATGATGCAAAATACAATAATGCAGCTTCTAAAACGGTTGTACCTGCAGATTTGCCACAAGACATTTCTAATAAAATCAGAGAAATTGCAGTAAAAGTATTTCAGGCAGTAGAAGGTTCTGGTCTTGCAAGGGTGGATTTTTTAATTGAAAAAAATACAAACTGTGTTATCTTTAATGAACTAAATACGATGCCCGGTTTTACTTCTATTAGCATGTACCCTATGCTTTGGGAAGCAGAAGGAAAGTCAAAAAAAGAACTCATTGATGAATTGATTTCACTTGCTTTCAGCAAATAAAGAAATCCGGAGGACAAAAGAATGGATAAAAGACCAATTGGTATATTTGATTCTGGTGTAGGCGGTCTGACAGTGGTCAAACAAATTATGAAAACATTACCCAATGAAAATATCATTTATTTTGGAGATACTGCCAGACTGCCCTATGGTACAAAGTCAAAAAAAACAGTAACAAAATTTTCCAAACAAATCGTAAGATTTTTATTAACAAAAAATGTAAAAGCAGTCATTATTGCTTGTAATACAGCTAGTTCCAATAGTTTAGAAGAATTAAGGCAAACATTTGACATCCCTATTTTTGGTGTGATTGTTCCAGGGGTGGAAGAAGCCATTCATTGTACAAAAAATAAAAAAGTAGGGATTATTGGTACTACAAGTACCATCAGAAGCAAAGCCTATGAAACGCTCCTTGCGCAAGCAGATAGTAGCATAGAAGTCTATGCAAAACCTTGTCCACTTTTTGTTTCCCTTGTAGAAGAAGGTTGGACAGAAAATATGGTTGCAAAATTAACAGCAAAAAATTATTTGACAGATTTGATAGAAAAAGAAATTGATTCCCTTGTATTAGGCTGCACACACTATCCTTTATTAAAGCGCTGTATTGGCGAAACGGTAGGCAATAACATTAAATTAGTTGACCCTGCAAAGGCAACAGCAAGAATGGTGAAAGAATTTTTGGCAAAACATAAATTGTTGCAACAAGGAGAAACTGTTGCAGAAAGATATTTTTATATCAGTGATGATACAGATACCTTTTCTAATATGTGTAAAAAAGCATTAAAAAAGGAATACATACCAGAAGTGATAGATATTGAGGCTTATTAATTGTATAATTAAAAGTAGAGGTTGCTTTTGAGAAAGAAAAAGTAACAACAATTTCAACGGACATGATTAATGGATTCACTACAGATAGGATAATAGTAGAAAACAGGATAAAATTAGGAGGAATGTAAAAATGGATTTTTATTTAGACAGTGCAGATTATCAAAAAATTACAGAATATTTAGAAGCATATAATATAAAAGGTGTTACAAGTAACCCTAGCATTCTTGTAAAAGACAAAGCAGATATTTTAAAATTAGTGGAAGTTGTACCAAAAGACAAAGAACTTTTTGTACAAGTTATATCAGATGAAGTAGAAGGCATTTTAGCAGAAACCAAAAAGTTGATGTCTTTTGGAGAAAATATTATTGTAAAAATTCCTGCTTCTCCTAACGGCTTAAAAGCAATTAAAAAGTTAAAAGATGAAGGTATCAAAACCCTTGCTACCGGCATTTATTCTGTAGAACAAGCTTTAATGGCAGCAAATTGTGGGGCTGCCTATGTTGCACCTTATGTCAATAGAATTTGTGATTTAGAAATTGATGGGGTAAAAGCAGCCCTCGAAATACAAAAAACATTTAAAGAACAGCATATTAATTGTAAAGTGCTTGCTGCTAGTTTTAAAAATATGATGCAAGTAAAAGAACTAATGATAAATGGTATAGATGCTGTAACAATAAGCGCAGACTTGATGGAAAAATTAATCTATAATAAAAATACAGAATATGCTGTGAAAGAATTTGTAGGAGCTTGGAAAGAATATACAGGGAAAGATACACTTGGATTGTAAATAACAAGCGAAAACTCCATTTCCTTAAAAAGATTGCTTTGATAAGGAAAAACGCTAGTTTTTCCTTAAAAGTTTTTTGTCCAACTTTTTTTTAAAAAAGTTGGTGGGGGTGGGTGAAACCCACAAACTTCATTAACAAAAAAAAGAGCCGGTAAAAACCGACTCTTTTTTTGTTTTGTAAAAGTTTGTATAAAAAACAAACTGTAAGAACCTTATTGTAATAACTGAAGAACGCCCTGAGGAACTTGATTTGCTTGTGCAAGCATAGCTTGAGAAGACTGAATAAGAATGTTGTTCTTTGTATATTTCATCATCTCGTTTGCCATATCTGTATCTCTGATACGGCTTTCAGCTTCTGTCAAGTTAGTTGTTGTTTCCTCCAAGTTAGCCAATGTATGGTCTAATCTGTTTTGTGTAGCACCCAGTAAGCTTCGTGTTTTGGAAACTTGTTCAATCGCTGCTTTTGCTTTCATCATGGAAGCTGCTGCTGCATCTGGAGTATCAATATTCAAACCAGCAACATTAAGAGCTGCTGCATGGCAATCATCAACAGTAACATCTAATTGGTTAAAGCTGTCTGCTGTTTCACCAATTTGTAATCTTAATCCACCACTACCAGCTTTTCCTACACCAGCACTGAATATTAAACCATCACCAGTAGCACCATCATCGCCAGCATTAGCACTAAATTGTACATCCATACCTAATGCTTGACCTATCTGCTGAGCAATTTTAGCACCATCAGTAGCACCAGCTTTTGTAGCAGCAGTAATAACATTAACATCTGAATCTAATCCACTTAAATCAGTAGCATCTGTTGCAATAACAAATTTTTTACCATTGATTTCAAAAGTAGCATCTTTAGCATTCGTTCCAGTATACAAAGTAGGAAGATCAGCTAACAAAACACCTGTTGTTTGGTCACTTGCTTTCACACTACCAGTACCACCCATTGCATCAGCTTTATCAGCAGCAGCACCAGTATTGTTTACACCATGAGCGGTAACACCTGTTACTGATGGTGCAGCAGTACCTTTTTCTTTTGCTTCAAAAGTTAACTTACCAGCAGCATTAGTAACTTTAAATTTCTCACCAAAATCACTATCATTTAATGCTTTTGTTAAAATATCACCAATTTTTGTAGCTGTATTAAGATTAGCAGCAGTATCTTCTCCGCCAACTTTTTCACCATCTACTAAAAGCTGGAACTTAGTAGCGTCAGCCTCACCTGCTACCATCTTTATATTGATAGTTTTAGAAGTACCATCATCAAGAGAAATTGTATAATCAATAGAAGCACCTGCACCAGCAAAAGCACCTGATGTAACAGCAGCATCTAAAGCAGCAGCCATTTCATATTTACCTGCCACAGCTGATTGTGTTGTTGTAGATAATTCTGTTGTAATACTAGATACAGCTTTTGTAGCACCTGTTCCACTCAAGCTACCATCTAACAATTTGATACCATTGAAGTTTGTAGCATCAGCGATTCTATCAATTTCACTTTCCAATTGTGCTAATTCATCTTTGATTTTTGTTTTTTCATCGTTGGTATAAACACCATTGGAAGCCTGTGTTGTCAAGTCAACCATTCTGTTTAACATAGAATGAACTTCTGTCAAAGCACCTTCAGCAGTCTGTACTAAAGAAATACCATCTTTAGAGTTTTGTTGTGCTCTGTTCATACCAGTAATTTGTGCTCTCATTTTTTCAGAGATACCCAAACCAGCAGCATCGTCAGCAGCTCTGTTGATTTTGTAACCAGATGATAATTTTTCTAAGTTTTTGCTCAATAATTTGTTGTTTCCTGCTAATTTGTTATAAGAATTTAAAGCTGAAATATTATGTTGAATAATCATAAAACTTACCTCCTTGAATATGTCGGGGAGTATCCTTCCTCCCCCATCTTTTTTATTTATTGTTATTTTTTTCTTTTTTTTATTTCAATCCATGGGATAAGGGGCCCACTCCTCCGCACAGATAGAAAGCAATGTTTTTAAAACCTTGGGCGCTGCCCAAATTCGCAAGCTCTTTTTAAAGGGCTTGACCCTAAACTTTTATTTTTCATAAACACAATAGAGTCTAAATTTTTTTAGCAAAAACGCTAGTTTTTGCCTTAAAGTTCTTTGCTTCTTTTTTCCAAGAAAGAAGTTGGAGGGAAACGCCCTCAAGGTCTTTTTGTTTTAGCGCCGCCTAATAACTTTGTTCTTTGGATGCATTCCGGTGTGGGGTGTGTTTTTTCATAATTCTCTCCCCGTTCAATGGTCATTTCTTTTGGTGCATCTATAGCAAGGCGTAAACAGCCGTCAATGGAAACAACTTCCACAATAATGTTGCCGCCAATGACAATGTATTCTCCTGGATTCCTTCCGAGTGATAACATAATAGTCCTCCTTGATAAAAAATTAATAGTGTTACTATTGTTCATGGGTAAAAAAAATAGTGTTTTATTTTACCTTTCATTTACTATATCGGCATAGGGAATAAAAACTTAATAGTATGGCTATTATTTTTTTTATTTGTATTACTATATGGTATGCACTGCTGTTTTTCTATAAACTGAAAGATATGAGGTGAGTGAACAGATGGCTTTTTCTTTTAATCAAAAAGAAGTTGGGAAAAGAATACGTGACGAAAGGCTAAAAAATAAACTAACAATTGAAAAGCTATGCGAATTGCTTGATGTTTCGCCATCTTTTATCGGCTTGGTGGAACGTGGAACAAGCGGCATTAGCTTAGAAAAATTGTGCCGACTTTCCGAAATTTTTCATGTTTCCACAGACTACCTTATTAAAGGTACAGCAACAGAAATGAAACCTGCTGAAAATTCTGCCCTTGATGCACTCAATGCCTATTTATATAATTCCACAGAGGAAGAAATCCTGTTTATACTATCTTTAGTCAAATTTATCAAGCCCCGTGTTGAAATTAAAAGCAAAGACAATTAACAGGCTTTTGCTAATTATAGCAAAAGTTTTTTTAAAACCTTGTGGTTTTACCCCAAACTCCATTCAATTTTTTTAAAAAGTTGGACAAAAAACTTATCAGAAAAACTAATGTTTTTTCTTAACTTATCAATAAAGTTTCGCTTGTAAAGGAAAAATGTTTTGATAATCAATTTTATTTTTAACTTTCTTTGGCATACTTGTGAAAGGAGGTGAAATAGGACAACATCAGCGTGCCAAAATCATGTATTGGTACAATACATAATAGTAGAAAGGAATTGATTATCATGGGTATCATGGGTGAAACGGATTTCAACGAAAAATTTGAGGAATTTTTAAATGGCTATGTGGCGGAAAAAATAAACGACATCCGTAAGCAACACAAAGACTTATTAGCAAAAAAAGCTGCACTTGCAGAAAAATTAGAGTCTTGTGAAGCGTTCTGGGCTTATGAGGAATTGGAAGCACAATATATTGCGTTGTTAGCAACAGGTATGTATAAACAAGCAATGAAAGATTTTCATTTTTTTGTGAAATACTACTTAAAATGATGAATCTTTACCTCTAAGGCGAACCCAGTCTGGAGATAATCCAGACTGTGGCTTATCTATGGGAGTTGTTGCATAGTTAGGATTATTTTGATAAAATAATACAAATTCATGTAAGGAGGAGTTTGTATTGAATCATGATGAAAAAATGAATTATTTTTGGAAAGGGTTTACTCTTTTCGCTGCAATTTCCAGTTCTATTTTGTTTTTCTTTGTGCTTTTTCGGCTAAAAAATTTGTTTCATGGTTTTCAGACTTTGTTGAATATCCTAGCACCCATTATTTATGGCTTGGTATTAGCATATCTTTTAGCACCTATTTATAATAAGATTAAAAATAAGATAGAACCCTTTTTACAAACAAAAATAGGGAAATCAAAAGGGAAATCTCTTGCAAAAGCAAGTAGTACCTTGATTACACTTGTTTTGATGATAGCAGTATTGACAGGATTTTTTTGGATGGTTGTTCCACAAGTTTATAAAAGTATTTTAGGCATTGTGGACTTGGTACCGGATAGTGTCAATCAAGTCTATTTGTGGTTAGATGCTACTTTTGAAAATAATCCACAGACCGCAAAAGTTCTTACAAATTACTATACAGAATTTTCCAATCAAATTGAAGAATGGTTGAAAACTTCTCTTGTACCTAATATTACAGCCATTCAGACACTTGTTTCGAATGTTTCGATAGGTGTTTATAGAGTATTTTCTTTTTTGAAAAATTTTTTAATTGGTATTATTGTTGCAGTTTATGTGTTAAACTGCAAAACATTGTTTGCATCCCAAGCTAAAAAAATTGTTTATAGTATCTTTCATGAAAAATGGGGTAGTGCAATTATTTATGAAATCCGTTTCGTGCATCAAGTTTTTGGTGGGTTTATTATTGGTAAGCTGATAGATTCTTTGATTATTGGTATTATCTGCTATATATGTCTAACATTAATGAGTATGCCTTATACCATGCTGATAAGTGTAATTATTGGTATTACCAATATTATTCCATTTTTTGGACCGTTTATTGGCGCAATTCCAAGCTTTATTTTATTGTTATTCGTTTCACCCATGCAAAGTTTATATTTTATTTTATTTATTTTTGTTTTACAGCAATTCGATGGTAATATTTTAGGTCCCAAAATATTAGGAGATTCTACTGGTTTAAGCAGTTTTTGGGTATTGTTTTCAATATTATTTTTCGGTGGTTTGATGGGCTTTTTTGGTATGATAATTGGTGTTCCACTTTTCGCTGTGGCATATCATTTAATTTCGCAAGCTGTTAATAAAGCATTAGAAAAAAAAGAACTTTCTATAAAAACAGAAGATTATAAAAATATACCATAATGGAAAGGACAGAAAACTTCCTTAACATCATTCGTTAAAATTTTTTATCCAACTTTAAAAAAAATGAAAACCTTGAGAATTTTCTTTGTTTCAAAGAAGATTCTCAAGGTCGAATATTATTTCGCAATAGAAGGAACAAAAGCTTCTTTATTTGGTCTGCCACCTTCTGCTGCAACATATGTCATCAATTCTTCATAGATGATATTTGCTTTTTTCATAGCATCATCCGCTATCAAAATGCCCTGTTTTGTAGCATATTCTGCAGCTTCTTCTGGACTTTTTTCGTACAATTCTAATACCTTTTTATCTATTTGCTCCTGATTATCAATAAGATTTTGTTGATATTGTGTCCAATATTCTCTAACAGAAGCACCAAACTTTTCTCTGTCTAGCTCTGCTAATGTTGCAACACTACGGAATATCCAATATGCACAATCTGGACTATAGTTTAATGTACTAGATTTATATGCTTCATGGGTATCTGTGATATTTCCATACGTAGGAAGATAAACAGAATGTTCTGCATTTCCCATAGCAAGCCACATAATACCCCCTAATTGTTCTGGATAGTTTTCTTTTATCTGTAACACATGACATTCTGCTTGTCTTTCTGTTCCAATCTCACGTACTTCTTCATTTTGATTTGCGTCTAGTTCTGTCCCTTCATAACGATATTTTTGTAGTTCCATAACATCTTGTAAAGATACCTTTTCATCTGGTGTCATAAATAAGTCAAATACTTCTTTTTGATAGGATATTTTTTGGCTAGGTGCTAAAAAGTTTTGTCCGCCCCAAAGTCTTTGACGATTTCCTTCTGTCAATTCTTCTGCATAGGAAAGAGCAGCATGAAATTTTCCTTCATATTCTTTATAAAAACCATTCTCCTGTGCAAATGTAATCAAATCTGGAGAAGCAAATACATTTTCTTTATCTTCTAAATCAACATTACCTAACATAAAACAGTTTGGAAAAACCATACAAGCATCATCTGGTACTTTAATCGCAGCATACCTATGTCCTGTATAAATCTCAATATACCAGGTTTCCTTACTATCCCCAATAACAAGAATATTTCCTTCTGCAGCACCTTTTTCCTCTATAATAGAAGCAACTAATTCTACACCTTCTTTTGCTGTTTTTACTCTTGGTAATAGAATAGAAACCATATTTGCTTCTCGAAAGCCATCTTCAACAAAAGGGTCCACACTTTCCGCTTTTTCATTAGGAGAAGCAGAAATAGTAGCATCTACAAATACGCCAAATTCATTAAAACCAATTTCACCATAAATACCATCTCCCTCTACATCAGCATCTGGCACATATGTATATTTATAAGCTTTGGCAGGTTGTGGATAAGTAAAGCCTGTATTTCTATCTACAAAAACAGCTTCCTTTGTATATTGCATTGCTGGCTGTACAACATAGCGTTTTGTATGTCCACCCCCAATGTCCTCTGTTCTAGCAATCAGCCTTGTACCATCTTCAGATACATTTTTGCCAATAATTGTACCTGTACAAGCAAATGCAGAAACTGTTCCAGAAAGTGCTAACATTCCTGTAAGTAACAAACTAAATACTTTCTTTTTCATGTATATTTCCTCCTCAAAAAATTATATTTATGCTTTCTTCTTGTATTAAAACACATTTTTTTTATATTTTCAATATATATTCTAAAAAACTTTTTCTCTTTTTTGTGTTCTTATTTTCTTTTATTGTAAAACAGAAAGAAACACTTTTCATATTACACTTACCTATAGCATATACATAACTATGATAAAGTATAGAGGAGTGCTGATTCTTGAAAACATATATAGAAGAAAGGGCTGTTGAAATTGCAAATTTTATGATACATTCTAATGCTACCGTACGGGAAACAGCAAAAAAGTTTGGTATCAGTAAAAGTACAGTACACAAAGATATTACAGACAGAGTAGAAAAAATCAATCCTGATTTAGCAAAAGATGTTCGTCGTGTGCTAGAAATTAACAAAGCAGAAAGACATATTAGGGGCGGTTTAGCCACAAAAGAAAAATATCTTCATAAATTAAAATAAAAAAAGCATACATCAATAATTATTTATTCAAAGTATAGACTGAACAAATAAATCAAGACCATCAGCAATCTGATGGTCTTGATTTGCTACATAATAGTTCGTTACCTAGATATTTAGGTTCTTTTACCTTTCGTGTTAATAACACTTATTGAGATTTCTTTTCATCAAAATAATTAAAAGTGCAACTATCATAATGGATAACGGTTCAACAAATTGGAACTGTTATTTTACATTAGCTGTTTCGGCTTCCGCCCGCGAATAAACGACATATTCAAATAGTCTTCTATACAATCACCCGATAAGAAAATGCTGTCATCAAATAGAACGTAAATGTTTCCGCTTTTAGCGGCACAGGTTATTCCATCTGGTTCAACAGTCCCTATAAGGAATAAGTTTTCACCAACTACCTGCTCTGCCTTTTTCAAATCAATTACAATTTCAAAGTCTAAAAAAGCAGCCCACGCATCAAAAGTAAAAGTTGCTCCACTATAGGTATCAACAGATTTCTTTTCACTTAAATGATTCAATCGCTCCAAGGGGCGCAAATACCATTTCTCTAAACGTTTGACATCACCATCACATCTTTCTAAAAAATATCGTCCACATTTCGGTGAGCACTCCCGAAATTTTATACCACCGAATAGGTGTAAAATTTTTCTTGCATACTCAAAACATTGAATACCACCTTTTTGCTCTATTTTCTCTATCCAACTATCTGCTAAAAGAAAATCTCTTTTTTTTGTCCATCCATTATCTATCAAAACGAAATACACATATTCATCTAACAAGGAAATATCCATATAACTCCTCCCATATTTTGATTTAGTAAAATCATGGTTCATATCTACATTCTGGTGTCAAACCGCGGTTAGTGAAATTACCAACGCTTAGACCCACCAACACGAAAGGTAAAAGGGATGATTTAAAGCTATTACCTGCCCTAATTTATCGCTTCAATTTTTTATGCCATCTCTTTTAAAAGTTCTTCCAATTTTTCTTTTACAGCTTGTTTTGCAATTTTATCCATCTGTTCCACTGTCTTAGGTCCACCAGAAGCAGCTAAAGCAAAAGGGTCATTCAATGCCACATAAGAATCAGTTAACATAGCTTTAAGCTGAAAATGTGTCAATTGCCGTTCCTTTTCTGGCATACTAGGGTCAAAATAGTCTGACCAAGTACATAGATATTTTCCAGAAATAAAAGCAAGAGCATTAATGGGGCTAGAAATTGCTTCCTGATATGCATCAGTATAGTAATCTTTAATTGTATCTTCTGTTTCTTTTAATTGTCCTAAATAAGACTCAAAATAAGTTTTGCGAGCAATAGAACCATCAGGGTCTACTACTCTATATGGGTCTACTTTTAGTTGATGTTCCTTTTCCCACTTATTTACTTGTTCCATAAAATCTTCTTTTGTGATAGTGCTAAGTTTTTCTGCTACCTTATCTGCAAGTATCTCCAATCTATCGGAAGCAGCTTCCTGTCCCTCTTTTGAAAAAATTACTTTGTCGCCCTTTGGAGGAGTATCCTTTTTTTCTTCCGACTTTGCAAAATGAGCAGTATGCAGTGTAGATATTTGTTGAGCAAGCGGATTTAACCTAATATTCATAATTCCCTCTCCTTTTTTTATTTTTATTATCGACAAATTCTATAGAAAATTAAGTCATGAGCAAAAAAGCCCTAAGAGAAATCCTCTTAAGGCTTTTTTAATTACCAGACAAAAAAAAGGAAACACTAATTTTTAATCTACACAAGTCATAATTTTCAATATTTCTTTATCTGTTTCACGCATACCATCTTTTCCTAGTCTACCAATATTTTTTATAGTGTTTTCAATTCCCTTCGATATAACACCATCTCCGCCATAAAATTGCTGTCCTTTTAAATACATATCATATCCAAAAATTCCCGCATCAACCGCTGTTGCAATTTTTGCTGCACAAGATGCCTTTGCACCATCACATATAATACCTGATGTAATAGCAAGCGCATTTACAATAGTGTGTGTAATATCTTCATAGTTGCCACCTTTTAAATAGACAATACCTGCTCCGGCTGCTGCTCCTGCACTAACTGCACCACAATATGCTGATAAATACCCTATGCCTGTTTTATTGTGTATTGCAATTAAATTGGAAAGGATTAGCGCCCTGTATAATGTTTCTTTTTTTACTTTTAATTCTTTAGCATATTCTATCACAGGCAAGGAAACAGTCATACCTTGATTACCACTGCCAGAATTAATAACAACAGGTAGTTCACAACCACTCATTCTTGCATCAGAGCCCGCTGCCGCTTTTGCCTTTGCCCGATTTCTAATATCATTTCCATATGTTTCTAATAATACAGAACCGATATTTGCACCATAATTATTTTTTAATCCTTCCTCAGCAATCGCACTATTATATGCTATTTGTCTGTCTAATACTTCTTTGACATCTTCTATATCTACTATTTGTGCAAAATCATAAATTCCTTGTACAGAAAGCATACTATAATCAGGTACATCTTCTTGCACCTGTTGTACAATTCCATTATCCAAAAGTACCTTACCATCTTTTTCAATATATACCACATTGCTATGTGCATTTGCAATACGAACCATAGCATAGTTATCATCTTTATATACTTTTATGATAATATCTAAAAGTAAATCACTTTCTGCTTGTTTTACTTGAATTTTTGTGTTTTTCTTGTATTCTAAAAATTCTTTTTTTTGTTGTTCTGTAACATTACTCAATACTTCTAATTCTAATTTCTCATCTCCTGCAACAATACCAATAGCTGCTGCTGCCTCAATTCCTTTTTCTCCATTTGTATTTGGCACAATAACACTCTTTACATTTTTAATAATGTTACCACTTGTTTCTATCATTACCTTATCAGGCATTTGTCCTAACACTGCTCTTGCTTTTGCTGCGCAATAGGCAAGCGCAATCGGTTCTGTACAACCCATTGCTACAACCAATTCTCTTTTTAATATTGCAACATATGTTTGATAACACAAATCCTTTTTTTCCATCTTTTTCACCTCTTCTGTTTTATAAATGTATTTTTACATCTCAAAAGTTATTTTATTTATATCACATATAAAATTTTCTGATGAAAAAGCCCCTCATAATGAGGAGCTTTTTTGATTTTTTATTTCATAAAAGATTTTAAAACTTTACCAAGACTTGCAATACCTTGTTCAATTTTGTCATCTGGCATACAAGAATAGTTCATTCTAAATGTGTTTTCATGTCCGCCATTAGGGAAGAAAGAACCACCAGGAACATAAGCAACTTTTTCTTCAATACATTTTACAGCAACTTCTCTTGCATTCATGTATTCAGGTAATACAACCCATGTGAATAATCCACCATCTGGATGTGTATATTCAATACCTTCTGGGAATTCACGTTTCATAGCATTCAACATAACGTCACGTCTATGTCCATATACTTCTTTAATTTTTGCAACATGTTCATCCAAGTTGTACATATCCATAAATTTGTCAACTTCTAACTGAGAAACAGTAGATGGCTGTAAGTCAGCACCTTGTTTTACAAAGTTATATTTTGCCAAAATTTCAGGATTTGCACAAACCCAACCAAGACGGTAACCAGGTGCTAAAATTTTGGAGAAAGTTCCCAAGAAAACAACAAGACCTTTTGTATCAAGAGATTTCAAAGATGGCATATTTTCGCCTTCAAATCTTAACTCGCCATAAGGGTTGTCCTCAATGGTAGGAATTTCATATTTGTTGATAATTTCCATAAATTTCTTTCTTCTTTCCAAAGGCCATGTTCTACCTGTTGGATTTTGGAAATCAGGAATAACATAAATCATTTTTACATTTTCTGTTGTCTGAATGATTTTTTCCAATTCTTCCATAATCATACCATTGTTGTCAGTTGGAACTTCAATAAATTTAGGGCAGTTAATTTTAAAAGCATTGATTGCGCCTAAGTAAGATGGGCTTTCCATTAATACAACATCGCCTTCATTTAAGAAAACACGACCAGAAAAGTCAAGTCCCTGTTGAGAACCATTTGTAATCAAAATATTTTCAATACTAGAATCAATTCCATTTTTTGCTTTCATTCTATCAACAATTTTTTGTCTTAAAGAATCAATACCATCTGTTGTAGAATATTGCATTGCTTCTTGTCCGCTTTCACTCATAACAGCCATTGCTGCTGCTTTCATACCTTCTACAGGGAATAATTCTTTTGCTGGCAAACCACCTGCGAAAGAGATAATATCAGGTTGTTGTGTTAATTTCAAAAGTTCACGAATTTCTGAACCCTTTAATTGTTCCACTCTGTCTGAAAATTTGACCATTTTAAAATTCCTCCTTTATTTTTTCATAATTTATATTATACAAGATACAGTTTATTACCAGATGCCCAAATAATACTGTCAAAACTGCTCTTGATAGGGGCAAATGGTTCTTTATACTTATTTAACCACAAAAAGCATAAAAAGTCAAATTATTTCTATAAATTTACCGTCAAATTCCATAATGTTTTTTTAAAAAAACAAAAGTTATTGTATGACTTAAACAATAATACGCTACTTGATTTTATTTTATTTTAGCCATTTGATATGCTTATTTCCTCAATAAAAACAATGTCATCTCTAACAATTTCTATGCCATAATCAACCATAAAGCTACAAAATATCTTTGTAATAGAAATGAATTCTTGCTTTATCTACTAGAGAATTAATTTTTAATTTTATAAACAGAAACTCTTTCATATGAGTTGGTATGTCTGTCAAGTCAATCATTTTGATAACCTTTACATAAAAATTCATTTTTTTCATTACTCTCTATCATGATTCAAATTTCTTTTTCTTTTTTTCTTTGTAAAAAAGCAAGGAAATTTTTGTTTGTTTCCTATTGCATTTTGATAGGAATATAGTATAATGTTATCTGTTTAGTAAAAATAATAGATTTGTTTAGTATTTCTAAAATAGCATAAAGCTTTTAGCTTTCAGGAGAAAATCATGGATATTGGTCATAAAATTAAGCAACTTCGGATTCAAAATGGATTAACACTAGAAGAACTTGCTTCCAGAACAGAATTAACAAAAGGGTTTTTATCTCAACTGGAACGCAATTTGACATCTCCTTCTATTATCACACTTGCAGATATTGTAGAGGCATTAGGCAGCAGTATGTCCGATTTTTTTAAAGAAGATACAGATGAAAAACTTGTGTTTCAAAAAAAGGATTTCTTTGTAGATAAAAGAGAACATTATATAGTAAATTGGATTGTTCCAAATACACAGAAAAATGCTATGGAGCCTATTTTAATTGAACTACCACAGTATGGAACTTCCTTTGAAGTTACCCCACATAGTGGAGAAGAATTTGGTTATGTCATAGAAGGCTGTATTGTATTGGTTTGTGGTGAAAAAAGATATATCGTACATAAAGGAGAAACTTTTTATTTAAACGGTAGAACATTCCACCACATCAAAAACGAAAAAAAGACACTTGCAAAAATACTTTGGATTTCTACTCCCCCCCTCTTTTAACTTATTTTCTTTTAAGAAAATAAGCAAAGAGCTTTTATGTAAAACTTTCGTTCCACTGCTACACAATAAAATTGAACATTTGTTGTAGATAAGTAACAACAGAAGAAAATAATCAAAAAAGGAGTTAAAAGACTTTTATCTTTTTACACTTGTATAGGAGGAAAATATGAGAAAACTGATACAATTTAAAAATATTGTAAAAGATTTTGACGGACAGCTAGTGCTGAAAGGAATTAACCTAGATATTTATGAAAATGAGTTTGTTACCCTTCTTGGACCAAGTGGTTGTGGTAAAACAACATTACTACGCATTTTAGGTGGTTTTTTAAACCAGACAGAAGGACATGTTATTTTTGACAACGAAGAAATTAGTAATGTTCCCCCTTATAAAAGAGAAATTAATACTGTATTTCAAAAATATGCTCTTTTTCCTCATATGAATGTCTATGATAATATCGCTTTTGGCTTAAAAATAAAAAAAGAACCAAAAGATATTATTGAACAAAAAGTACAAAGAATGTTGAAATTAGTAAATTTAGAGGACTATGCTAAAAGAAATGTAACAGAGTTGAGTGGTGGGCAACAACAAAGAATTGCCATTGCCAGAGCACTTGTTAATGAACCTATGGTATTACTTTTGGACGAACCACTTGGCGCATTAGACTTAAAATTACGAAAGGAAATGCAGCATGAACTCAAAAAGATTCAGCAAGAGGTAGGTATTACTTTTATCTATGTTACCCATGACCAAGAAGAAGCATTAACTATGTCAGATAAAATTGTTGTGATGAAAGATGGTGAGATACAACAAATTGGCTCTCCTACTGATATTTATAATGAGCCTATTAATGAATTTGTTGCAAAATTTATTGGAGAAAGCAACATTATAGATGGGGTAATGTTAGATGATTATCGTGTAATGTTTGAAGACAAAATTTTTGACTGTGTTGATTATGGGTTTGACAAAAATGAAAAAATTGATGTCGTTATTCGTCCGGAAGACTTAGATATTGTACCTAAAAAAGATGGAAAATTAAAAGGAATGGTTCGCTCCGTATTATTTAAAGGAGTTCACTATGAAACCATTGTTGAAACAAAGGTTGGTACTAGTATTACAGTACAAATGAAAGTATCTCATGAAAAACCAGTTGTCAATTTAGAGGCAAATGAAAAAATGAGTGCCAATGATTTTTATTTAGATGTTAGTGACATAGAAGAATTAACAGAAGCTACCATTGTTGCACGTGCAGATGCACAGGCATGGAATCCCGATACAGAAGAATGGGTTTCTATTCAAAAAATAAGCTATGAAATCAAACCAGAAAATGGAATTTATCCTGTGACGTTTTCCACTGCTGCTGGCACAAGCGTTACAGTCAACATGATTGTAAAAGAAGAAAATAGTGTTATCAATAAAGAATACCAAGAAGAAATATTTGCAGTAAACTTTTTTAAAACAGTAGACGAGTTAAAAGAAAGTATTGCCTTAGAAACAGATTTGAAAACATGGGCAAATGCTTCTGCTCGAAGTTTAGAAGATGATACTGCTGTTGAAATTACAAGTATTCACTATGATTTTGACCCTGAAAATATTGCACCAGGAACCTATCATGTGACCTTTGCCACAGAGGGTCATGAATATATGATTGATACCACAGATAAATATGAAGTTGGTACTGAAGTAGGGTTGATATTCCAACCAGAAGATATTCATATTATGAAAAAGGAGTGAACTTTATGAGACAGTTCAAAAACATGGCATATCCTTATATGGTATGGATTTCAATTATGATTGTTGTTCCTATGTTTATGATATTGATGTATGCATTTACAAAACACGGTAATGATGTTGCAACCTTCTGGTTTACTTTTGAAAATTTTACACGTTTTTTTAGTGATATTATTTTTATTAATGTATTAAAACAATCTCTTTATATTGCTATTATTACAACAATCCTTTGTATTTTGCTTGGCTACCCTGCAGCATATATCATTGCCAATGCAAAGCAAAAAAATGAAGGTCTTCTAATTCTTTTGATTACCTTACCTACATGGATAAATATGCTTGTTCGTACTTATGCCTGGATGGGAATTTTACAAGATAATGGAATTTTAAATTATATTTTATCTTTGTTTGGCTTACATGTAAAACTATTGCATACAGATTTTGCAGTTATTTTAGGTATGGTTTATAATTTTATTCCTTTTATGATATTACAAATTCATACCTCTTTAACAAAAATGGATAAAAGTCTTTTAGAAGCTGCTAGTGATTTAGGAGCAGATAAAATCCAATGTTTTTTAAGGGTTACTTTTCCACTTTCTTTGCCGGGCGTTATTAGTGGAATTACCCTTGTATTTTTACCAGCAATGTCCAGCTTTTTTATCCCAAAACTTTTAGGAGGCGGACAGTATGTTTTAATTGGAAATGTCATTGAATCTCAATTTTTAACGGCAGGCAACTGGAATTTTGGTAGTGCAATTTCTTTAATCATGGCAGTCATTATTATGATTTCCATGTACATTACCAAAAAAATTGAAGCAAAAAATAGTGCGGAAAAAGGGGGTTTTCAGAATTGAAACCATTTAAAAAAATGGGTAGTAAAATTTATATGTTTTTGATTATGATATTTTTTTACTTACCTATTATTTATACCATTATTTTTTCTTTTAATTCCTCTCGTTCTCTTACCAAGTTCGGCGGGTTTTCTTTACAATGGTATCAAAAAATGTTTCATGATTCTACAATGATGAAATCCATTTTTTATACAATTATTATTGCTTTGCTTGCAACTTTGATTTCTACGATTGTAGGTACAATTACAGCGATTGGTCTTTCTAAAACAAACCGTATTTTAAAGGGAATTGTGGAACAAGTAAATGATTTACCTATTATGAACCCAGAAATTGTAACAGGAATAGGGCTTTTAATGTTTTTTAGTGCATTAGGTGTAAAAAAAGGGTTTATGACATTATTACTTGCACACATTATGTTTTGCATTCCTTATGTTATATTGAGTGTAGCACCAAAATTACGCTCTCTTGACCCTAACTTAGCAGATGCTGCCTTAGATTTAGGTGCAACACCTTATCAAGCATTAATAAAAGTCATTGTACCACAAATTATGCCCGGTATTATATCAGGTGCTTTGATTGCCTTTACTATGTCATTTGATGATTTTATTATTTCTTACTTTGTAACAGGAAATGGTGTTAATAATATTTCTATCCTTGTTTACACCATGTCCAAAAGAGTAAATCCTTCCATTAATGCTTTATCTAGTATTATTATTGTTATCATTACAGTAGTATTACTACTTGTAAATATTATACCTATTTTAAAAGAAAAAAAGGAGAGAAAGCAACATGAAATCTAAAAAAATAGTTTCTTTACTACTTAGTGCAGTAACATTATTTTCTTTGACTGCTTGTGGTAACACAAACACCACAGCAGAAGACCCTATTGAAAAATATGGTTCTGATACTTTAAAACTTTATAATTGGGGAGAGTATATGGGAGATACTCTTATCAGTGATTTTGAAAAACAATTTGGTGTTAATGTGATTGTAGAATATTTTGATTCTAATGAAATGATGTACACCAAAATACAAGCAGGTGATTCCTATGATGTTCTGGTTCCATCCGACTATATGATTGAACGACTTTTATCAAACAATAGTTTACAACCGCTTGACAAAGAAAAAATTCAAAACTTTTCTAATTTAGCGGAAGGAGTAAAAGCACTTCCTTATGACCCAGATAATACCTATTCTGCACCTTATTTTTGGGGCACGGTTGGCATTGTCTACAACAAAAATAATGTAGATTTAAAGGATTTAGAAGAACAAGGATATGCTATCCTCAAAAATCCAAAATATAAAGGAAAATTGTACATGTATGACTCAGAAAGGGATTCTTTTATGATAGCCTTAAAATCACTTGGCTATTCTATGAATACAGAAAGTGAACAAGAAATTGAAGAAGCTTACCAATGGCTAAAAGAACTCAATGATACGATGGAACCAGTTTACGTAACAGATGAAGTCATTGATGGTATGATGAATAGTAACAAAGACTTAGCAGTTGTTTACAGTGGAGATGCAACCACAATTTTATATGAAAATGAAGATATGGCATTTTATCTGCCAAAAGAAGGTACAAATATTTGGAGTGATGCTATGGTCATTCCTGCAAATGCAGAAAACCCTAAGTTAGCCAATGAATTTATTAACTATGTCTTAACTTACGACGCTTCTTATGGCAATTCTGAAGCAGTAGGTTATACTTCTTCTAATCAAAAAGTAATGGATGATATGAGTGGAGAAGGTGGCTTATATGAAACCATTCCATCTTATCTGCCACGTTCCGGTTATGAAAAAGACGAAGTATTTAAAGATAATGCTATTTTAAAAGAAAAACTATCAGAACTTTGGATTAAAGTAAAAGCTTCCAACTAAAACAGGAAAAGAATTTTAACTTTGTTTGATAGAATGAAAATGAAAATTTTTATTGAGTAACAAAAAACAAACGGGAGTGTAAAATAAAGTGTGTAAGTTAGAAATACAGCAAATCTAACTGCGCA
>CAJTZO010000017.1 GCA_910583755.1 uncultured Clostridia bacterium
TCCATTCTTGTAATGTTATGTTATATTTAGGACTGATATACTCAAATATTTCTTTCGCTCTATTAGATATTTCATCATTTATTACTTTCCTTCTATATTTTACTACAAGTATCAAATGATAGTTTAAGCTGAATACTGAATGTGCATTATTATCTAATTTTATCATATAATCACCATTTTCTTATTACTCGACTGATTATACTATATTATTTTTAATTTGTCAATAATGGGAATGCAATTCATCCCCCACCTCTTAGGTGGGGGAATTCTTACTGAAATTAGTTAAAAATTTGTATTAATGGAAATAAAATAAAATTCCCTATCTCAACGGTATGGAGATAGGGAGTTGCTTAAAAGTGAAACAAAATACCAACGATTGCAGCCAAAGCAATATAAAAAATAGGGTGTTTATCAAATTTATTCATAAGCACAAAAAATACTACAAATAAAATACATTCTTTTGGTTTTATAAAACTTGCCCAAGCTGCATTTTGTATAGCTTCTATACGAAACAAAGATTGTACCAGTACAGCAAAACCAGCAGACGCAATTAAGCCTGTCACAGTTGGTCTTAAAGTAGAAAAAACTCTTTCTACATATAAATTATTTCTAAATTTTTCCAAAAACTTAGAAACCCATATAATAATGATAATAGAAGGCATAACAAGTCCCACTGTTGCGATAATACTACCTAGAACACCCATGTTTTGAAAACCTGTATAGGTTGCCATGTTAATTCCCATAGGACCTGGTGTAGATTCTGAAATGGCAATCATATCAGCAATCATATCTTTGGTAAACCAATCATATTTATCTGCCATATCATATAAAAAGGGAAGTGTTGCTAATCCACCACCAACTGCAAAAAGCCCTGTTTTAAAAAATTCTGCAAAAAGAATCCATATTTCCATTATTCTTTTCCTCCTTTTAAAAGAAGCCCAAGTCCACCACCAATGACTACCACAATAATAGGAGAAATATTAAGAAAAAAAGAAGCAATAAAAGCAATGATGGTAATGGCAATGCAAATTTTATCAACAGATGTTTTTTTCCACATTCGAATCACTGCATTCAATATTAATACACCCACTACAACACGAATGGCTCCTAAAGCGTTTTGTATTATTTCTAATTCTGCAAAATTATTTAAAAATGCGGCAATCAATGTAACAATTACAATGGAAGGAAAAACGACTCCCGCTGTTGCTGCAATTCCGCCTAAAATTCCTTTTCTTTTATAACCAATAAAGGTTGCTGTATTAACAGCAATTACACCAGGTGTACATTGCCCAATGGCAAAATAATCCATGATTTCGTCTTCGGTTGCCCATTTTCGTTGTTCTACAATTTCCTTTTGAATCATAGGTAACATAGCATATCCGCCGCCAAATGTAAAACCACCAATTCGACAAAAGGATAAAAACAAATCTACTAGCTCCTTCAACATACACACTTCCTTTCCCAACTTTTTGAGACGCACTTTTTTTAAGAAAATAAGTCTGTTTGTAATTTTTTTGCTTGGTCTGTTGTGATAAGTATGTTCATAATCTCGTCTAAGTCTCCATCTAAAATACCATCTAATCGGTGGAGGGTTAAACTCACTCTATGGTCGGTTACACGTCCCTGCGGGAAATTATAAGTTCTTATTCTTTCACTTCTGTCTCCTGTTCCCACTTGAGAACGTCTGTCTGCTGAGATTTCTGCATCATGTTTTGCTTGTTCCATTTCATATAAACGTGCATAAAGCACTTTCAACGCTTGTGCTTTATTTTTAATTTGAGATTTTTCATTTTGACAAGATACTACAATACCTGTAGGAATGTGAGTTACCCTTACGGCAGAATCTGTAGTATTTACACATTGTCCACCATTTCCAGAGGAACGAAATACATCAATGCGCACATCATTTCTATTTAAGTTGACATCTACTTCTTCTGCTTCTGGTAAAACTGCTACTGTGACAGTAGAGGTGTGGATTCTGCCACCACTTTCTGTAGAAGGAATCCTTTGGACTCTATGCACACCACTTTCATATTTTAAACGAGAATAGGCCCCTTGTCCCTGTATCATAAAGGAAATTTCTTTAAAACCGCCTAAATCATTTTCATTACTGTTCATAATTTCTGTTTTCCAGCGACGTCTTTCTGCATAACGAGAGTACATACGAAATAAATCACCTGCAAATAGTGCTGCTTCATCACCACCAGCACCACCTCGAATTTCTACAATAACATTTTTATCATCGTTGGGGTCTTTTGGTAATAATAATATGGTAAGTTCTTTTTTTAGTTCTTCTAAAATTTGCTTATTTTCAGATAATTCTTCTTTTACCAATTCCCGCATATCTTCTTCTAATTTTTCATTTAAAAGTTCTAAATTATCTATAATTTCCTGCTCTATTTTTTTATATTGCCTATATTTTTCTATGATTGGTGTTAAATCACTATATTCTTTCATTAATTTGCGCCATTCTGTTTGGTTCGCAATCATATCAGGGTCGTTTACCTGCTCAGATAAATCAATATATTTTCTTTCAATTTCTGCTAATTTATCTAACATATTTTTTCCTCCTAAAACCTTGTAGCCCTTAAGTAACTTTGTTTATGGTAGAGAAAAGAGCATTTCAAGGTTTTATTTTTTGTGCTGCAATTACTCTATCCAATCCAGCTAAATCTTGATATACCATAAGATTTACAAAACCATTTTGCTTTAAAATATTACATACAGCAGTTGCTTGTTGATACCCAATTTCAAAAAATATCCAACCACCTTGCTTCAGATATTTTTTTCCCTGCGCCACTATTTTTTGATAAAAATATAAACCATTTTCTCCTCCATCTAATGCAAGATGAGGTTCAAAATCTTTAACAGACTTTATTAATGTTGGTATTTCTTTTGTGGCAATATAAGGTGGGTTGGAAACAATCGCATCAAAATGTTGTTCTGGTACAGATTCCAATAAATCGCTTTGTAACCATTCAATGAAAACATGATTTTTTTGCGCGTTTTTTTGTGCCGTTTCTAATGCGATATTACTAATATCTGTACCACACAAAGTAAGATTACCATATTTTGCTAAACTAATAGCAATACAGCCTGTTCCAGTACAAATATCAATTATTTTTGTGAAATGCTCCCTTTTGTGATAGTTTAATACTGTTTCTACTAAAGTTTCTGTGTCTGCCCTAGGAATTAAAACACCTTCCTGCACCTCAAAAGGTAAGCCCATAAATTCACAAATACCTGTAATATATGCCATAGGTTTCTGCTGTTCTCTTTGTTCTAAATCATAAAAAAATAGTTTTTGCTGTTCTTGTGTTAAAACAACATTATCTTTCGTATAAAGTTCCACTTCACTCAATGTGGTCACTTTTTTTAATATCAATTTTGCATCAAGTGCATAGCTTTCTATTTCACATTGTTTTAGTCTTTTTTTTGCCAATAATAAGGCTTCTTTGACATTCATTTTTCTTCCTCTATTTTTTGGCTGTCGTCGCCTTCCACTTCTAATACTTTTTTCATTGCTGCAATTGCCGTTTCTATTTGACTGCTGTCTGGTTCACTAGTTGTAATTTTTTGTAAACATAATCCAGGATAACTTACCATTGCGACTAATTTATTATCAGAGCTGCCTGCCCATTTGATAACTTCATAGGAAATACCTGCAATAAATGGGACTAACACAATACGACTAACAAGACGTAAGGCAAAATTATCTGTTTGTACAAAAAATAATACTATCATACTAATAAGCATAACTAAAAGTAAAAAACTTGTACCACATCTTTTATGCAGTCTGGTGCAAGTTTTTACATTTTCTACTGTCAATGGCAGTTCTTTTTCAAAACAATTAATGGTTTTATGTTCTGCACCGTGATATTGGAAGACTCTTTGTATTTCTTTCATTTTTGAAATAGCAAAAATATAGACTAAAAAAATGGTAATGCGAATCAAACCTTCTACAATTCCTAAACCCCATGTAGGGATAATTTTTTTAAAAAATCCTCCTAACCATACAGGAAGCATAAAAAATAGTCCTATACTCATAATAATAGACAAAAATACGCTAAAATAAATAATAAAATCATTCATTTTATCACCAAATTTATTCATTATCCATTGCTCTAGTTTAGAAGGTTCTCCTTCTTCTTCTATGGCTTCCCCAGCAATTTCGGCAGAACGCATCATAATTTTAGTTCCTGTTACCAGAGAATCCACAAATGCTGCGATTCCCCGAAAAATGGGGAGAGTAAACAATTTATATTTTTTAGAAAGTCCTGTACAGTTTTGTTCTTCTAATGTAATGCTGCCTTCTGGATTTCGTACTGCCATAGCATATATCGTTTTTCCACGCATCATAACACCTTCAATGACTGCTTGACCACCAATACTTGTCCTTTTCAATTTCTCAACTTCTTTCTATAATTTATTGTTAAGAAAATTTTAAAATACTTAAAACTTTGAGGACTTTGTCCTCAAACTCCTACAAGCTTTTTAAAAAAAGCTTGACCAAAAACTATTGGGAAAAACTAACGTTTTTCCTATTTTAGAAGGAATTGTTTAATTTTCATCAAACAATGTTAATCTTTCTTTCTAATAGAAGAATAAGCTTTTTCTGATTACTTACAGTTTGTGTTTTCATTTGCAAGTTTTGTTTAACTTCTGTTAAATAACGTTAAAATTCTTTATTAAGCTTTTTTTCAGTAGAATTATAAACTTTTTCCGATTGCCTATAGTTTGTGTTCATTTGCAAGTTTTGTTTAACTTCCGTCAAACAATGTTGAAGTTCTTTATTAAGCTTTTTTCAGTAGAATTATAAGCTTTTTCTGATTGTTTACAGTTTGTGTTTTCATTTGCAAGTTTTGTTTAACTTCTATCAAACAACGTTAAAGTTCTTTATTAAGCTTTTTTCAGTAGAATTATAAGCTTTTTCCGATTGCCTACAGTTTGTGTTTATTTGCAAGTTTTGTTTAACTTCCGTCAAACAATGTTAAAGTTCTTTGCTAAGCTTTCTTTCAAGAAAGCGTGAAGCGTAAAAAAGGCGGGAATTCACCCCACCCTTTCGACCATTTATATTATTTTCTGCCATATTTTTTGTTAAATTTCTCAACTCTACCGCCTGCTTCCAGCAATAATTTCTGGCTTCCAGTATAGAATGGATGGCATTTTGAACAAACTTCAACTCTGATTTCTTCTTTTGTAGAGCCTGTCACAAATTCGTTTCCACAGTTACATTTTACTGTTACTTGATTGTATTTAGGATGGATTCCTTCTCTCATTCTTATTCACCTCTTTCTGTTGATCAATAACTTTACATTATTTAAAGACAACGGTAGTAGTATATCATAGTTTTTGCAATTTTGCAATATCTTTTATGTACAAAAAGTATATAAAAAAATGACTCTATGCTTATAAAAACAAGAAAAGGCTATCTGTTCTGATAGCCTTTTTATATTTCTATGAGATTATTTTTCAAATTTAGTATTCAAGCTTTTTTCAAACATTGGTAGTCTACTAATAAATTCCTGATTATCTTCTGTTTTTTTCATCCATTCTAAAACATTTTCTGTTAAGTCTACTGCACTCATATTACTTGTTACTTTTCTTAATATAAAAATACAATCCATTTCTTGTCTTGTTAAAAGTTTATCTTCTCTCCTTGTACCAGAACGGTTAATATCGACTGCTGGAAAAACACGTCTTTCTGCTAGTCTTCTGTCTAAAACTAATTCCATGTTCCCGGTACCCTTAAATTCTTCAAATATTACATCATCCATTTTACTTCCTGTGTCAACAAGTGCTGTTGCTAATATTGTTAAACTTCCGCCATCTTCAATATTTCTTGCTGCTCCAAAAAAACGCTTGGGCATATAAAGAGCAGAAGGGTCAAGTCCACCCGATAAGGTTCTTCCACTTGGTGGAATGGTTAAGTTATATGCTCTTGCTAATCTTGTAATACTATCTAAAAGTATAATTAAATCTTTTCCTTGTTCCACCATTCTTTTAGCCCTTTCTAATACCATTTCTGCAACTCTTTTATGGTGTTCTGGTTCTTCATCAAAGGTGGAATAAACAATTTCTACATTGTCTCCTGTAATAGAACGTTGAATGTCGGTCACTTCTTCTGGCCTTTCATCAATCAATAAAAATATCAAATGTACTTCCTTATGATTTTTGGTAATTGCATTTGCTAATTGTGTTAATAGCATTGTTTTTCCCACTTTTGGAGGTGCAACAATAATTCCTCTTTGCCCTTTTCCAATAGGTGCAATCAAATCAATCAGGCGACCTGAAAGAGAAGTTCTGTTTGTTTCTAATTTTAATTTTTCTTCTGGATAAATGGGTGTTAAGTCTTCAAAAGAAGGTCTGTTTGCAGCTTTTTGTGGAGAATCTCCATTGACTGTTTTAACATAAAGTAAGGCACTGTATTTTTCATTTTCTCTTGCAACTCGAATGTTGCCATTGACACAATCGCCTGTTTTGAGGTTAAACCGTTTGATTTGAGACTGGGAAATATAAATATCTCCACTCCCTCTTAAAAAATTTTCTGCTCTTAAAAAACCATATCCATCCGGCATAACCTCTAAAATTCCTTCTCCTGTCAAACCGCTGTCTAAAGATTGCAACATTTTTTCTCTTTGCTCTTTTGTTTCTTGCTCCATATTTTTTTGTTCTTGTTCTACATTTGTTTGTTCTGAAAGTTCAATAAGCTGTTTCTTTTTTTCCAGTTCAAAACCATATGTAGTAATTTTTTTAATTGGTGCTGTTTCTTCTATATTTTTTTGTTCTTGTTGAGAATGTATTCTTTCAATTAGCTCAATTTTACGTAATTTACTAACAGATTTTAAACCAATTTCTTTTCCCATTTGTTGCAGCTCTATCAGTGTCTTTTTCGCTAAATCTTCTCGCCCCATATCATTTCTCCATTCTATATTTTTTTAAAAATTGAATAGCCGTTTCATTTGTACATTATTTTTTGGGTATTTTTAATTTATCTCCAGCTTTTACATAATCCGTTTCTTTTTTTCCGTTGGCTTCTAATATTCTAGTATATTGTGTGCCGTCACCATAAAATTTTTGTGCCAGTGACCACCATGTGTCACTTCCCGTTACAGTATACCAGTCAAAATTTCCTTCGTCATTGTTTGTTGCATCACTTACATTTGCTGTAGTATTTGTATTATTTGTTGTTTGTCCTTCTTGTCCTTCTGATGTTGTTGGTGTTCCTCCAGCTTTTAATGTATTCAATTCTTCTTCTAATTTTAAATTGTCCATTTGTAATGCTTCATATTTTGCACTAATATCTTCATTTTCTGCAATAGTTCTTTCTGCCGCTTTTAATTTACTTGCCAAAGAAACACAACGGAATCCTAAAAAGCCAATCAAAGCAATTAAAATTACGGAGAATAAAATACTTAATTTTTTACCTGGACGAAAAGAGATACTATCTTCATCATCATAGTCATCACTATACAATTCATCTAAATCCATTTGCTTTGCGCCTCTTGCTAAATCATAATTGTCAAAATCATAGTGACGATTTCTTCTACCTTCCCTGTTTTCTGGATTTTCTTCTCTTCCACCAGGACCAGGAATAGTAATTTCAATTTCTTGCATTAAAGGTCCTTTGCGTGGGTTTTCTTCTTGTGTATGATAGGTATTATTTTCAGGGTATTCAGAATCTTGATAAGAGTTTTGGTATACATTATAATTTGTATCTTGACTTACCCCATAGTCTGCTTGTTCCTGGTATGCGTTGTCATGATAATCATCGAAATCATTATAAGGCTGGCGTGACGAATACTGAGGCGTAAAATTTATATTTTGTGTTTGATACATATTCTGATTGTCAAACCCTGTTTGTGTTTGATACATATTTTGATTGTCAAGTTCTGTTTGTGTATGATACATATTTTGATTATCAAACCCTACTTGTGTATGATACATGCTTTCATCTTCAGATTGAATGGTTTGAAATCTCATAGTATACTGCTGGTCAGCATCTTCTTGTGCATAGCGGCGTGTTCTTCTGCCAACGATGGTTTCGTCCCCACCTCCTCCGCTCCAATCTAAAGAAGTCATTGTATTTTGACTTACTTCATTTGTTTGTTCCATGTTGTTTGTTCTGTTTCTTCTGCGGTACATGGTTGCAGTATCAGAACCTGCAAGTGCATGTGTGTCCATAATTCTGTCAACAATTTCTTCTGGTTGTAAATTTTCATACCGTTTTCGTTCCTTATTTTCATTGTATCCATTATAATTTTCTTTTTCCATGCTTATCCTCCACTTTTTGTACACGATAAGGTACTCTCTTTATTTTATCACAAAAACAGCAACGTGTCGATAAAGCCGACACGTAAAATGCTTTTTATTTTATATATTCTTTTATTATTTTAATCATTTATACGAAAAGTGTCAACTAATACATTTTTTAAGATAATGAAGTCAAAAAGATGGTTTTTTATAGTTTACAATGAAGTGCAAGACTTTCAAACTTTTTGTTTTCAATAGATTTTAAATTGTTTATTATTACTATGTACCTACAGAAGTGAAAGAAAAATAGGGTTTGAATGACATACATTTTCGACAAAAAATTATTATTTTTCTGTATGGATTATCCTCTTTACTTTATGGGTAATATTGATTATACTGAATGAGGGATTTTGTTGTTATGCTACATTTCTGTAACAAATACTGCATACTATTTGTATAATATAAAAAATATGTTATAATGTAATTGTGCTATCAGTAAATGTATTTCAATAAGGATGTGATTGAATTGAAAATAGAAAAAATAAACGAAAGTCAAATTAAACTCATATTAACACAAGCCGATTTATCAGAACGTAATATTAAATTGGAAGATTTAACCATACCATCTGAAAAAACACAAGCACTTTTTCATGATATTATGGAAAAAGCATTAGAGGAATATGACTTTATTTCAGAAAACACACCACTTATGGTGGAGGCTGTACCTGTAGGATTAGATGGCATTATGATTATTGTAACAAAGATAGATAATAAAAATCAGGAATCGCTTGGGGCAAAAATTCTTTCTCAGCAAAAAGATTTACACCGCTTTAAAAGAAAACCACTTGTCTTTCAAGAAGGGGAAGCAGACAAAAATAGTGACATTTTAATTTATTCTTTTGAAAAATTAGATGATGTGATTGATTTTAGTTTGCGTATTTCAGATACTTACCATGATGCTAGTTCTCTTTACAAGATGGATGATAAATATTTCCTTGTATTGCAGATGAAACAAGATGGAGATGAAAATAAAACAGAGGAGTTGGAATTAATATTAGGGGAATATGGACAGAAACATATTTCTATACAGCTTTCTAAATATTACCTCATAGAACATGGTGAAGCGATGATTGAAAACAAGGCAATTACCCTTCTTTCAAAGTGTTTTGCTTGTTAAAAACTTTAAGAGAGTTTGACTTTATGAAACAGAAAAATAAGATTTCAGTTTGTCAAAAAATAGCCCTTAAACTCCCCAAAGAACCTTAATGTGAACTAACGTTTCGCTAGAAAGATTGATTTTATGAGGAAAAACGTTAGTTTTTCCAAGAAAGTTTTTTGTCCAACTTTTTTTTAAGAAAGTTGGTGGGTGTGAGTGAAACCCACAAAAAAAGACTTTATTGACAGACTGAGATTTATCAATTAATGTAAACTGTAGGCAATCGGAAAGACTGAGATGATATTTTGTTTATAAGATAAAAGATAAGGTTTTTTGGTTTTGATTCCCTTTTTCTTTTGTAAACAGAAAAAAATTTTTTCGATTGCCTACAGTTTGTGTTCTGTTTGGAACTTTATTTAATTTTTGTCAAACAAGATGGAAGTTTTTTGTTAAGCTTTTTTTCAAAAAAACTTATAATAAACTACCAATGGTTAAAAACAGTGGAGAAAATACTAAGGCAACAATGGTCATCAATTTAATTAAAATATTGATGGAAGGACCAGAAGTATCCTTAAATGGGTCACCTACAGTGTCCCCTACAACAGCCGCTTTATGTGCGTCGCTTCCTTTTCCACCATGATTTCCTTCTTCAATATATTTTTTTGCATTATCCCAAGCGCCACCTGCGTTTGACATAAAAATTGCCATCATAACACCTGTTACAAGTGCGCCCGCAAGCAGTCCACCAAGTGCGCCTGTTCCTAAAAGAATGCCAACTGCTAAAGGTGCAATAACTGCCATAATACCGGGTACTAACATTTCTTTTAAGGCAGCAGTTGTGGAAATTTCAACACATTTTTTGTAATCTGGTTTTGTAGTACCTTCCATAATGCCTGGGATGGTGTGGAATTGTCTTCTTACTTCTTCAATCATCTGAAACGCTGCTTTTCCAACGGATTCCATTGTAAAGGCAGAAAATAAAAATGGTAACATACCACCAATAAATAGCCCCATAATGACACGTGGCTCTAAAATGGAAATAGAATGTAGAGAAACTGCTTCCGCATAAGATACAAATAATGCTAATGCTGTTAAAGCTGCGGAACCAATCGCAAACCCTTTTCCCATTGCAGCAGTTGTATTTCCTACAGCATCCAATTTATCTGTAATTTCTCTAACAGAATGTTCTAATCCACTCATTTCTGCAATACCACCTGCATTATCTGCAATAGGTCCATAAGCATCTACTGCAACTGTGATGCCTGTAGTGGAAAGCATACCAACGGCTGCTAAAGCAATACCATATAATCCATTCACAGAATAGGCTGCAAAAATGCCAATACAAATTAAAATAACTGGTACAGCAGCAGATTGCATACCAACGGCTAATCCACTAATAATTGCTGTTCCGGGACCAGTTTCTGCTTGGTCTGCAATTTTCTTTACAAAATTATAATCAGATGAAGTATATACTTCTGTAATAATACCAATAAGAAGCCCTACAATTAGTCCTGCAATGACAGCAACTGCCGCTTTCATATTGCCAAAAAGAAGATTGCTCAGTGCCAAAGAACCAACCACTACAATAGCGGAAGAAACATAAGAACCCATTCTTAATGCTTTTTGTGGATTATTATTTCCTCCATGTACAAAAAAGGTACCAATCATAGAAGCCAATATTCCGCAAGCAGAAAGCACTAAGGGAAATAAGGCACCTTCTGCACTAAAATATACAATGCCTAATGTAATGGCGGAAACAATAGAACCAACATAAGACTCAAATAAGTCTGCACCCATACCTGCTACGTCACCGACATTGTCACCAACATTATCTGCAATAACTGCTGGGTTACGAGGGTCATCTTCTGGAATTCCAGCTTCTACTTTACCAACTAAATCTGCACCAACATCAGCAGCTTTGGTATAAATGCCACCTCCGACGCGTCCAAACAATGCAATGGAAGACGCACCTAAACTAAAACCAGAAAGAACACTAACATCTTTTGTAATCAGGTACACAATGCTTACACCAAACAAGCCTAAACCAACAACAGACATACCCATAACAGCACCACCAGAAAAAGCAGTAGAAAGTGCTTTATTGATACCACCTGTTTTTGCAGCATTTGCTGTACGCACATTTGCTTTAGTTGCTACATTCATGCCAAAGTAGCCAGCTAATGTGGAAAATAGAGCACCAACTGCAAAGCAAATTGCTGTTGTAATACCAATGCCAAAGCAAATTAATACAAATAATACCAATACAAAAATAATTAGTATTTTATATTCTGCTTTTAAAAAAGCATTTGCACCTTCACGTATTGCTAGGGCAATTTCTTGCATACGTTGTGTTCCTTCCTGCTCTTTACTGATTTTTGAGGCTAGTAAAAAAGCAAAAACCAATGCTGCAATCCCTAATATTGGTGCAGAAAAAATGATGTTTCCTGAAAGCTCCATAAAAATCCCTCCTTATTAAGAAAATAATAGTTTCTATCTTTTATTATAAACAATAAAGAGCGTTTTGTCATTATGAAATATTTAATTTTCTTTTTGTTCACAAAGATAGGATTTATTAGATTTATGGAATAGGATTTCATTTTCCTATTACATATTGTCTGACAAAAAACACTTTTTTTTGTTCTGTTGTTGTATCTCTTGTAATCATATAAATAAATAGCCTATTTGCTCGAAATTTGGAATATAGCATAATTCCTATTACTTTTAATGTTTCTGTTAGATTACAATTAAAACGATATATCCCCATTTGGTAAGAATTTGGATATAGTTTCCATAAAATAACATTTTTTGCTATAAAATATAGTAAATATTTACTATATTTTATAGCAAAAAATGACATTCATTTTAGATTTTTTAAGGGTTTTTCTATTTTATTCTTTTTTGATTTGTGCTATATTTACGATAAAAGTCGGATAGAACTGCAATTATTTCAATAATTTATTTCCTATTTTCCTTTTTTACTTCAAAACGTCTATTCAATATTGATAATGTTTATCATAAAATTTTGGAGATTTTGTTATATTATATTGAAAAATATGTTCGCATTTGTTATAATGTGTTTATCAATTCTGTGTGTAAGGAAAAAAATGAAGGGGCTGTGTATCATGATAAAAAAATTAAATAGTTTACGTTTTAAAATGATGGGAGGAATTTTATTACCTAGCCTTGTTGTATTTATTTTAACAGGTATATTTATCACTAATTCTGTTGGTGAATCCACTCATCAACTGATTGTAGAAAAACTATCGGCTGATGCGATTGCTGTTTCTAATGAAGCAAATGAGTTTTTTGCAAAACATATTGCAAAAGTGGAAGCGATTGCTGCTGACTATACCATTGAGCAGGAAATGTTAGAAACACCACCTGATGTTGCTTTTGCCGATACACCTCTATTTCATTCTGTATATCAAACACTTTCAAAACAACAGATGATTGATTCTGATACTGTGTTAGCTGTTTTTGTTGCAGATATAGATTCTTCGCAATTTATGATGTCTGATGGCTATGTTACTGGTCCAAATTATGACATTGTTTCCAGACCTTGGTATAATGCAGTAACCACAAATCAAACAGTAATTACATTACCTTATACAGATATTAATACTGGTAAAACGGTTGTAACGATTGCTTCCCCTATTGTACAAAGCAATACAAGCAATGTGGTAGGTGTTGCTGCTATTGACATTAGTCTTGAAAGCATTTTTAGAATTATGAATAATTATGAGGTAGGGGATTCTGGTTTTCTTGTTTGTACTGGACCAGCAGGAACAATTCTATATCATCCAAATAGCACTTATATTAATAAAAATTTTTCAGAAACAAATTTTTCAGATGAAATCAAAAAGGCAGTTCTTGCCTCTGAATATGATGATTACACTTTTAGCGTAGATGGAAAAGAATATTATGGTTCTTTGGCTGAAATTGGTGAAACAGGATTTATGGTATTAACTTGTATGCCAGAAAGTGAAGCTATGATAGCATATCATAATACAACAAATCAAATTCGTGTTGCTTTTTTCTTTAGTTTATTGATTATTGCAATTTGTGTTTTTATCCTTTCTAAAATGATTATTAAACCTTTATTATCTTTAAGAAATATTGCACAATCTATTGCAGACGGTAATTTAGATGTTACAATGGATATACATACTTCTGATGAGATTGGTCAAGTTTCTATTGCTTTTTCTAAAACAGTAGAACAACTGAAAAAGTATATTGTTTATATTGATGAAATTGCAAGTATATTAACACAGATTTCAATAGGTAATCTTGTGTTTACCTTAAAAAATGATTATGAGGGTGAATTTTCTAAAATCAAAGATTCTCTTTTAGAAATTAGAACAAATTTAACAACAACACTAGAACATGTAACCATATCTTCTAATAAAGTATTAGAAAATTCTATGCACATGTCTGATAATGCACTTGCTTTGGCACAAGGTGCAACAGAACAAGCGAGTGCAGTAGAAGAACTTGCAGCTTCTTTGAATGATGTTTCCCGTCATGTAAGTTCTAGTGCACAAAGGGCAGAAAATGCAAATCAACAAGTAATTTCTGTTGGAAAACATATTTCTATTAGTGATGAAAAAATGAAAGAAGTATTGTATTCTATCCAGCATATTAATGAATTTTCTTCCCAAATTAAGGCGATTATTAAAACCATTGAAGATATTGCTTTCCAGACCAATATATTAGCACTGAATGCGGCTGTAGAGGCTGCCCGTGCTGGAACAGCAGGAAAGGGATTTGCAGTTGTTGCGGATGAAGTACGAAATCTTGCAGGAAAAAGTGCAGAAGCGGCAAAAAATACAACAGAATTGATTGTGCGAACAGTAGATGCCGTTGCAGACAGTACAAAAATTGCACATGATGCAGCAACAGCAATGAGTAAAGTAGTAGAGGGTGCAGATGCGATTATTTTGGAATTAAATGAAATTTCTAAAATGTCAATGGAGCAATCAAATGCAATTTCTCAAATTACGATAGGAATTGACCAGATTTCTTCAGTTGTTTCCACAAACTCTGCTTCTGCAGAAGAAACTTCTGCTGCGGTTAATGTACTTTCTTCACAAGCGAAAGTAATGGAAAAAGAAATTAAACGTTTTAAATTATCTTAATTATAAAAACCCTTGAAGATTTTTCTTCAAGGGTTTTTATTTATGAAAGGAATTTGATACTAGAAATATTTCATTTTTTGTTAATATAATTATACCATAAAAATAGCTAAAATACAATTCTATTTCTTTTAGTCAAATACAACAACAATATCAATTATGTAAAATGATGGAGACCAACCAAAAAACAAAACATTTTGGTTTGATTTTGACTGAACAAGATGCAAAGTTAATATTACAAGAACGAAATCATACTTTACGAGAGCAGAGACGGATAGAATTGGGGGAAAGTATAATTCCTAAAATGATTTATGAATTTTGTGATTCTGATTTTATTGACCAAAATAATTACGTTAGTACCATGATACGATTACAGGAGATATTTTATTTATATAAAAATGAAATGCAAGATGAAATTACAGATGATGAACTTTTGCATTTGATGAAAGAACAGTTTGATCAGATATGCTTTGGAGATTTAGAATATTTAGAAGGAACTTGCTTATATCATTTTTCACAAGCAATCAGAGCAGGATACCATGAATATCAGTCTTCTGATGGTTATGGAGAATATGCAAAATTTGACGAAGTTAAAAGATGGGACTATGAACTTTATTTGCAAACATTAAAAGAACTTCGCTGGAGGTAAACTATGGATTCTGAATTATTTCCAATTTTGTCTAAATTAGCAGAAAAGTATACTGCATTTGAAAGCACATCTATCACATATGAAAAAGCAGAGCAGTTGATGGAGGCTATTTTGTATTGTATTGCTGAGGTAGAAAAGTTTTCAGAAAATACAGTGGTTGGTTCTAAAGTGATGTCGCTACAACAAGCTTATGAAATAGGAGTTAGCTATGTTGAGCAAAAGGCAAAAAATGCATTGAATTTATATAATCATGTTTTGATAAAATTTTATGATTATCAAAATATTTGTTTACATGATACAGTTGTTAAGGGTTTACCAGAATTTTTTCGTTGGTATGATGTAAAGTTTGCGCCTCAATGTACCATTTTAACATTGGATTATCCTGTATTAAAAGATATTTCACAAGATACAGGAATTGATAAAATTTATAAATTTATTTTTTGCATTTCTTTAGAGCAAAAGTTTTTAAGTTTTTTTCCAGAAGATTATGTTGTAGATGTCTTAAAAAGATATAGTCCTTTTTATAAGGAGATGGTAGAAAATATTTGTGAAATTGTGTTCACTGTTGTTATTTTACATATTTTAGTAAAAAAAGATTTCATGCATCAAAATTTTGAACAAAATGATTATTTGCAAATACAAAAAATATTTGAACAAATGGAACTGCAAGAGATTGAAAAGCACTTAGAACAAGACACAAAAACATTTGTACAAAAATATTATAATGGTTGTGAGGAATTGTTAAATTATCTTGTTCCTTCTATCCCTTCTATATATTGCCCGATTAAAAAATGCAATAAAAAATCATATCAAAATTTTTTGAGAATAAACAGAACCTTGAAGAAAAAATCTTCAAGGTTTTGATTTTTTAAGCAATTTATCAATGTCTACTGTTTCGCTTGCCTGATAAACTGCTTTGAGCAAAACAGCAAGAATAGGACCAATAATCATACCTAAAAATCCAATACATTTTAAACCAATGTACATGGAAATTAATATTAATAAAGGGTGTAATCCAATTTGTGTACCAAGTATTTTAGGTTGCATAATTTGCCTCATAAAATTAACACAAAGATAAATAATAATATAACCGACTGCAATAGAAGGATTTCCCATAATAAGATAGATAACAGCACCCGGCCATAAAATAAAACCACTTCCAAAAAAAGGTAATGCATCAATAAGACTAATTATAACACTTAAAAGTAATGCATAAGGAGAACGCAGTAAGAAAAGTCCAATAATACAAATGGTAAAAGTATAAAGCATAAGAATACATTGTGTTTTGATGTAACCTAGTACAGAATATTTTAAATGTTCTTTTGCTTCTTTTAATTGTCCTTCAAACAAGATATCAAAATGTTTATGAGAAAATGCAGAAATTAGGGCTTTATCTTTGGTAAAAAAGTAGGCAGAAATTAATGCAACAATGATAATCATGATGATATTAGGAATTGCCTTTAATAGATTAAAAGATTGACTTCCACCACTTTGGATTAAAGAAGGTAGTACACCTAAAAGAGCATTAAAGGAGGAATCCAAATAAGGGCGCAGGTCTACAGGAAAATGTGCCATTACATCATCTACACTATGAGATATTTTTTGCATGGAGCTTTGTAAATCATTAATGTAAAAAGGTAAGTTTTTATAAAAAAGTTGTGCTTCAGTGTACAACTTTTTCCATAATCCTAATACAATACTGACAAAAAAACCAATTAAAAGCAAAATAGCAATGAAACTGCCAATCCATCGAGGTAGTTTTATTTTTTTTTCTAAAAAATTGACAAAAGGGACAAATAGTAAACTAAGTAGCCAGCCAATAAAAAATGGTGCAATAAAGCGAAATAGATACTGGAAAAAAATATAAGTAAAAAATATAGTGACAAATAATATTATAGTGTGTTTTAATAATAATTTGTTTTGTTTTAAAAATTCTTTCATAAAATAACTCCTTTCAGTTTGTTAAAAAATCAGACAAAATCAATATTAGCCTGTTGTATTTTCAAGGTTTTTATGAAATTATAATGCAAATAAACGACAAAAACAATTCTGTTTCTAAAAAAGTTGTGGTAAAATAATCTCAATGAAAAAAGAAAGAGGAACAACAATGAAAATATTATTAACCGCATTAAATGCAAAATATATTCATACTGCATTAGCACTTTATTCTTTAAAGGCATATGCAAAGGAATTTCAAGAACATATTTTAATTGAAGAATATACTATTAACCATCAAGAAGATTTTATCTTACAAGAAATTTGCAGACAACAACCAGATGTTATTTGTTTTTCCTGCTATTTATGGAATATCAATCAAATCCATAGAATTACGAATAATATAAAAAAGATATTACCTCATGTCTTGGTCATTTTGGGTGGACCAGAGGTTTCTTATGATGCAGAAGAAACTTTAAAAGAAATACCCGCAGATATTATTATTCGAGGAGAAGGAGAAGTAACATTTTATGAAATTGTAAAAGGATTGTTGGGTAATACATTGGATTTCAAAAAAATAGATGGTATTAGTTATCGAAAGGAAAATGCTATTTTTTCTAATCAAGATAGAGCACCTGTTGCTTTAGATGCATTACCATTTGTTTATCATGACATAACAGCCTTTCAGCACAGAATATTATATTATGAAACACAAAGAGGTTGCCCCTATCGCTGTCAATATTGTTTATCTTCTATAGAACAGGGGATTCGTTTTCTTTCTATGGAAAGAGTCAAAAAAGATTTACAATTTTTTTTAGATAATCATGTACCACAAGTGAAGTTTGTAGATAGAACATTTAATGCAAATGAAAAACATGCAAATGAAATATGGCATTATTTAATAGAACATGACAATGGTGTAACCAATTTCCATATGGAAATTACAGCAGATATTTTAACAGAAAAAAGTCTTTTTTTGCTCCAAAAAGCAAGGAAAGGTTTATTTCAGTTTGAAATTGGTGTACAATCCACCAATATAGACACCATAAAAGCAATTCAAAGAAATACACATTTTGAAATCTTAAAAACAATTGTTCATAAAATAAAAAGTTATGGTAACATTCATCAGCATTTGGATTTAATTGCAGGATTGCCTTATGAAGATTATGCCTCTTTTCGTTGTTCTTTTAATGATGTATATGCTTTGGAACCAGAACAGTTTCAGCTTGGATTTTTAAAACTTTTAAAAGGTTCAGGCTTAAGAAGGGATGCTGAAAAATATGGAATTGTTTATAGAAAAGATGCTGTTTATGAGGTGCTTTATACAAAAGAACTATCTTATTTTGAAATTTGCCGTTTAAAACAGGTAGAAGAAATGGTGGAAACCTATTATAATAGTGGAAAAACTCTTTGTGCAGTTGCTTATAGTATAAAGTTTTTTCCAACTCCCTTTGACTTTTATGAAGCTTTGGGAGACTATTGGCTAAAGCAAAATCATCATACAATACAGCACAGTAAAATGGAGTTGTATACTATTTTTTATGCGTTTGTGTCACAAATGAAAAATACAGTACCATATAAAGATGTGATAAAAGAATGTTTAAAATTTGATATTTTTATAAATGACAACGTAAAAACACTGCCTGATTGGTTACAAGAAAAAGCAGACGAAAAACAAAAACGTTGGGAATATTTTAATCATGCAGAGTTGATACAGCAAAAAATACCACATCTGGCGGAGCAAACACCAAAACAACTTTCAAAACGTTGCTATATTGGCTTTTTTGAATATGATGTGCTTTCTCCGGAAAAAGAAAAAAAACAAACAGTTATTTTGTTTGATTATGCTAAAAGGGATGTTGTTATGCAGAAATATATGTGTTATCGTTTAAAATAAAAATCAAAAAAACCTAAAACTTCCAGTTAATCATTCGCTTTGATTAATGTAAGAAAAACATTTCATGGACATTTTGAACCTCGCAACTTTTAAAAAATGGTTTCCATTTTAAAGGCTTGTAGACGTTTGAAGGTCAATATTTAAGGGTTTAAAAAAGGAGGATTTTAATATGGAGAAAAAAGTAAAGGCAATCCTTGCACTTTTGGATGAACATTATGGACCAGCAAAATGCTATTTAGATCATCAAAATGCGTGGCAGTTGCTGATTGCGACTATATTAAGTGCACAATGTACAGATAATAGAGTTAATATTGTAACAAAAGATTTGTTTCAAAAATATCGTTCTATTAAAGATTTTGCAGAAGCAAATGTTGCAGAGTTAGAACAAGATATTCGTTCTACTGGATTTTATCACAATAAAGCAAAAAATATCATTGCGTGCTGTCAAAAATTATTAATGGATTATGGTGGTATAGTACCATCAGATATTGATAAATTAACTTCTTTGGCAGGAGTGGGAAGAAAAACAGCAAATGTAATTAGAGGAAATATTTATGGAATCCCAAGTGTTGTAGTGGATACTCATGTAAAAAGAGTTTCTAATTTACTGGGATTAACACAAAATAAAGACCCTGTAAAAATAGAATTTGATTTAATGAAGATATTACCGCAAAGCCATTGGATTAGTTTTAACACACAAGTCATTGCACATGGCAGAAAAGTATGTATTGCAAGACGCCCTCAATGTCAAGATTGTTTTTTATATCCTCATTGTGATGGTGGAAGTTCCTTTCTTGAAAAAAAGGAAGTAAAAGAGCTTTAAGCGGACATTGGTTTTTTTCAAAAGTTTTTAGTTCCACTTTTTTAAAAAAAGTTGGGAAAAGAAAGAAAAAAGTTTTGCTGAAAAATAGTTTGTTTTTATACTGTTTTTCAGCATTTTTTTGTTTTTGTTTTTCTTGCAAAAAAAAGAAATTCGCCCTATAATGTATCAACAACAAAAAAAGGAGAGGAAAAAAATGGAGCAAAAACATTCTACAAAAGATGTTTTTAAAATGTCTATTCCCATATTTATTGAATTACTATTACAGCTTTTAGTGGGAAATGTTGACCAAATTATGATAAGCAAATATTCTCAAGCTTCTGTTGCAGCAATTGGGAATGGAAATCAAATTATAAGTATTGTGATTATTGTCTTAAGTGTGGTCAGCACTGCTAGTACAATTTTAATTTCTCAATACTTAGGAGCACAAAACAAAAGAAAAATAGCGGAAACTTGCAATGTTTCTCTTTTTGTTATTACAATTTTTGGGATTCTTGCAGCTATGTTAATTGCAATCGGACATACTACAATTTTTAGATGGATAAAAATACCAGATGATATTTTAAAAGAAGCAGGATATTATTTAACTATTGTTGGTCTTTTTGTAGTGGTACAAGGAATTTATATGATGTTTGCGGCAATTTTAAGAAGTTTTGGCTTTATGAAACAAGTAATGTATGTTTCGGCTGTGATGAACATAATTAATATTGCAGGAAATGCAGTTTTGATTAATGGTTTGCTAGGTATGCCAAGACTTGGTATTATTGGAGCAGCAATTTCTACAAATATCAGTAAGTTGATAGGATTAATTATTATTTATCAGCTATTCCGCAAAAATATGGATATTCAACTATCACTGAAATTGTTAAAGCCATTTCCAATACAAACGTTAAAAGATTTACTTCATATTGCAATACCATCTGGAGGGGAAGAATTGTCCTATAATCTTTCTCAAGTATATATCTTAAAATTTATCAACTTTTTTGGTACTACTGTCATTGCAGCAAAAGTATATTGCAGTATACTAGCAAATGTTGCTTATGTTTATTCTATTGCTTTATCCCAAGCGACACAAATTATTGTAAGTTATTTAGTTGGTGCTAAAGACTTTGAAAAGGTGCAAAAACGAGTTTGGACAACATTAGCATATTCTATGTTTATTGCTTTAGGAATTACTGCAATTTTATATTTTAATGCGGATACAGTATTTCGTATTTTTACAGATGACCCAGAAGTGATTGCTTTAGGGAAAAAAATATTGTTTATAGAATTCTTTTTAGAAATTGGTAGAACAGTGAATATTGTAATGACAAAATGCCTTTTGGCTGTAGGAGACGTTATTTTTCCTGTTATAGTTGGCATTGTTTTTATGTGGTTTGTTGCAGTATTAGGTGGTTATTATTTTGGCATTTGCCTGAACATGGGCTTAGTTGGTATTTGGATTGCCATGACAATAGATGAGTGTATTAGGGGAATATTGTTTGTCATTCGTTTTCGTTCTGGAAAATGGAGCACAAACATGATAAAAGCATCAAAACAAGCTGCTGTTCTTTCTTGAAAGAAAGAATCAAAGAATCTTAATGAAACTGACGTTTCTCTATTTTATAAGGAAAAATGGTAGTTTTTCCAAGAAAGTTTTTTTTCCAACTTTTTTTTTAAAAAAGTTGGTGGGTGTGGGTGAAACCCACTAAAGAATTTAATGGATAGACTCTTTTTTTACTTTTGTCTGTTTTACAATCTTTTTTATAGCTTTTATAATATTTTGTTTTATGTTCTCTCTTGCACATTGATACAAGATATGGTATTGTTATATTTCAGAGAACACTCGATATTGTGTTATTTGTTCATAGAGGAGGTTTATGCTATGTATGTCATCAAAAAGGACAACACAAAAGAAAAATTTAATGTGCAAAAAGTAGTAGTAGCTGTCAACAAATCTGCTTACAGAGCACTTGTCAAATTTACAGAAGAAGACTTAAATTTTATTTGTGACTTTGTAGAAAAAAAAGCACAATCTCTTGGCAAAGAGGGAATACATATTAATGAGATGCATAACATTGTGGAGGGGGCTTTAGAGGCAACAAATCCAGCGGTTGCAAAAAGTTACCGTGACTACCGCAATTATAAACAGGATTTTGTACAAATGCTGGACGAAGTTTATAAAAAAAGTCAATCCATTATGTATATTGGAGATAAGGAAAACAGCAATACGGATAGTGCTTTAGTATCTACAAAAAGAAGTTTGATATTTAATCAGCTCAATAAAGAGTTATACCAAAAATTTTTTATGACAACAGAGGAATTACAAGCTTGCAGAGACGGCTATCTTTATATTCATGATATGTCTGCCAGAAGGGATACCATGAATTGTTGTTTATTTGATGTTAAAAGTGTATTGACAGGTGGTTTTGAAATGGGTAATCTTTGGTATAATGAGCCAAAAACCTTGAATGTTGCTTTTGATGTCATAGGAGATATTGTTTTAAGTGCAGCAAGCCAACAATATGGAGGTTTTACTGTGCCTTCTGTAGATTTATTATTAGAACCTTTTGCAGAAAAAAGTTATAAAAAATTTTATGACAGATATGTGGAATTAGGCTTGACAGAAGAAGTTGCAGAGAAAGAATCTCTTAAGGATGTTCTAGTGGATTTTGAACAAGGATTTCAAGGTTGGGAATATAAATTTAATACGGTAGCTTCCAGTCGTGGAGATTATCCTTTTATTACTATGACAATGGGTACAGGTACAAGCCGTTTTGCAAAAATGGCATCTATTACTATGTTAAATGTTCGCAAAAATGGACAGGGAAAAAAAGAATGTAAAAAACCAGTTCTTTTCCCTAAAATTGTATTTCTATATGATGAAAATTTACATGGTCCCGGCAAAGTTTTAGAGGATGTTTTTGAAGCAGGAATTGCTTGTTCTAGTAAAACAATGTATCCAGATTGGCTGAGTTTGACGGGAGAAGGTTATGTTGCTGGAATTTATAAAAAATATGGTGAAATTATTAGTCCTATGGGCTGCCGTGCTTTTTTATCTCCTTGGTATGAAAGAGGTGGTATGCATCCTGCAGATGAAAATGACAAGCCAGTCTTTGTAGGAAGGTGGAACATTGGTGTGGTAAGTTTGCATTTGCCAATGATTTATGCCAAAGCAAAGCAAGAAGGAAATGATTTTTATGAAATATTGGACTATTACTTAAATTTAATCCGCCAGTTGCATATCAGAACCTATGCCTATTTAGGAGAAATGAGAGCCTCTACGAATCCACTTGCTTATTGTGAGGGGGGTTTTTATGGCGGACATTTAGGAATCCATGATAAAATCAAGCCGATTATGAAAACAGCTACAGCTTCTTTTGGTATTACTGCATTAAATGAATTGCAACAGCTTCACAATGGAAAATCCCTTGTGCAAGATGGACAGTTTGCATTAGATGTTTTAAAATATATTAATAAAAAAGTAGAAGAATTTAAAAAAGAAGATAATAATTTATATGCTATCTATGCTACACCAGCAGAAAATTTATGTGGTCTGCAAGTAACACAGTTTCGTAAAAAATATGGTATTATTGAAAATGTTTCCGACAGAGAATATGTCAGCAATGGGTTTCATTGCCATGTGACAGAAAATATATCTCCTATTCAAAAGCAAAATTTAGAATATCGTTTTTGGGACTTGTCAAATGGTGGAAAAATACAATATGTTAAATATCCCATTGATTATAATTTAGATGCCATTCGGGCATTGGTACGCCGTGCTATGAAAATGGGATTTTATGAAGGAGTAAATCTTTCCCTTGCCTATTGTGATGACTGTGGACATCAGGAATTGGAAATGGATGTTTGTCCCAAATGTGGAAGTCGAAATTTAACCAAAATAGATAGAATGAATGGTTATTTATCTTATTCAAGGGTAAAGGGTGACACACGCCTAAATGATGCCAAGATGGCAGAAATTGCAGAAAGGAAAAGTATGTAGCAATGAATTATCATAATATTACAAAAGATGATATGTTAAATGGTGATGGATTAAGAGTGGTATTATGGGTATCTGGTTGCAATCATCATTGCAAAAATTGCCATAATCCGATTACTTGGGATGCAAATGAAGGTGTATTCTTTGATGAAAATGCAGAAAAAGAAATTTATCAAGAGTTGGAGAAGGAATATACCAATGGTGTGACGTTTAGTGGTGGTGACCCTCTTTTTCCGGACAATAGAAATACCATTACTCTTTTTGCACAAAAAATAAAAAAGCGTTTTCCTCTAAAAACAATATGGTGCTATACTGGTTATTTGTGGGAAGAAGTAAAGGAATTAGAAGTAATAAAACAGATAGATGTATTAGTAGATGGACGTTTTATAGAAGAATTGGCAGACCCACAACTACATTGGAAAGGTAGTTCTAATCAAAGAGTAATTGATGTACAAAAGACATTAAAAACAGGAAAAATAATGTTAAGACCTTGAAACTTGGTTTCCTCAAAAAATGAGTAAGGTTTTGGAGGTGCAGAATGTTTAGTGAATATTTTTTTGTACCAACTGAAGTGCAATGGAGACAGTATCCATAAGGTTTTAAATCTTTGAAAATAAGGCTACTAAAATCTCACTGGCTTTAGACGGCGAGTAGTTCACAGAAAGGAAAAGTTTATGGCGCGATATACAATATTGATGACATTAATGGGGCTAGAAATTGGTGGTGCAGAAACACATGTTGTAGAACTCTCAAAAGAACTGAAAAAAATGGGCTATAGAATTATTGTAGCCTCTAATGGTGGAGTTTATGAAAAAGAATTAGAAGAATATGGAATACTGCATTATAGAGTACCCATGAATCAAAGAAATATTTTTAAAATGATAAAATCTTATTTTTTGCTTCGCCATATTATGGAAAAGGAAAAAGTAGACATTATCCATTCTCATGCTAGAATACCTGGTTTTATTTGTGGTTTTTTGCATAAAAAGTATGGTGTAACTTTTGTGACATCTGCCCATTGGGTTTTTTATACAGGGATGGGATTAAAATATTTGACAAACTGGGGGCAAAAAGTTGTTGCAGTCAGTGATGATATTAGAGAATATTTAATTAAAAATTATAAAGTACCCTATGAAAATATATTTGTAACAATCAATGGTATTGATACAAATAAATTTTCACCAGAAACAAATGGGGATGCTGTACGAAAAGAATTTGATATTGCAAAGAACGAGCCTGTATTAGTATATGTCAGTAGAATGGATGAAAGCAGAGCCTTAGTGGCTAGACAGTTAATTGAAATTGCACCACGCATTGCAGAAGCAGTAAAAGGGATTAAACTGTTGATTGTAGGCGGTGGTGATGTTTTTGATGAGTTAAACCAAAAGGCACAGGAACAAAATAAAAAAATAGGTAGAGAATGTATCCTTATGACAGGAGCAAGAACAGATATTAATGAGTTAATTGCAGTTGGAACGATGTTTGTGGGAGTGAGTCGTGCAGCCTTAGAAGCGATGGCAAGCGGAAAAACAGTTATTGTAGCTGGTAATGAGGGCTATATTGGTATTTTTGGAGAAAATAAGCTGGAATTAGCAAGAGAAAATAATTTCTGCTGTCGTGGCTGTGAATATTCCACAGAAGAAAAGCTTTATCAAGATGTGCTTTATGTTTTCCATGAAATGACAGAACAACAAAGAGAAAAGGTTGGACTTTACAGTAGAGATGTCATATTTGAATATTATTCTGTAACAAAAATGGCTATGAACTGTGTTGAGGCATATGATGCAGCATGGAAAGCAAACCATACAAAACAATATAATGTGATATTGTCTGGTTACTATGGTTTTAACAATGCAGGAGATGAGGCAATTTTATTGTCTATGCATAAAAACATACAAGCATTAGGGGAAAATTATCATATTACAGTGTTATCAAATAAACCAGAAGAAACAAGGGCAAAGTATCATATGGATGTGGTGTATCGTTTTAGCATACGGGAAGTATTGAAAGCAATTAAAAAATGTGATGTTCTTTTAAGCGGTGGTGGTTCTCTTTTACAAGATAGTACAAGCACACGTTCTTTAATGTACTATTTATCTATTATATTAGCGGCGCGCCTTATGGGTAAAAAGGTTATGCTATATGCAAATGGTATTGGTCCAGTATCCAGAGAAAAAAATAGGCGAATTGTACAAATGGTAGTAAACAAAGCAGATTTAATCACATTAAGAGAACAAAACTCTTATACAGAACTAAAATCAATGGGAGTTGACGAAAAAAAATGTTTTGTGACAGCGGACCCTGTTTTTACAATGGATAGTATTTCAAGAAAGCAAGGAATGGAATTACTGGAAAAGGCTGGTGTCCCAACAGATAAAAATTTTGTGGGGGTATCTGTAAGAAATTGGAAAGATATGGACGGCTTTGTAGATGAATTTGCACAGCTTTGCGATATTGTACAACAAAAATATAATAAAACGATTGTTTTTATTGTGATGCAAGTGCCCCATGATATTAAAATTAGTCAAAAAGTTCAAAAACGAATGAAAACAAAATCTTATTTACTCAAACAAAATTACTCTCCTTATGAAATTATGGGTATTATAAAATGTATGGATTTTATATTGAGTATGCGCTTGCATACCTTAATCTTTGCAGCAAGACAAAAGGTTCCATTGATTGGTTTTGTATATGACCCTAAAATTGAATATTATTTAGAAAAACTGAATATGCCATCTGGTGGTGCAATAGGGCAGTTTGATATGCAAAAAACGCTGAAAATGGTAGAAGATATGGTACAAAATAGACAGAAATATGTTGATATTTTAAAAAGAGAGTCTGAACAATTGGAACAAAGAGCACATTATAATGAAAAATATTTAATGAAATTATTGAAAAAGAAATAAATTAGTTTGCTAGAGAATTTGGAGGTTATCCTTTGTCTCTGTCGTTGCTAGGCAAGGTTTTATAAGAAAGTAGGTGTTCTATGAAAGAAAAAGTTCATGTATTGGAGGTACCTTTTGATGTTGTTACCTTACAGCAAGCAACAGAAATAGTAAAAGGATTTTTGGAGGAACAGAAACAGCATATCATTTGTACTCCAAATCCAGAAATTGTGATGGAAGCACAAAAAGATGAAGAATTGATGAATATATTAAAAGCAGCCGATTTAGTAGTGCCAGATGGGATTGGTGTGGTATGGGCATCAAGATACAGCGAAAAAAAATTAACAGAAAGAGTAGCTGGTTATGATTTAGTACAAAAGCTATTGGAAGAAATAGAAAATACAGACCACACTGTATATTTTTTTGGCGGCGCACCGGGCGTTTCTTTAGCAGCGGCAAAAAAAATGCAACAGAAATATCCAAATTTGAAAATTGTGGGAGGACATAACGGCTATTTTGATGAAAAAGAAGAAAAACATATTTTAAATGACATAAAAAAATTATCTCCGTCCATACTATTGGTAGGGCTTGGTGCACCAAAACAGGAAAAATGGATTTATCATAATATCCGTTTAACCAATGTAAAGGTCGCTATTGGTGTAGGAGGTAGTTTTGATGTAATGTCTGGTAAAACTAAAAGAGCACCAGCTATATTTTGTAAATTAGGGCTGGAATGGTTTTACCGATTAATAACACAACCTACCCGTTTAGGGCGTATGATGAGATTACCTAAATTTGCCTTGACTGTATTGAAAAATAGAAAAATAAATAAGTAGACATTTTTTGAAAGAGTGGAACCCGATTGTATTGTAATTTATCTGAATTTTTTGTTCTGTCCCATGAACAAAAGTTAAAGTCCTTTCGCTTCCTTTCTTTCAAGAAAGGAAGGATGTATTTGCAAAAAGAAGATAGGGTAATTGGTTGTATTTTGCTAGGTGTTATGATTATGGCGATAGGGATAGAAGTGTTTTTTGCACCATGTGGTTTTGTGGCTGGAGGAGCAACGGGACTTGGAATTGTGTTAAATGAAATAGCAGAGAAAAATTTTGGTTTTTCTATCCCTCTATGGCTTGTTAATTTGTTGTGGGATATCCCATTGCTTGTATTTGCTCGTAAAAAAATAGGCGCTATATTTTTTAAACGTACGGTACTTGGTTGTATTGGGTTTTCTGTAGCACTTTTTATTGCAGAATTTTTACCAGTATATCAAGGAGATTTTATTTTAGTTTGTCTTTTTGGCGGAACTTTTGTGGGGATAGGTGCAGGGCTTGTTTTGCGAAGTATGGGCGCAACAGGCGGAACAGATTTAGCAGCGGCTTTAATCCATGAAATGATACCTAAAATTTCAGTTGCACAATGCATTTTTGTTCTGGATAGTGTTATTATATTGTTAGGAATGGCTATTTTTGGAATAGAACAAGGCATGTATGCGATTGCATCTGTATTTTTAACAAGCAGATGGGTTAATACAATTTTACAAGGTGTTTCTTTTTCTCGTGGTGCGTTAATTATATCAAAACAGTGGAAAGAAATTGGAAAAGCATTGTTAGAACAAGCAGATAGAGGTGTTACTGCTTTTCATGGAAAAGGATTGTATACCAACGAAGAAAAAGAAATATTGCTTTGTGTTTTTACAGCAAATGAACTTGTTAAAATTAAGGAAATTGTTTCTAAAATAGATAAAAGTGCTTTTGTACTTGTTACAGATATGACAGAAGTATTGGGAGAGGGCTTTCATGAAATTTGAAAGCCCTTTGTTTATCATTGATGAAGTATCACAAAAGCAACTGCATATTCTTTGCAGTGGGAAAGAGAAATATCAAATTTTGCTTTGATTTCCATTTGTTTTAATAAAGATTGTAATTTTGGAGATAGTTTAATAAAAGGCTTTTGTTTTTTATCATGTAATATTTCAATATCAATGGGAAAAAATCCCCGAAAACCAGTACCAATAGCTTTGGAAACTGCTTCTTTTGCTGCAAACATGGCTGCAAGTGTTTCTGGATGGCTGCCTTTTTCATAAAAATAATGTAGTTCTTGCTCTGTAAATGTTTTTTGTAAAAAGGATGATTTTACATTTTCCATTCGCGTAATTTCTATGATGTCTGTACCGATTCCGTATATCATAGTATCCCTTCTTTCTGTTCCCTTCATTTTAGCAATAAAAAAGTATTTTTTCTATAAAAATAATTCAAATTTTGAAATACTTCTAGCAGAAACATACAAAAGTAAAAAAAATGTCAAATTAATACTTGAAATCCACAAAAATGTGTGGTATATTCTTTGTTGCATAGACAAATGTTCTTGTAAGAAAAACAAAGGAGGATTTTTATGGAGGAAGAACAAAATTTTTATATTGTTGATAAAAGTGTTCTGCCTGAAGTTTTTTTAAAAGTAATAGAAGTAAAAAAACTATTGGAAAGCGGAAAACAACGAACAGTACAAGATGCTGCTGCAACGGTTGGAATTAGCAGAAGTGCTTTTTATAAATATAGAGATGCTGTTTTTCCACTCTATGAAAATACACGAGGGAAAACAGTAACAATTTCTATGAATTTAGACCATACACCTGGTTTGCTTTCTTCCGTGCTAAATGGGGTTGCAATCTATGGTGCAAATATTTTAACAATCAATCAAACTATTCCCATTAATGGAATTGCAAATGTAACTCTTACGATTGAAACAAATGAATTGGTAGGAGATTTGGCTGGTTTGATGAAAAAAATTGAAACAACAGAAGGGATACAATCCCTTAAAATTATTGCAAGGGAATCTTAGGAAAATACATTTTTTGCAAAAAACAAGGAGGATAACATAACATGGTAAATATAGCAGTATTAGGTTTTGGTACAGTAGGTTCTGGTGTGTATGAAATTGTAACAAAAAATAAAGATGTCATTACAAGAAAAGCAGGAATGCAAATTAATATAAAATATGTGTTGGATTTAAGAGAATTTCCTAACCATGAAGTGAATAAAGTATTAACACATAATGTAGATGACATTTTAAATGATGAAAGTATACAGGTAGTTGTAGAAGTAATGGGCGGTGTAGATGTACCTTATCAATTCGTAAAAGGTGCCTTACAAAAAGGAAAGCATGTAGTAACATCAAATAAGGCGCTAGTAGCAGCACATGGTCCAGAATTACTTCACATTGCCAAAGAAAAAAATGTAAATTTCTTGTTTGAGGCAAGCGTTGGCGGTGGTATTCCAATTTTACGTTCCATGAATCGTTCCTTGACAGCGGATGTTATTTTAGAGGTTATGGGTATCTTAAATGGTACAACAAACTATATTTTGACAGAAATGACAGAAAACGATTATGCTTTTGATGATGTATTAAAAACAGCACAAGAGTTAGGCTATGCCGAAAAAGACCCAACTGCAGATGTAGAAGGTTATGATGCTTGTCGAAAAATTGCCATTCTTTCTTCTTTGGCTTATGGCAAAACGGCGAATTTTGAAGAAATTTTAACAGAAGGTATCACCAAAATTACCAAAATAGATATTGCCTATGCCAAAAAGTGCAAATCTGTGATAAAATTAGTAGGTGTCAGCAAAAATAGCCCAGAAGGAATTTCTGCTTTTGTAGCACCAATGATGTTGCCCAAAGAACATCCTCTTGCAAACGTAAATGGTTCTTTTAATGCGATTTTTGTAAAAGGAAATATGGTAGGAGATTTAATGTTTTATGGTAGGGGAGCGGGAAGCTTGCCAACAGCGAGTGCGGTTGTCTCTGATGTGATTGCAGCAGCAAGACATCAACATTTACATGTGGATGTAGATTGGACAGCTGAAAAAATGGAAATTTTATCCAATGACTATATGGAAGTAAAGGCATTGGTTCGTATTGCTGGAGGGGAAGCAGAGCAGAAAAAAGCACTTGAAGTTTTTTTTGAAGGTGGTAGAGGCTGTAGTGTTGTTACAATAGAAGAAGCAAAAGATGAATTTGCAGTCATCACCGGTATTGAAACAGAAAAATCTTTAGCAGAAAAAATAGAACAACTTTCTAAAGAGATGCAAGTACGAAATAGAATTAGAATGGAGATGTAAAAATGATACACATAAAAGTACCAGCAACGTCAGCCAATATGGGACCTGGATTTGACAGTATTGGTGTTGCGCTACAATTATATAATCATTTGTGGTTTGAACAGATAGATGAGGGAGTCGAAATTATTGTAAAACGAAAACATGAAATTGAAATTCCTACAGACAAAAACAATTTAATCTATAGAACAATGGTGGATTTTTTTGCGGAGACAGGAAAGGTTATACCTGGCGTAAGATTGGTACAAGAAGATTATATTCCTATGGTGAGAGGGCTTGGTAGTAGTGCCGCTTGTATTGTAGCAGGACTTTTGGCTGCAAACCATATGTCAGGCTGTCATTATTCTAAAGAGCAGTTAGCACAGATTGCGGCAAAAATAGAAGGACATCCAGACAATTCTAATCCAGCATTATTTGGTGGCATGGTGGTAGGTGCAACAGATTATAATGAAATGCGTCATGTGAGATTGGACTTACCTGAGGATTTGGTTTTTGCGATTATGGTACCTAATTTCCCTGTTTCTACCCATGATGCCAGAAAAGTTTTGCCTTCTGTTTATGATAGAAGTGATGCCGTGTTTAATGCCTCTAGGGCAGCACTTTTAGTTGCCTCTATCTATTCCGGCAATTATGAAAACTTAACAATGGCGGTACAGGACCGTATCCATCAACCTTATAGAAGCCAACTTATCCCAGATATGGATAGAATTTTTAAAGCAGCAAAAAATTATGGTGCATTAGCGACCTATTTAAGTGGTGCAGGTTCTACTTTGATGGCAGTGTTGACAGATAACAAAGCAGAAGCATTTCAACAAAAAATGACAGCATATTTAAAAGCAATTCCAAATGAATGGCAACTAAAATTGCTGAAGCCGGATAGTCAAGGCGCTCAGCTTGTTGCAGAATGACAGGAGGTTTTATAAATTGTTAATTGTACAAAAATTCGGTGGCAGTTCTGTTGCCAACAAAGAGCGTATATTTAATGTAGCAAAAAGAATTATTGATACTCATAAGGCAGGAAATGATGTTGTTGTTGTGCTTTCTGCACAGGGAGATACAACAGATGAATTAATTGAAAAAGCATACGAAATCAATCCAAATGCCTCAAAAAGAGAACTGGATATGCTACTTTCTACAGGGGAACAGCAATCCGTTGCATTAATGGCAATGGCAATTAATAGCTTAGGTGCAAGAGCAATTTCTTTAAATGCAATGCAAGTTGGAATTGATACGACATCTACATATGGAAATGCTCGTATCAAAACCATTGGCAGAGGAAGAATTGAGCACGAATTGGACAGAAAAAATATTGTTATTATCACAGGATTTCAAGGTGTCAACAAATATGAAGATATTACAACATTAGGTAGAGGTGGCTCAGATACTTCTGCGGTTGCATTGGCAGCAAGATTACATGCAGATTTATGTGAAATTTATACAGATGTTGATGGAGTATATACAGCAGACCCAAGAGTTGTAAAAGACGCGAAAAAACTAGATGAAATTAGTTATGATGAAATGCTGGAATTGGCATCCTTAGGAGCAAAGGTACTGCATAACCGTTCTGTCGAAATGGCAAAAAAATATAATATAAAATTAGTGGTACGCTCTAGTATGTCAGATGCAGAAGGTACAATAGTTAAGGAGGAGAATAAAGTGGAAAAAATGCTTATCAGCGGTGTAGCGGCAGATAAAGATGTATCCAGAATTTCACTGGTTGGTGTGAAAGATAGACCTGGAATTGCATTTGAAGTATTTTCTTTAATGGCAAAGGAAAAAATTAGTGTGGATATTATATTACAATCTATTGGACGTGATGATACAAAAGATATTTCCTTTACTGTAGCAAAAGGAGATTTGGAACAAACATTAAAAGTATTAGAGGCAAACAAAGAAAGATTGACAGCACAAAAAATTGTACATGATGATAAAATTGCAAAATTATCTGTAGTTGGTGCTGGTATGGCAACAAATCCGGGAGTAGCATCCTTATTTTTTGAAGCACTCTATGACGCCAATGTAAATATTAGTATGATTTCCACTTCTGAAATAAAAATATCCGTTCTGATTGACGAAAATGAAGTAGATACAGCTATGAATTCTGTACATGATAAATTTAAAACTGCAACAGAAAGTATGAGAAAACATTAAAAAAAATTTGCGAGAAAAACAAAAATTCTTATAGTTTGTCAAAAAATCTTGAGAGCTAGTCCTCAAATGCCTCAAAGAACTTTAATGTGAAACTAACGTTTCGCTAAAAATATTGATTTGATAAGAAAAAACGCTAGTTTTTCCATGAAAGCTTTTTGTCCAACTTTTTTTAAAAAAAGTTGGTGGGTGTGGGTGAAGCCCACAAAAAAAGACTTTATTGACAGACTGAATTCTTGAGAAAAGAATAGAATTTTTGATAAAAGTTCTTTGTTACTTTCTTTTTAGAAAAGTATGAAAAAAAAGAGTTGATAAATTCAACTCTTTTTTTGAGCAAGTCTATAAGCCGGGTTCTGTCGAGAATGGTCATCTATCTTGGTATACTGTCACCAGTATCATCATGCGGCTTTTTACGGAACAGAACGAGCCATTCTTTTTATGTTCCTTTCACCTTGCTTCAAGTGGGGTTTACATAGCCTTCTCTGTTACCAGACAAGCGGTAGGCTCTTACCCTACCTTTCCACCCTTACCTATCAAATAGGCGGTTTATTTCTGTTGCACTTTCCTTAGAGTCGCCTCCACCAGCCGTTAACTGGCACCCTGCTCTATGAAGCCCGGACTTTCCTCACTTTTTTTAAAGTGCGACCATTCAACTTACTCTTACTTATTATATTCTAAAAAGCATATTTTTGTCAACATCATACCTTGAAACAACTGCCACCTAAAAATTCCTTGATAATGGAGTTATTTGGAATGGCATCACCATTTGCACCTAAAAAATAATCTAAAAATTTAATAAGTCGTTTGGCATCTACAAATTCGCTTTGAGATTGGTCTATTTTAAATAAAAGTGGTTCCGCATATTGTTTTAATACACTGAGCTCATAAATAGTGGCAGAATTAAAAATAGCATCTGCATTTTCTTGGAAAGGAAAAATATTTTTTTCTTCTCCTCTTGTTACATAATCCCAGCCTGCAATGGTTGTTGTAGCATCTCTACCTCTAAATTGATTATCTCTTACAATACGGCGAATTAAACGACTGTCAGAAGTGGAGATTCTGTTATGGTCATCAATGTTTAGCTGTGTCATAGCACTAATAAAAATTTTAAATTTGTTTTCTGCTGCAATAGAAGCTGTCAACAAATCATTTAGGCCGTGAATCCCTTCAATTACAAAAATTCCGCCTTTTTCCAATGTTACAAAGTTTCCGTTGTATTCTCTTTTGCCAGTTACAAAATTATAGTAAGGCATTTCAATCGTTTGCCCATCAATCATTTTTGTAATATGTTCATTAAATAATTTTAAATCTAAAGTATTAATATCTTCAAAGTCTTTATTTCCAAATTCATCTAATGGAACATCTTCCCGATTGATAAAATAATTATCTAAGGAAATAGCATGTGGAATTATTCCTAGTACCCGAAGTTGTACACAAAGTCTATTTGCAAAGGTTGTTTTTCCAGAAGAAGAAGGACCTGCAATTAGCACCACTTTTACTTTATCACGCTTTTGATAAATTTTGTCTGCAATTTCTGCCACTTTTTTTTCATGAAGTGCTTCATTGATACGCACTAAATCGCCAAATTTTCCGTCTGTGATGGCCTCGTTTAAATCTGCTACATTATTGACACCCATAAGAGAACACCATTTCATTTGTTCCATAAAAACATTGGAGATTTTTGCAGGGTCTGTAAATTCTAATATTTTATCAGGGTTTTTTCTATCAGGAAATCGAATTAAAAAACCATTTTCATATAACATCAACTGGAATTTTTTTAAATATCCTGTAGAGGGCACCATATAGCCGTAAAAATAGTCATAAACGCCATCCATTTCATAAAGATTAATATTAGAAGCACGGCGAAAACGGAATAATCTTGCTTTATTTTCCATGCCAAACTCTCTTACCTTTTTCATTGCTTCTTCTCTATAAAAAGGACTTTTTTTGATGGGAATAGCTCTTTTTACTAAATCCTGCATTCTTTCTGTCAACTCGTCCAAAAATGATTGGTCTATTTTAAAGTCTTTTTCTCTTACTTCACAATATAAACTTTTGTGCAAAGAATGCTCAATGACAACAGAAGCTTTTTTTCCTAGCATTTCCTTAACTGCCTTTATCATTAAAAAAGATACACTTCTATGATAGACTCTCATTCCTTCCATATAAGAAATATCATAAAACATAATTTCTCCACTTTGTTGAATACTGTTTGAAAGTTCTATCAATTTATTGTTTTGTTTTGCCAATAGAATAGGAGATTTAAAATAGCTTTGAAATTGTTTTGCAACACTTTCAAAAGAAGTACCTTTTTCTACTTCTAAATTTTGTCCTAACACTTGTATTGCTAATGTTTGCTCCATATAAAAAAACCTCCTTTGATTAAATATGTTTAAAAACTTGCCCATTTACTGTAGATGGTACAACTTCAATTTCCCAATGGTATTGTTTTGCTTTTTGTTCTAAAAATTGCTTTAAAACTGGAACAATAATAACTTCACTAGCATAATGAGTAACATCTGCTACACAAAGCCCCATTTCTATAGCACGCTGTGCCTCATGAAATTTGATGTCACCTGTTAAATAAGCATCTGCACCTACTTTTTTTGCTTGTTCCATAAATTCTACACCACTACCTGTACAAAGTGCAACAGTTTGAATCTTTTTCTTTTTTTCACCTACAATACGAATTTTATCTAAAGATAATTGCTTTTTTAAAAAGATACTATATTCTTCAAATGTCATACTTTCTTTTAGTATTCCAATTCTACCAATACCATAACATTTTCCTTTTTGTTCCACTGTATATACATCATATGCAGGTTCTTCATAGGGGTGTGCTTTTTTCATTGCTTCTAATACAACAGAACAGAAAGATTGTGGTACAATAGTTTCCAGTCTAACTTCTTTTGTTCTTTCCAAAGTATTTTGTTTTCCTAAAAATGGATTTGTACCCTCGAGTGGTAAAAAAGTGCCAATACCTTCCGCTGCAAAACTACAATGAGAATAGTTCCCAATAAATCCGGCACCAGCATCACACATTGCTTGTTGTACATTTTCTTCATATCCTTGTGGAACATACACTACAATTTTTTTTAAATCTTCATGGCTTGTTTCCTGTAAAATTTTAATATTTTCCAGTCCAGCAATTTTTGCTAATACGTCATTTGTTCCGCCAAAAGCGATATCTAAATTGGTATGCGCACAATAAGCAGAAATATTGTTTTGAATTAAAGCATATATTTTTTTGCCTAATGCTGTATCTGCTTGTATATTTTTTATTTTTTGAAATAATATCATAGGGTGATGTGTTACAATTAAGTTTGCACCAATCTGAATGGCTTCTTCTATGACTTCTGGAATCACATCCAATGCTACTAAAATTTTTTTAATTTGATTGTTTTTATTACCTATGGTTAAGCCTACATTATCCCATTCTTCCGCCAAATGGCTTGGTGCAAAGGTTTCCATTTGTTTGATAATCTCTTTTAGTAGTACCACTTTTCCGCCTCCTCTATCCATTTTTTTTGTTCTGCAATTTCTTGTAATCTTTGTTGCGCTTTTTCTGTATTTTTTAATTGTTTTTCTATATTTTGCAGACGTGTTTTTTCATTAGAAAGAAATTGCTTTAATACATTATCCTTTTTTTCTAATAATTTTTTGCCAAAAAGATATTCTATTTCATTATAATTTTCCTGTCCTTTTTCAGCCCTTAAAATGGTATAAAAAATATGGCTTTCTTGTATCATTTTTTCCTCTGCAATACAGTATCCAATTTGATGCAAATATTTTCTAACGGCTGGAACATCTAAATGAGGACAAAGCACAAGTTCTTTTAAGCTGTCTGTGACTTCATAAGACTGTTCTAACAATTCTATCATAAGCATACCACCCATACCCGATAAAATAACTGTATCTACTTCATAAGGCTGTAAAGGCTGCAACCCATTTCCTAAACGAGTTTGTACATTAGCTCCATACAAACGAATATTTTGCTGTGCTTTTTCTAATGGTTTTTGTTTGACATCACAAGCAATTATTTTTTCTGTGGCACCTTTTTTATGTAAATAAATAGGAACATAGGCATGGTCTGTTCCAATGTCTGCTACCCGTTTTTGAGTAACAAAATCTGCTACTATCCGTAATCTTTCTGATAATTCCAATTTTTCACCACCTTTAGATGTTTTTTGAAGGAACTTTAGTGACTACAGAGCAAAATGGGGGAAGGCTTTTTGCTAAATAACAGAAACCTATCATCAAGATTTTTAAAAAACTTGCAAGAGTTTGAGAACCAAGTTCTCAAAAGTTTATATTTTTTACTTTGCCAATAAATTCATATTTGAAATAAGAAAAAAGGTCTTGAGGGTATCCCCAAAACCTCATATGATTTTTATTCCAAATAATCTTTTAATTTTTTACTTCTACTAGGGTGTCTTAATTTACGTAATGCTTTTGCTTCAATTTGGCGGATTCTTTCCCTTGTCACATTAAATTCTTTTCCAACTTCTTCTAATGTTCTGGCACGCCCATCGTCTAACCCAAAACGCAAACGTAATACTTTTTCTTCTCTATCTGTTAAGGTGTCCAACACTTCAATCAGTTGTTCTTTTAATAAGGTAAATGCTGCTGCTTCAGCAGGCGCTGGTATATCATCATCAGGGATAAAATCGCCTAAATGGCTGTCTTCTTCTTCCCCGATAGGTGTTTCTAAAGAAACCGGCTCTTGCGCAATTTTCATAATCTCTCTTACTTTTTCTTCTGGCATTTGCATTTCTACAGCTAATTCTTCTGCGGTTGGTTCCCTGCCATATTCTTGTAATAATTGTCTGGAAATACGAATCAATTTATTAATTGTTTCTACCATGTGCACAGGAATACGAATTGTTCTAGCTTGGTCTGCAATCGCTCTTGTAATCGCTTGACGAATCCACCATGTCGCATAGGTACTAAATTTATAACCTTTATGGTAATCAAATTTTTCTACTGCTTTAATTAAACCAAGGTTTCCCTCTTGAATCAAATCTAAAAAAAGCATGCCACGTCCCACATATCTTTTTGCGATACTTACCACAAGACGTAAATTTGCTTCTGCCAATTTCTTTTTTGCGTATTCGTCTCCTTCTTCCATTCTTCTGGCTAATTCAATTTCTTCATCTGCACTCAAAAGTGGCACCTTACCAATTTCTTTTAAATACATTCTAACAGGGTCATCAATGTTGATACCTTCAGGAAGTGTCAAATCTAAATCTTTTTCGATTTCTTCCTCTGCCTCAACGGTATTCAACACATCAATGCCCTTTGCTTCAAAATATTCATATATTTTGTCAATACGGTCTGAATCTAGGTCCATGTCTCCAAGATAATCCATAATTTCTTTGTACTCAAGTACCCCTTTTTTCTTCTTGCCGATTTGAATAAGTTCTTGCAATCTGGTAATCAATGTGTTTTCATCGACAGATTTCAATATGATCCTTCCTTTCTGCTCTTTACTATTTTAACCATCTGCTATTGTAATATACAAGCTGTCCACGTTTCGTTTTTCTGCTACTAATTTTTTGACTTGCTCAATGGACTGTGCTTGTGCTGCTAATTGGTCTAAACTAGCCTTTTTTACTGTTTTTACTTCTTCTGTCAGTGCTTTTTCCATATCTTTTATAGAATTGTAGTGTAAAACAACAGCAAAAATTTCTGTCACTTTTTTTTGTTCTTCCGGCAGTTCAAAATAATTTATCATCTCTGCTGGAAATACAGTATCACTTTTTTGGTATAATAATTCTATTTTTTCATAGATTTTTTGATAAATTGGTTCTAAAAAATCCTCTGCTGATAAGATAGTTTTTATTTTGTGATAAACTTGTATATTAGATGCGCATAAATATAAAATATCTTTTTGTGCTGACAATATGCCTGCTGATTTTATAATTTCTTTCTTATTTTTAGAATATTGTGTTTTTCTTTGCTGCTGTGCATCTTGTATAAATGTCATTTCTTCTTTTTTAATATTTTTAACAATCTCACTTTCTATTGCTTGCTGTGGAATGTTTGTCATATGAGAAACTTCAGCAATATAAACGTTTCTTTCAATATCGTTATCTAATTTTGCTAAAATATTCGCTGCTTTTGTGGTAAACTCCACTTTTTGTTGTGTTTGTGTAAAATCATATGGTTGTTTCAAACATTGTATTTGAAACATGACATAATGTAATGCATTTGCTAGCAAATGAGAAAAGGCTTTTGCACCATGTTGCTTGATAAATTCATCAGGGTCTTTTCCATTTGGCACCTGCAAAACTTTTACATGGAAGCCATTTTGAACTAAAATAGGAATTGCTCTTTGTGCTGCCATTGTGCCTGCATCATCACTATCATAAAGAAGGATAACACTATCTGCATATTTTTTTAACACTTTTGCATGTTCCTGATTAAAAGCAGTTCCTAAAGATGCCGCAACATTTTTAAAACCTGCTTGATAAAGAGAAATCATATCCATATAACCTTCTACTAATATTATTTCTCTTTTTCTGGTATTTTTTGCAAAATTAAGACCATATAAATTTTTACTTTTATTAAATAAAAGGGTCTCTGGAGAGTTTAAATATTTTGGTTCTCCACTGGATAAGATTCTTCCTCCAAATCCAATGACCCTGCCTTGTATATCGAAAATAGGGAACATTAAGCGATGATGAAAACGGTCAAAATACCCTTTGGTACCCTTTTTCTCAAGAAATAAACCGCTTTTTTGTAATTCTTCTTGAGAAAACCCTTTCTTTTGTAGATGTTGGTATAATTCGTTTTGTCCTTTTGGTGCATACCCTATTCCAAATTTTTTCTGGATATTGAGATGCATTTGACGTTTTTGTAAATAAGTTCTTGCTTCTTCTCCCACAGATTCCTGTAATTTTTCATAAAAAAAACGTCCTGCTTGCTTATGTAACAGAAAAAGCCTTTGTCTTTGTTGTTCTTGTTCTTTTGCCTGTTGGGTATACTGTGGTTCTGGAAGTGTAATATTGGCTCTGTCTGCTAGTCTTCTGACAGCTTCTGGAAAAGTATCATTTTCCATCTGCATGACAAATGTATATACATTGCCTGCTGCACCACAGCCAAAACAATAATAAAATTGTCTTTCACTGTTGACAGAAAAAGAAGGTGTTTTTTCATTATGAAAAGGACAAAGACCAAAATAGGATGTCCCTTTTTGTTTTAACGGCAAGTATTCTGATATGACATCTACAATATCATTTTGCATACGTACTTCTTCTAATATTTCTTGAGGATACAGCATTAGGCATCACCTCTTTTATTTGATAAAACAAGACCTTGAAACTTTATCTCAAACGCTATTTCTTTTTTTGAAAGAAAGTAAGCTATGTTTTATTATTTCGACATTTTTTATAAAAATCCTTCTTATTTTAAAATATTTGTATAATTCTACAAAAAAATACACTTGTTTTATCTGTATCCTATCTATTTTAAACTTCTATAGTTATGGTACTACCTTTTATTTTTTCTTTTTTCACAATAATTTGTTTTTCAATACGTTCTTTTATTTCTGAAACATGAGAGATAATCCCCACAATTCTGTCTCCTTCTGTCAAGTTATTTAAGGCCTTGATTGCTTGGTTTAGAGACTCCTCATCCAAAGAGCCAAATCCTTCATCTACAAACATGGCATCTATTTGTATTCCACCAGTAGAGGATTGTATTTCATCAGAAAGTCCTAGTGCAAGACAAAGAGAAGCTTTAAAAGATTCCCCGCCAGACAGCGTTTTTACACTACGTTCAGAACCATTATAATGGTCAATAATATCTAATTCTAAACCACTCTGACTTTGACGACCAGCACCACTTTCTTTTCTTTTTAATTCATATTGTCCGTTACTCATCGCCATAAAACGTACATTTGCTCGTGCAATAATTCTTTCAAAGTAAGTCATTTGAATGTAAGTTTCTAACATAACCCTTTCTTTTCCTATCATTTTTCCATTTACTGTATCAGATAAACGTTTGATAAAATGGTATTTTTTTTCTGTTTCCGCCATTTCTGTTGCATATTTTTGTATTTCCTCAAGAGCTATAATGTTTGATTTATGAGATACATTGACAATATCCATATGATGATGAATAGATTTTTTTTGTTCTGTAAGTTCTCGTTTTTCTTGTAATAATTGTTCCATATCTATAAAGACATCATTAGAAATTTGTTGTTTTAAGGTAGCAATTTTGGTTTGCTGTTCTTTTACTAAGGTAGCACAATTTTCAAATTCTTGTTGACTTTGTTGTATTTCTTGTTCTATCTTATTTTTTTCTTTTTTCATTTCTAAAAGTTTGATAGATGCTGTTTGTTTGTCTGCATATTCTAAGGTGCTTTTTAATTTTGCAATTTGTTTTTCATTGTTTTCCATTTCTTTTTCTAAAATAACACATTCTTTTTCAATTTGTTGTAGTTTCTCTGCGATTTTAGATTGTTGTTGCTCCTTTGAAGCAATACTTTGTTCTAAAAAATTTCTTTGTTCGATTTTTTCTGCTATTTCTGCTAATTGCATGTTGATTTCATCAATTCGCTTTGTAGTTTCGATTCCCTTTTTGGTGATTATGGTGGAGATGTCAGAAAAAGCACATTCTCCAATTATGTTTTTTGTTTGTGCTATAATATTATCATATAATGTTTCTAAATTTCCCTTTTGTTTTCCAGTTTCTATGCTCAATTTAGACACTTTTTCCTGATATTCTGAAACAGTATTTTTAAAATGCTCTAGTTCTTCTTTACTAGGGGCTTTTTCTGTTTTTATTGCAATTTTAGGATGTTCTAAAGAACCACAAACAGGACATCTTTCTCCTTCTTTTAAGGTAGAAGCTAAGATTCCAGCTTGTTCATCTAAAAAGGCACGTTCCATTTTGAAAAGTTCCTGTTTCTTTTCTGCATATATAGTTGTTTCTTTTTGATATTTTTGTTGTATTTCTTCTGCTTTTTGATTCATTTTTTCATATTCTTTTAAAGAAAGAACAATTTCTCGGTAGGTTTTCCGTTTTTCCTCTAAGTCCTTTTTTTCTACTTGTAATTTTACTTGCATGGTTTCTACATTTTTCAGAGAATTAAATTTTTGTTTTTGGTCTGCAAGTGTATCTCTTAATTGATTTAATTTTGTGCGATAATCTTGTACATTTTGTTGATATATTTTTATATTTTGCTTTGTTTGATATTGTATTTCAGATTGTTTTTCTAATTCGTTATAATCTTCTAATTTTTTGCTGGCTGTTTCTATAGCAATGGCTAGTTTATCACGGATAAATGATTTTGCTTTTGCTTGTTCTGCTTTTATCTTATATTCTGCTAAAGCAGGTTCTTTTTGTATAAGAATTTCCTGTGCATATGTCATTTCTTGTTTTGCATTTGAAATTGTTTGTACTTTTCCAAAAGTTTGATTAACTTGCTCTAATTTTTCATCTATTGTTTTTAAATCTTCTTTGAAACAATTTAAGGCAGTTTCATTTTTAAAAATAATTTGTTGTATTAATACAATCATTTTTTCCATAGAATAAATTGTCTTATTAGCTTGTAAATTACTTAAGGAAAGAGATAAAACATCATCTTTCTCACAGGATATTCTTTTGATACACTGCATAATGTTAGCATGATAACTGTCATATTCTTGTTTTAAAGTATTGGCTTCTGCTTTGATTTTTTCTTGAAATAGATAATATGGTTTTGTGTTAAAAATTTCTCGAAATATTTTACTTCTTTCTTCTGTTTTGGCAAGTAATAATCTTAAAAAATCTCCTTGTGCAATCATAACAATTTGAATAAACTGGTTTCTATCAATCCCAATTAATTCTGTTACAGCTTTTGTTACTTCTTTAGATTTTGTAACAGGCGCACGTCCGTCTGGAAAAGTCAAGGTTGCATCTGCCTTTTGTGTGGTATAACCTTCCTTTTTTTCTTTTTTTCGGATATATTCTGGGTTTCTGCGAATATGATATTGTTTGTTTTGATATAAGAAGGTCAATTCTACATAAGTTGGGGTATCTTCTTTGGCATATTTGCTGCGGAACATATTTGTTTCTCTAACGTTACCACTTGGCTCTCCATAAAGTGCAAAAGTAATTGCGTCAAATATGGTTGTTTTTCCGGCACCAGTATCTCCCGTAATTAAATATAATCCTTTTCCACCTAGTTTTTCAAAATCAATTTCTACTTTTTCGGCATAAGGTTCAAATGCTGATAGTATTAATTTTATTGGTTTCATTCTTTTTCCTCCCATATTTTTTCCATTACATTAGAAGAAAATTCTATTTGTTCTTCGCTCATGAAACAATTATTTTGCAGTTCATAAAATTCCTGTAATAACTGTAATGGGGTTTTATTTTCTATATTTTCTGTATGGATGATTTTTTGATTGGTTTGTGTTCTTTTATTATCATAGTCTAAACGCATAATATTAGGATATATATTACGTAGTTTTCCAATCGCATCCAGAATATCATCCTCATCTTTTAAAGTAATGTGCATATAGTTTTCTGTGTTAATGTCTTTATAGTAAGAGAGAGATACCAATTCTTCATAAAATCCTTTGATTTCACACATGTCTCTTTTTGGTATTAGTTCTATTTCTTCAATAAGAATATCCCCTTTTTGTTTTAAGGTGATAATACTAACAGATTTTTTGTGATTGACTTCTGAAAAAGAGTATTTTAAGGGCGTGCCACAATAGCGTACTGTTTCACGTCCTATATGTTGTGGTCTGTGAATATGTCCTAATGCAACATAGTCAAATGCATCAAATACAAAGGTATCAACATTGTCAATCCCACCAACAGAAATATCTTCAGATTCACTTTTTTGTGCACCTGTTACAAATTGATGTGCAATTAAAACATTTCTTCTTTTTGGTTGGATTTCCATATGCTCTATGACTGTTTTAACAGCATCGTTATAAGATTCTATGGTAGCATTTTGATAAAATGGTCTGACAGAAGCAGGCTTGATAAAAGGCAACATATAAATTGCAATTTCCCCATATTCATCTTTTTGTAAAATAGGTGTGATTTTGCCATCAAAAATAGGAGATACATAAACTTTACTTTTATGCATTAACTTTGCGCCAAAAGCAATTCTTTCTGCTGCATCATGATTCCCACTGATTAAAAAGATAGGAATATTTTTTTCTGAAATTCTTGTCAAAAAAGAATCAAAAAGCTGCACCGCCTCCCGGGAAGGAGTTGCTTTATCATAAATATCTCCTGCAATCCATACACCATCTATTTTTTGCTCATCTATAATGTGAATGATTTTTGTAAAAATATATTTTTGGTCATCTAACATGGAAAATTCATTTACTTTTTTGCCAATATGTAAATCAGATAAATGTATAAATTTCACATTTTTTCCTCCATTTCAATTTCAATGATTTTCTTTCTTTCAAGAAAGAAAGAAGCAAAGAATTTTTAGCAAAAACTACGTTTCCTGTTCTGAAAAAAGATTGATTTTATAAGAAAATGCACTAGTTTTTTCAAAAAAGTTGGTGAATTTGGGCAAAACCCAAGATTTTGATTTTGTTGATAGATAGGACTAGTGTTACGCTTGCTCAACATTTTTCATAGTCAATGCAATTCTTTTTTTTGCAATGTCAATACTAACAACTTTTACATTTACAATATCTCCAACGCTTACCACTTCCAGTGGGTGTTTGATATATTTTTCAGATAATTCTGAAATGTGGACAAGACCATCTTGGTGAACACCAATATCAATAAAAGCACCAAAGTCAATGACATTTCTTACAGTTCCTTTTAATATCATATCTGGTTTTAAATCTTCAATGGCTAAAACATCACTACGTAAAACGGGTAAAGGCATTTCCTCTCGGGGGTCACGTCCAGGCTTTTCTAGTTCTTTGATAATATCTTCTAAGGTAGGAATACCAATCCCTAATTCTTCTGCTGTTTTTTCTTTGGAAAGTATTTTTTGAGAAATATTTTTAACTACTTTTTGTTGTACATCTTCTAAAGTATAGCCAGCTGTTTTTAAAAGTGCTTCGGCTGCCTTATAACTTTCAGGGTGTACACCAGTATTATCTAAAATTGTTTCACTTTCAGGAATCCTTAAAAAGCCTGCACATTGTTCAAAAGCTTTTGGTCCTAATTTTGGTACTTTTAAAAGTTCTTTTCTAGCTTTAAATTTTCCGTTTTCCTCTCTATATTTTAAAATATTTTTTGCGACTGCATTACTAATTCCTGCAACATAGGAAAGTAAAGAAGGAGAAGCGGTATTTAAATCAACACCAACTGCATTTACACAACTTTCAACAACACCGCCTAATGCTTCCCCCAAGCGTTTTTGATTCATATCATGTTGATATTGTCCTACGCCAATAGATTTTGGGTCTATTTTTACCAATTCGGCGAGTGGGTCTTGTAAACGTCTTCCGATAGAAACAGCACTTCTTAAAGCAACATCAAAATCTGGAAATTCTTCTGCGCCCAGTTTAGAAGCAGAATAAACAGAAGCGCCCGCTTCATTGACAATAATATAAAATACAGGTCTGTCGATTGCTTTTAATAATTCCTCTGCTACAAAAAGCTCTGATTCACGGGAAGCAGTTCCGTTTCCAATAGCAATTACATCTACATGATATTGTTCAATCAGTTGTTTTAATTTTTGTTTCGCTTCTTCTGTTTTCTTTTGTGGTGCAGTAGGATAAACAACTGCTGTATCTAGTGTTTTTCCAGTCTGGTCAATGACAGCAATTTTACAGCCTGTCCGAAAAGCAGGGTCCAAGGCTAACACCACTTTATCTTTGATAGGTGGTTGCAACAAAAGCTGTTTTAAGTTTTCACGAAATACCTTAATCGCATTTTCTTCTGCTTGTTCTGTCAAGTCATTTCGGATTTCTCTTTCCAAAGAGGGCGCAATTAAACGCTTATAGCTATCTGCTATAACTTCTTGTAAGATTTCTTTAGTACTACTACTTTTAATAATTATTTTATGCTCTAATTTTTGAAGTAAATTGTCTTCTTCTTCCAAAGAAATTTTTACTGTCAAAAAATTTTCTTTTTCTCCTCGGTTGATGGCTAAAACTCTGTGACCGGCTGTTTTTTTAATGGGTTCTTTAAAATCATAATAGATTTCATATACAGATTGTGTTGTTTCATCAGTAGCTTTTGCAGTCAGAAAACCATTTTTGATAGTTTCTGTTCTTAACATCTTTCTTAAATCAGCATCATCAGAAATGCGTTCTGCTAAAATATCTTTTGCACCAGCAAGCGCTTCTTCGATAGTTTCAACATTTTTTTCGGTGTTGATAAAGTTTTTTGCTACATTTTCTATACTGTCCGGTAAAAGCTGTAAAAAGATAAAATCAGCGAGTGGCTCTAATCCTTTTTCTTTCGCAATGGTTGCTCTCGTCCGGCGTTTTGGTCGGAAAGGACGGTAAATATCTTCTATTTCTGTCATGGTTTCTGCTAAAGTAAGTTTTTGTTCTAATTCTTCTGTCATGTTACCCTGTTCTGTAATGGTATTTCTGACTTGTTCTCTTTTTTCTTCTAAATTACGTAAATAAACAAGCCTTTCTGATAAACTGCGCAATACTTGGTCATCTAAAGAGCCAGTCATTTCTTTTCGATAGCGGGCGATAAAAGGAATGGTGTTTCCTTCATCAATGAGTTTTATGACGTTTTCAATTTGTGATTGTTTTAATTCAAATTCTTGTTGCAATTTTAATGCGATTTCCATGATAGTTCCCCCTAGTTATAATGCAATTTTATTTTTTGCTTCTGTTTTACTGCAAAGTAAGCGATAATGATTGATATTTCCTTCTAATCTTTCGACAACATGGATTGCGATAAGATAGTCTAAATGTGCAATCGTTTCTCCAACTGCAAACCATCTTTGAGAAATCGGAAATTCTTCCCAACATTTTCCTCTCATAGACCACTTTAAAAAGGAAGCTATTTTATAAGCTGTTAAAGGCTGTTTTTGTGATAAAATATAAATCGTATCTTCTAAACGCATTTTATGGTGCTGTATGATTTGCTCAATTCGTGTATAAATGTTACTATCATTTTTTCTGTGGGCAGGAAAAGCAATTTGTATAGGTATTTGTTTTATTTTATTAAGGCTTTTTATGTAGTCTCCTAAAGAATTTTCGATACCTATCCATGATGTAATATTAGGTGTAATATCGAATAAAATATGGTCTGCAGTAAATAATATTTTTTGTTGTGGAATGTAAAGACACATTTGTCCGGGTGTATGTCCGGGTACAAGGATTGTTTGTAAAACACAATCACCAATTTGTATGGTATCACCATCTTTTAATGGAATTGCCTTAAACATACCATTTGGTGCAAAACTACGTGCAGGATTTGTGTTTTGTAAAATTTTTATATATTCTTTCAGAAATCCTTCCTGCTCAAATTTTTGGTCTGTTTTAAGCCATGTATTACCATTGATTGATGCTACTAGATAATCATAGTCTATTTTTCCCATATAAATAGGACAATCTTTAAATTTATGGACTAAACCTGTATGGTCAGAATGTAAATGCGTTAAAAAAAGAGAAGGATATTCTATTCCCAATTCTTTTATCCCATTTTCTAAAGCTTTTTCACATTCTGGTCTGTTGAATCCTGTATCAATGATGAGTGCTTCTTTTCCAGATTGTAATACATAGCAGTTTAAGTTTTTTAATGGATTATCTGGCAAAGGGATATCTATTTGAAAGATAGCAGGTAGGTCATTTACTTTTGTTACCAAAAAAATCAACTCCTTTTTACACACACTTATTATATGTTTTTTTATGTGATTTCTCAAGTATGAATCTGTTTTATTTCTATTTCTTCTGATTATCATAGCCATAGTATAAAAAAATGTGGTATAATAAATTTACTTTTTTGACGCTTTTTTGAAAGAAAGTGAAATAAAGAACTTTTGTGCGAAACTAAGCGTTTTGCTATCATATGGTGCAGTTGAATGATAATGAAACACCATTGAAAAAAATAGATTCGCTTTTATGAAAAGATAGATTCTAAAAATTCCATTTAAAATTAATGATAATAAATAAAAAAATAGGAGGCTATAACTATGAAATTAATCATTGCAATTATACAAGATGACGATGCAGGAAATGTAATAGGACACTTAAATGAGGAAGGGTTTCAAGTAACACGTTTATCCACAAAAGGTGGTTTTTTACGTTCTGGTAATACCACCATTTTGACAGGAGTAGAGGAAGAAAAAATTAAAGATGTTCTCCATATTTTAGAAACAAATTGTAAAAGTAGAAATCAATTTACAACCTTGCCAGCACCTTATGGAAGTGTGCATGGCTTTATGCCAAAACCGATTGAAGTAAGGGTGGGAGGCGCAACAGTATTTGTGATTGATGTAGAACAATTCCATAAATTTTAAGGTAGGAGGAAACCCATGTATACATTTGAAGAAATTATTGGCAATGAACAAATGATAAAACAGATACAAAAAGCTATTTCGAAAAAACATATTTCTCATGCGTATGTCATACATGGAGAAGCAGGTTCTGGTAAAAAATTATTAGCAAATACCATTGCAAAAACATTACAATGTCAAAAGCAAGGAATTACTCCCTGTAATGCATGTAATAGCTGCCTTACGTTTGATAGTAAAAATCATCCAGATATTTTTTATATTAAAGCAGAAAAAAATAAAAATAGTATTAGTGTAGAGGATATTAGACAGCAATTAATTAAAAATATGGAAATCAAACAATATAAATATCCTTTTAAAATATTTATCATAGATAAAGCAGATACTATGACGATTCCAGCACAAAATGCCTTGTTAAAAACATTGGAAGAACCTCCTTATTATGGGATTTTATTTCTTTTAGCAAATAATATAGATAAGTTTTTACCAACAATTTTATCAAGATGTGTTGTGATAAAATTAAAACCGGTTGTGACCAATCAAATAGAACAATATTTACTGGAGCATAACTTAGCGGAAAAGGAAAATGTAGGTATATTTGCAGAATATGCGCAGGGTAGCGTTGGAAAGGCGATTGAAATTGCAAGTTCTGAAATGTTTTATGAAATGCGGGAGGATATTATACAAAAATTATTTTCTTTAAATCGTAAAAATTTATCAGAAACGCTTTTGATAGCGAAAGAATTAGAAGTCTATAAACAAAGTCAACAATTTTTAGATTTAATGTATTTGTGGTATCGAGATGTATTAATCTATATCAAATGTCAAGATATAAAGTATGTAATACAAAAAGACAAACAAAAAAATATTATTGCACAATCAAAAAAAGAAAATGAAACAAGTATTATAAAAAAGACAGAAGCAATTTGGCAGGCAAAGCAACAGTTGTCTGTCAATAGTAATTTTCAGCTTACCATGGAAGTAATGCTGATGAAACTAAAGGAGAGTTGAAAAAATGGTAGAAATTGTAGGAATCCGTTTTAAAAAGGCGGGAAAAATGTATTATTTTGACCCTGACGGATTACAATTAAAAAAAAGTGATTCTGTAATTGTAGAAACAGCAAGAGGAATAGAATGTGGTACTGTAATAAAGGAAAATACGCTTGTATCAGAAGATAGTATTGTGTCCCCTTTAAAAAAAGTACAAAGATTAGCAACAGAAGAAGATTTTATGATAGAAGAAAAAAATAAAATAAGGGAGAAAGAAGCATTTGACATCTGTTTAGAAAAAATTGCACAACATGGCTTGGATATGAAACTGATTGATGCAGAAATTACCTTTGACCAAATTAAATTGATTTTTTATTTTACTTCAGATGGTAGGGTTGACTTTAGGGAATTGGTAAAAGAACTTGCGTCTATTTTCAGAATGCGAATTGAATTACGCCAAATTGGGGTAAGAGATGAGGCAAAAATGAGGAATGGCATTGGTATTTGTGGAAGACCTCTATGTTGTGCTACATTTTTAGGTGATTTTCAGCCGGTTTCGATTAAAATGGCAAAAGAACAAAGTTTATCATTAAATCCAACAAAAATATCTGGTATTTGTGGCAGACTGATGTGTTGTTTAAAATATGAAGAAGACGTTTATGAGGAATTAAATAAAAACTTACCAAATGTAGGGGACATTATTAGTACTGTTGATGGAATAGGAGAAATCCTTTCCACAAATGTATTGATGCAAACAGTAAAAGCTGCTGTCAGAAAAAAAGAAAATGACCCTCCTACCATTAATTTTTATCGTTTAGATGAAATTAAAGTGGTAAGCCAAAAAAAAATAAAAAGACCGAAGACACCTATGGAGGAACAATATGAACAATGATGTTGAAATCAAGGAATATGAAAGAATAGATGACCTTCATAGAAATGGATATTTGTTAATACAGAATACAAAAATGTTTTGCTTTGGTATTGACGCTGTTTTACTTTCTGGATTTGCACAGGTAAAAAAGGGAGAAAGAGCGCTTGATTTAGGTACAGGAACCGGTGTGATTCCTATTTTGTTGGAAGCAAAAACAAAAGGGAGCCATTTTACAGGGCTTGAAATACAAAGAGAAAATGTTGATATGGCAAGGCGCAGCATTATCTTAAATGGTTTGGAACAAAAAATAAAGATTGATGAAGGAGACATCAAACAGGCTGTCTTGATATATGGTGCTTCTACCTTTGATGTTGTAACCTCCAACCCTCCTTATATGAATGAGGGTGGTGGTTTGAAAAGTGAGTGTATACCAAAAGCGATTGCAAGACATGAATTGTTGTGTAATTTAGAAGATGTTGTTGCAAATGCTTCCAAGTTACTGAAAACAGGTGGAAGGTTTTATATGGTGCATAAGCCACATCGCTTAACTGACATTATTGTAACAATGAGACAATATAAATTAGAACCAAAAAGATTACGTTTTGTCCATTCTTATGCAGGAAAAGAACCTTCTTTACTTTTGATAGAAGGGGCTAAAAGCGGAAAACCTATGATAAAAGTTGAAGCACCTCTTGTAATATATCAAAAAGATGGAGAATACACAGAAGAAATTAAAAAAATATATTATGCGTAGAAATCAACCTTTTTAAAAAGGAATAAGATAGGAGAAAAAAATGGCTGGAACATTATATTTGTGCGGCACACCCATAGGAAATTTAGAAGATATTAGTTTTAGAGTGATTGAATTATTAAAGACAGTAGATTTGATTGCCGCAGAAGATACCCGTCACACATTACATTTATTAAACCATTTTCAAATTAATACCACTATGACAAGTTATCATGAACATAATAAACAATCCAAGGGATTACAATTAATTGAAAAACTAAAGAAAGATATAAATATTGCACTTGTTACAGATGCAGGAATGCCAGGTATTTCTGACCCGGGCGCAGATTTGGTAAAACTTTGTTATGAAAATGATATTCCTGTCACAGTGGTGCCTGGTGCTTCTGCTTGTATGATTGCTCTGGTGCTTTCAGGATTAGATACAAGACGTTTTGTGTTTGAAGGATTTTTACCTTCTGATAAAAGAGAACGTCGTACCGTATTACAATCCTTATCAAAAGAACATCGTACCATCATTTTATATGAAGCACCCCATAGATTACTGCATACTTTGGAAGAACTTTCTGAAACATTAGGAGAAGATAAAACAGTTATTGTTATGAAAGAACTTACAAAAAAATTTGAACAAAGACGAAAGGACAATATAAAAGGACATATAAAATATTATATGCAAAATCCACCAAAAGGGGAATTTGTGCTTGCAATAGAAGGAGTTTCTCTTGCACAGCAAAAAGAAGAATCGCAACAACAGTATCAAGCAATATCTATTGAAGAACATATGTCATATTATTTGGCGCAAGGACTTTCTGAAAAAGAAGCAATGAAGCAGGCTGCAAAAGATAGAGGCGTTTCTAAAAGAGAAATTTATGCTTATTATCATAAAAAATAATGTTTTTTGGAAAGAAATAAGAGTTTGAAAGTAATACTCTTAAGATTTTTTGAAAAGCTGAGGAACTTGAAAAAAGTTTCTTAGTCTGTCAATAAAGTCTTTTTTTGTGGGTTTCACCCACCTCCACCAACTTTTTTTAAGAAAGTAGCGAAACGTTAGTTTCGCATGAAAGTTCTTTGAGGAGTTTGAGGGCTATCCCTCAAGATTTTTTGAAAAGCTGAGGAATTTAAAAGAAAGTTTCTTTTATAAAATTATGTTTTTTAAGGAGAGATAAAAATGGAACATACAGAACAACGAGTATATGAAATATTAGAAGAATTGAAAATAGATTACATAAAATATGAGCATGAACCATTATATACCATTGAAGCTGCTAAAGAATTAGATAAAAAAATGGGGTTTTCTATTTGTAAAAACCTTTTTTTATCTTCCAGACATAAAACAGAGTTTTATTTACTTTTTATGGATGGTAGCAAAAAATTTAACACAGGAAAAGTATCAAAACAGGTTGGTGTTCCTCGCATGACTTTTGCAGATGGAGAACATATGTGGGAATACTTAAAAATTCATCCTGGTGCAGTAAGTCCATTAGGACTTTTGTTTGATATAGAAAAAAAAGTACATTTTTTAATAGATGAAGATGTATTGAAAATGGAGAAAATAGCAATGCATCCTTGTGTTAATACTGCTACAGTAGCACTTTCTACAAAGGATTTTATAGAAAAAATATTACCTGCTTCTGGACATGATTATAAGGTGGTGATGTTAGAATGATGGAACTTTGGGAAGCATTAAAAAATCGTTCTAATGATTACCCTTTTCATATGCCTGGTCACAAGGGGGGAAGATTAGGCGCTTTTCAAGAAATAATGGCTCAGGATATTACAGAAATAAAAGGGTTTGATAATTTGCATCAGCCACAAGGCATTATATTAGAGGCACAAAAAAGATGTGCTGCTTTGTTTGGTGCAGAAGAAAGCTTTTTTTTGGTAAATGGTTCCACAAGTGGGATTTTATCTGCTATTCTGTCTGTTTGTAAAGAAGGAGATGAAATTGTAGTTGCAAGGAATTGTCATAAAAGTGCTTATAGTGCTCTTGTATTTTCAGGGGCAAATCCTGTTTATATTATGCCAGAAACCATAGAAGGAACAGATTTTTTGGGAAGCATTTCTTTAGAACAAATACAAAAAACAGTAACAGAACAAACAAAAGCAGTCATATTGACAAGTCCTACTTTTGAGGGAATAACATCAGATATTGCAGCAATTAGTGATTTTGTTCATCAAAAGGGAATAATATTGATTGTAGATGAAGCGCATGGAGCACATATGAATTTTCATGATTTTTTTCCAAAAACAGCACTGCAACAACATGCTGATATTGTTATACAAAGTTTGCATAAAACATTGCCTTGTCCTACACAAACAGCGGTACTCCATGTGCAAGGTAATAGGGTAGACAGAGAAAAACTAAAACAATCTCTTGCAATGTTCCAGACTTCTAGCCCTTCGTATCTGTTTTTAGCAGCGATAGATTTTTGCTGTCATTGGCTTCAAGAACAAGGGAAAGTGGCTTTTGAACAATATGTACAAAATTTAAAGTGGTTTTATGAACAAGCGAAACAATGGAAGCATATTTCCTTGTTTGACAATTATCAATATCAAGAGAAAGGAAAATTGATACTACAATTATCACAAAGACAGATGACAGGAATACAATTAAATGATATACTAATAGAGAGGCATCATATTGAATTGGAGATGGGCTTTTTGCATCATGCCATTGCAATGACAAGTCCAGCAGATACAAAAGAAGGCTTTGCTGCTTTATTAGAAGCCATTACACAAATTGATGCAGAATTTTGTGATATTCCCCAAGCAGTAACATTGTCTTATCCAAAGAGTGATTTACCAATGATTCAATGTTCTCCAAGACAAGCCTTTTTTGCACCAAAAAAAGAGATACGATTAAAAGAAAGTCAGGGAAGTATCTGTGGAGAATTTGTTATTCCCTATCCTCCAGGTATTCCTATCGTTGCACCAGGGGAGATAATTACAGAAGAAAAGATACAACAAATTAATGTTTTAAAAAAAGCAAATATTTCATTTGTCGGCTGTCATGACAGCACTTTAAATCAGATAAAAGTGCTACAATAAAAAGGAAGTGAAGCAATATGAAAGATTTATTGAACACATTATCAATATATGATTGGATTTTGACAGCAATCATCGCTTATTTTATAACACATATGATATTGCGTATCAGTGACTTTAAAAAAACGATTAAAACAATTAAGCAACGTCAAATGATTTCTATGGATTATAAGATAGTAGACCTAGATAAACTTATGGCAAAATGCCACGAATTATTTCCTATTAATACAGTTTATTTTAGAGGAAAAGCATTTCATAGTGGGATGCGTGTAAGAATTACAACAATACAAAAAAAAGTAATTGAAGGTGAAATTATAGGAAAAAGTAAAATGGATTTATTGTGTATTAAAACACAAAATCAAATCATTGCGCATGATTTAGATAAAATTGAGGAAATGGAACAGTTGTAAAACCTTGAGGGCTAGCCCTCAAACGCCTAATTCTTTCTTGGAAGAAAGAATCAAAGAACCTTAAGGCGAAACTAACGTTTCGCTAAAAAGATTAATTTTATAAGGAAAAACGATAGTTTTTTCATGAAAGTTTTTTGTCCAACTTTTTTTTAAAAAAGTTGGTGAGTGTGGGTAAAACCCACAAAAAAAGACTTTATTGACAGGCTAAAACCTTGAGGGGTACCCCTCAAGGTTTTAGTTTTTTTAAAACTTTAAATTAGCATTTTTTCTAATAATTCGCTGGAATTTGTAGCAGCAATTTTGACAAACTGTTCGTAGGTAATATGAGCTTTGTTTTCTGCATCATCTGAAATAGAACGAATAATAACAAAAGGAATTTGATTGAGATAACAAGCATGTGCAATGGCTGCTCCTTCCATTTCTGCACAGTATCCCTGTACAGTATCCCATATTTTTTGCTTGCCTTCTGGTGTACTGATAAATTGGTCACCACTAGCAATTCTGCCTACAAAAATATTCGCTTTTGATGTTAAATGACATTTTTTTGCTAATTCTATTAAAGTTTTGTCAGCTTTGAAATAACTTTCTTCCATACGGGGAATTATTCCAATCGGGTCGCCAAAGACAGAAGTATCCATATCATGTTGAACAGCATCTTCTGATATAACAATATCTCCTATCGTTAATTCTTTATAAATGGCACCTGCTACCCCTACATTAATAATGCAATCTACATCAAAATGGTCAATCAATACTTGTGTACAAAGTGCAGCATTTACTTTTCCGATTCCGCTTTTTACTAATACAATTTTTTTATTCTGAAGTGTTCCTTGATAAAAGGTTAATCCAATTATTTTTTTAGTATCTGTTATGTTTGCTTTTTGTTGTAATAATGTAATTTCTTCTTCCATAGCGCCAATAATTCCAATATTTTGCATTCTAAGTACCCCTTTCTTTTTTTATGGTTCTGTTACGTTAAAATGATATAGACAACAGCTCCTTATTGAAAGTA
>CAJTZO010000018.1 GCA_910583755.1 uncultured Clostridia bacterium
ATTTGATAAGGAAAAACGCTAGTTTTTCCGTGAAAATTTTTTGTCCAACTTTTTTAAAAAAGTTGGTGGGTGTGGGTGAAACTCACAAAAAAAGACTTTATTGACAGACTGTGAGCCTCTTTTGAGGCTTTTTTTATTTTGGATATTTTGCGTTGAAATGGAAAATAATAAGGCATTATAAGAAATTGAGGTGAAACATATGATAATGACAATAGAGAAAAAATCAGTACAGCAATGCAATGTACATTTTTTAGAAGGACAACAATTTAAAACAAATATCATTGCTGTTTTATTAAGGATACCCTTAACCAGACAAAATGCAACAAAAACAGCATTACTTGCAGAAGTGCTGAAAAATGGGTGTCAACAATATCCTTCCAGAAAAGCAGTCAGCGAAAAAATGGATGATATGATGGGTAGTGTTTTTGATGTTTCCATACTGAAAAAAGGACAAGAACAAATTTTATTTTTTTATCTGGAAATGGTAAAAGGAGAATTATTAAAAAAAGGATTTGAATTTTTACAAAACATGATTTTTTCACCATTACAGGAAGGAAAAGGATTTCCTAAAAATGTGGTGGAAAGAGAAAAGAAAATAGTAGCAGAAAAAATAAAAAGCAGACAAGATGATAAAAAAGAATATGCAAAATTACGATGTTTAGAAGAAATATGTAAGGAAAATACTTTCGGTATCTTTGCAGACGGTTATCAAGAAGATTTAAAAGAAATAGATGAAATGATACTATTACTTCATTATAAAAATATGTTAAAACATGCAAAAGTAGAAATATTTATGACTGGCAATGCAGAACAAAAACAGGATATGATTATGATGGCTAAAAAAATGCCATTTCAAAGTGATTTTTTATGGCAAACAGAAGACATTGCAGCAAAAAAGAAAAAAGAAGTCAAAAAGGTACAAGAAACACTCCATACTGCACAAAGCCGTATTGTATTAGGATTTGACACGAATGTACTTCCAGAACAAAAAGAATTTGCCTCCTTATTAGTTTGTAATGAATTATTTGGTGGAAGTCCTGCCTCATTGTTATTCCAAAATGTCAGAGAAAAAGAAGGGGCTTGTTATGATATTAGTTCCTTTTTATTTCGACTTTATCCTATTCTAATGGTAAAAGCAGGCATTGAAAAACAATATTACGAAAAAGCAGTGGAAGTTATCCAAAATTCTTTAAAAATATTGCAGGAGCAACCAGTAGAAAAACAAGATTTACAACAAGCAAAGGAAAGCATTATCCGTTATTATGTTTCTATGAAAGATAGTCAAACTGCATTGATGGACTTTTTTTTAAATGAATGGATGTTAAAAACAAATAGAAGTATTGGACAATTTGTAAAAGAAATTGAAAATGTAACAGAAGATGAGGTACAAAAAAGAGCAAAAGAAATTGCATTAAATACCATTTACTTTTTACAGTAAGGAGGGATACCATATGGAAATGAGAAAAGAAAATAATATAATAGGTGATACCATTATTACAAAAAAGTTGTCATCTGGGATGAAATGTTATATAATTCCCAAGAATGGGTATCAAGAAAAAATGGCAGTGTTATGTACAAAATTTGGTTCTAATGATATTGTTTATAGAAGACCAACAGAAGAACAACGGCACGATATGCCACTTGGAACAGCCCATTTTATAGAACATAAACTTTTTGAACAATCATGGGGAGATGCTTTTACTGCATTTTCCAAACAATATGCTACAGCAAATGCTTTTACAGATTTTCAAAAAACAGCATACTATTTTTCCTGTCAAAAAAATTTTGAACTAAATTTAAAATTATTACTTTCTTTTGTACAACACACTCATTTTACAGAAGAATCTACAGAGCAGGAAAAAAAGATTATTGCAAGTGAAATTACAATGTATCAAGATGACCCCAATTGGATAGTATTTTTTAAACTGTTAGAAAATATGTACCACAATCATACAGTTAAAAATGCGATTGCTGGCACAGTAGATTCTATTCAACAGGTTACAAAAGATGTTTTGGAAAAAAGTTATGAAGCATATTATACCCCAGAAAATTTTTGTCTGGTGTGTGCAGGCAATATAGAAAGCAATCAGATACTGGAAATGGCAGAGAAAGTAATGAAGCCTACCAATGGACACAGAGCGGTTTCTCTCTTTGAAAAAGAACCAGAAAGTATTGTAAAAAAATATGTTGAAACAAATATGTCTTTAATGAAGCCTATTTTTCAAATTGGGTTTAAACAAAAACCGCAAGAAGAAAGCAAAGCTTTAAAACAAATTTATGTTATGCGTATGGCAATGGATATTTTAGCAGGGGAAAGTTCTTCCTTCTTTGAAAAAGCATATACAAAAGAATGGATACAAGAACCAATGGATTGTGAATTTTTTTCTGGAGATGGTTATGCTTTTACTGCTTTTTCTGGCACAGGAAAAAATATCCAAAAAACAAAAGAGTTAATGCTAAAAGAAATAGAAGAAATTCAAAAGCAGGGAATTGCAGAAGAAGCTTTTGAAAGAGCAAAAAAGAAACAAGTAGGCAGAATGATAAGAGGCTTTAATTCTATTAATACTATTTGCATGAGTCAGTTAGAACTTGCCATGAAAAATAGAGATTTATTTGATGGCTTTCATACTTTAAAAAGTATTAAAAAAGAAGAAGTACAAAGAGTGTTTCAAAAGGACTTTTTAGAGGATAATATGACTGTATCTGTCGTTGTATAATAAATGAGCAAAAAAGAGGCAGCATTTGCAGCAGTACCACAAAGTTTTTCTGTTCAACTCTGCTGCCTTTTTCAAAAAGAAAGGAGGACAAACCTATGCCAGAAATATGGTTTCCACATTTAGGAATTGAAATTAATCATTTAAGTCGTGTTATCTTTCAAATATTTGGATATGACGTTTATTGGTATGGTGTAATTATCGGAAGTGGTATTTTAATCGCTTTATCCTTAGCTGTCTATGAGGCAAAAAGAACAGGGCAAAATCCCGAGCATTATGTAGATATTGCATTATTTGGTGTTATTTTTTCTGTAATCGGTGCAAGGCTATATTATGTACTATTTTCTTGGAAACTTTATGTCAATGCACCTTTAAAAATATTTGCTTTGCGAGAAGGTGGGCTTGCTATTTATGGTGGCATTATTGCGGGAATTATTACCGTTATTGTTTATACGAGAAAAAAGCATCTTAATTTTTGGCTTATAGCAGATACTGCTGCACCTAGTTTACTTTTAGGACAGATAATAGGTAGATGGGGAAATTTTTTTAATAGGGAAGCATTTGGCGGATATACAGATAATCTTTTTGCTATGAGATATTTAAAAGAACAAGTTCATACGATTGCACCTTCTGTACTTGACAAAGTTGTAACCGTAAATGGGACAGATTACATACAAGTACATCCTACTTTTTTCTATGAATCTATGTGGAATACAGGAATTTTTCTGTTTCTTCTTTGGATGAAAAAAAGAAAAAAATTTAATGGTCAAATTTTTGGATTGTATTTGTTGGGATATGCTTGTGGTAGGGTATGGATTGAAGGATTAAGAACAGACCAACTAAAAATAGGTGATTTTGCAGTTTCTCAAATTTTATCTGTTGTATTGATATTTGTCGCGCTCATATTACTTTGGTATCGAAATAAAACGACAGGAAGAGCTTGAGAATATTTTTCTCAAGCTCTTTCTGTTTTGTTTTCTAAAGTTATTGATTAATGTGCAAAACTACCCCTTACTTTATGCCACTTTTGTCCTGCTGCTTCCACCACAGCACAAGTTTTATCTACAAATGTTAATACATAAGATTCTTTGTATCTAGGTGGAACCAAAGTACATGGCCACATATGTTTTAAAATAGCATCTTTTTCAATTTTGTTTAATGTTGTTATTTTTCTAGCATTATCATAAGCCACACGAGGATGCCATGATGCATGGTTTGTTCTGTTTCCTTTTGTCACTCTCCAGTCATAATAAAACATATCATGAAGTAAGCCGGCTCTTGCAGCAGAACGATAGTCCCAACCCATAAAACGGCAAATTAAAAAGCTGTAATAGGATACATTGATACTATGTTGTAATCTGCTTGTGTTACAATGTTGTACATGTTTATCTAATTTTTGAACTTTTTCCTCATCCATTAAATCCCATACACAGGACATATATTCTACTGCTAACATATCTTCCATATTTTTCAAATTAACTTTAGAACCAATTGCTTTTTGCATAATTCGCTCCTTTTTTATAATAGATTTATTGTTTTATTATAACACACTATCATTAAAAATGCACTAGATTCATCGAAAAAATCTTTTCCTTATTTTTCTATCAGTGATTACTTTTTTGCTTCAGTAAAATATAAGTCTTAATAACTTCTGCTGCATTTTCAATGCTGACTTTAGAAGTATTTAATACTAAATCATAATTGTCTGCACGTCCCCATTTTTGGTTGCTAAAATAACTATAATAATTTGCACGACGTTTATCTGTTTTTAAAATGGTATGTTCTACATGTTTTCCTTCCAAACCATAGGTATCAACAACACGACGAATTCTATCTTTGATATCTGCATGAATAAAAACATTCGTACAAGCTTCATTTCCCTTTAAAATATAGTCTGCACATCTACCAATAATCACACAAGAACCTTTTTCCGCCAAGTCACGAATTACTTGTGACTGTGCAAGGAATATTTTTTCTGTGAGAGGCAGACCATAAATTTCATGAGGGGAGTTATTAGGTAAAAGATTAGAAAGTGAAAAAAGGATATTTCCTACAGAAGCAGATTCTGATTCTTTAAAATAGTCTTGTGAAAGCCCTGTTTTTTGGGCAGATAGTGTAATTAATTCGTTATCATAAAAAGGAATATCTAATATGTTAGAAAGTGTTTTTCCTACTAGTCGACCACCGCTGCCATACTCCCTGCTAATGGTAATAATTGATTTTTCCATAAGGTTTCCCCCTTTTTTATCAAAAAATATTTGTTTTTAGTATAACGTATTTCAAACAGAAAGTCAAAAATTAACAGAAAATAAAAGCAAACGTAATTTTAATATTTACATTTTGGTGAAAAATGATATGATAAGATAAGATTAATGATAAATAAGTATAAGGAGAGAAATGATTTTATGGGAGAATCTATGACAGGCTTAAAAAGAAGCCATATGTGTACAAAAGTAAACGAAACTATGATTGGTGAAACCGTTACCCTAATGGGATGGGTACAAAGACGTCGTGATTTTGGGCAGTTTGTATTTGTCATATTAAGAGATAGAACTGGCATTGTACAGGTGGTAGTAGACATCAACAAAAAAGAATTGTTTAAAAAAGTGGAAGTCGTACGTAGCGAATTTGTTTTAGCAGTAAAAGGCAAGGTCGCTGCAAGAACAGAATCAAATATTAATCCAAATATGAAAACAGGAAAAATTGAAATTATTGCAGAAGAAATTAAAATATTATCAGAAAGTGATGCATTACCTTTCCAAATTGAGGACAGTATAACAGTAAAGGATGACTTAAGATTAAAACATAGATATTTAGACTTAAGACGTCCTAGCCAATTAAAAAATATGGTATTGCGTCATAAAGTAGTACAAGTCATACATTCTTTTTTAGACAAAGAAGGATTTTTAGAAATTGAAACACCTATTTTGGGAAAAAGTACACCAGAAGGTGCAAGAGATTATTTAGTACCAAGTCGTGTGCATCCGGGTAATTTTTATGGTTTACCACAATCTCCACAGCTTTATAAACAGCTTTTAATGGTTTCTGGTATGGACAGATATTATCAGATTGCAAAGTGTTTTCGAGATGAAGATTTAAGAGCAGACAGACAGCCAGAATTTACTCAGGTAGATATGGAGCTTTCCTTTGTAGACGAAAACGACATTATGGACATTAACGAAAGAATGATGCAAAAAGTATTTAAAGAATTGCTTGATATAGAAATCAAATTACCTTTACAAAGAATGACCTATCAAGAAGCAATGGAACGTTTTGGTTCTGATAAACCAGATATCCGCTTTGGTATGGAACTGAAAAACATTTCGGAAGTGGTAAAAGGAACCGAATTTGTTGTATTTAAAAATGCTTTGGAAAATGGCGGAAGTGTAAGAGCCATCAATGCCAAAGGTTGTGGCAATTTCCCAAGAAAACAAATTGATAGCCTAGTAGAATTTGTAAAAACATATCAAGCAAAAGGATTAGCATGGATTGTAGTGAATCCAGATGGCACACTAAAATCTCAAATTGCAAAATTTTTCTCCCCTGAAAAGCTACAGGAAATTGTAGACACCATGAAAGGAAAAGCAGGCGATTTAATTTTAATTTGTGCAGACAAAGACAAGGTTGTATTTGATTCTTTGGGAGCTTTAAGAGTAGAACTTTCCAAACGATTAGAATTGACAAAAGAAAATGAATTTGCCTTTTTGTGGATAACAGAATTTCCAATGTTAGAATGGGATGAAGAAGAAAACAGATACGTTGCTGTACACCACCCATTTACCGCTCCTATGGACGAAGATTTAGAACTGATTGATAAAAACCCTGGTGCTGTTAGAGCAAAAGCTTATGACATTGTATTAAACGGCTATGAATTGGGCGGCGGCAGTATCAGAATCCATAGAAGGGATATTCAGCAAAAAATGTTTGAACTTTTGGGATTTGAACCAGAAGATTCTCAGGAAAGATTTGGCTTTTTGTTAGACGCCTTTAAATATGGTGTACCTCCTCATGGTGGGCTTGCTTTTGGTTTAGACAGAATTATTATGTTGATGTCTGGTGCGTCTAGTATCAGAGATGTCATTGCATTCCCAAAAGTGAAAGATGCTTCTTGTCCTATGACAGACGCGCCAAATGTTGTAGAACAAAAACAATTACAAGAATTAGGAATTAACATTATTCAAACAGAAGAATAAATCAGAGGAAAGGCGGAAATAGAATGACACTGAAAAAATTGACGGTGATTGCTGTTGCCGCAAGCGTTATGATTTGTACGTCTGTTTTTGTGGGAATCCATCTAAATACGAATAATGAAATGGAGTTTGCCATTGGAGAACAACAATATACCATAAATGGTAGTACAAAAACCTTTGATGAATCCGTCAAAAATTTACCTATTATTGATGAAAAAAGTCAAAAATTATTAATTCCCCTTCGTTGGGTGATTGAAGAATTAAAAGGCAGTGTGGAATGGGATAAAGCAACAAAAGCAACTGTAATACAATATCAGGGAAAAAATATTAGAATAGAAGCTGGGAATCAAAAAGCAGCTGTTAATGGTTATGGTGTTATTTTGGAACCACCTGTTACAAAAAATGGCTGCACTTATGTTACTGCAGATTTTATAGCAGATAACTTTGACACTAACATTATATGGGATGGAAAACAAAAAGAAATTACCTTACGTACAGAAGCAATTCAACGTCCAATTGTTTATCAAAATAAAATGGTGTATGAAAGAGGAAACCGTTCTTATGATGTAGAAGTACCAGTGATTATTGGCTTAAATGATGGCAGTTATGAAAAAAATTTGAATCATAAACTGTCTTCTGATATTACAGATGAAATTCACGATTTTATGACAAAACACGAAAAAGATGTGGAAAAATCAAATTTAAAATCAGAATATATTGTACCTTATAGAAGTAAAGAAATGATTAGCATTGTATTTTTGGCTCATGAGAAAAGTAATGAAGAAATAGAGGAATCAAAACACACCATAAATATTGACTTACAAACGCAAACATTTTTAAAATTAGGAGATTTGTTTCGTAAAAAGGATTATAAGCAAAAATTAGCAAAAGAATTATCCATCAAAGAATTGCCAGAAGAAACAGAACAACAATTTTATTTTGATAAGGATAGAGGACTTGTGCTATATTATAAAAATGAATATGGTATGGAAGAATATGCGATTCCTTTTTTAGAAATTAGAAAAATGCTAAAAGATAATTACCAATTTTTACTAGGTCAAAATCAACCTTAACAAAAAAAGGAAGATAATACAAATTTTATTATAGCATTTGCATAAAAAAAACATTTTTTTTAAAAAATAGCAGTAGTTCTATTTTTATACTGTATAAAATCAAAAACCTAGCACTTTTTTATGCATTTTCCATTGAAAAAAAGTCAAAAAAAAGGTATAATCCAATTATTAGCAAATAACTTCTCTATACAGTTTCATACACTCCAAAATATTGTATGTTAATGCTTTGTATATGGTTATGTCGCTCTTATTTTTATAAGAGTCTGCTAATTTTTAAGTAACTTTTATATTTTTTAAGGAGGAAAAACTTATGTCTAAAGTAATGAAAACTATGGACGGAAATGAAGCTGCTGCTTACGCATCTTATGCCTTTACAGAAGTAGCTGGTATTTTCCCAATCACTCCATCTTCCCCAATGGCTGAAAAAACAGATGACTGGGCTGCAAATGGAAAGAAAAACCTTTTTGGTCAAACCGTTAAAGTAGTTGAAATGCAGTCTGAAGCAGGTGCAGCAGGTACAGTACATGGTTCTTTGGCAGCAGGGGCATTGACAACAACCTACACTGCATCACAAGGTTTATTGTTAATGATTCCTAATATGTATAAAATTGCTGGCGAATTATTGCCTGGTGTATTCCATGTAAGCGCTCGTGCTTTAACAGCACAAGCATTGTCTATCTTTGGTGACCATTCTGACGTTATGGCTTGCCGTCAAACAGGTTTTGCTATGCTCGTTTCCAACAGTGTACAAGAAGTTATGGATTTAGCATCTGTAGCACATCTTTCTGCAATCAAAGGTAGAGTACCATTTTTACACTTCTTTGATGGTTTTAGAACAAGCCACGAAATTCAAAAAATTGAATGTATTGACTATGATGAATTATCAAAAATCCTTGACTGGGACGCCTTAAATACTTTTAAAAGAAATGCTTTAAATCCAGAACATCCTGTTACAAGAGGTACTGCACAAAACCCTGACATTTATTTCCAAACAAGAGAAGCTGCTAATAAATTCTATGATGCTTTACCAGCAGTTGTAGAGCAATATATGAAAGAAATCAGTAGAATCACAGGTAGAAATTATGATTTATTCAACTACTATGGTGCTGCTGATGCAGAACGTGTCATCATTGCTATGGGTTCTGCTTGTGAAGCGATTGAAGAAACCATTGACTATTTGACAGCAAAAGGAGAAAAAGTTGGTCTTGTTAAAGTACATTTGTTCAGACCATTTGTTGCTGAAAAGTTATTAGCAACTATTCCAAAAACAGCAAAGAAAATTGCCGTTCTTGACAGAACAAAAGAACCTGGTGCATTGGGTGAGCCATTATATCAAGACGTTTGTACAGCAGTATATGAAGCAGGTAACAACCCTGTTATTGTTGCTGGACGTTATGGCTTAGGTTCCAAAGACGTAACTCCTGCACAATTTATTGCCGTATACGAAAACTTGAATTTAGACAAACCACAAAATCATTTTACTATGGGTATTGTGGATGACGTAACAAATCATTCTCTTAAAGTAGGAGAAGAAGTTGACGTAACTGGAAATGATGGTACAATCAGCTGCAAATTCTGGGGATTGGGCGCAGATGGTACAGTAGGTGCAAATAAAAACTCCATTAAAATCATTGGTGACCATACAGATATGTATGCACAAGCTTACTTTAGTTATGACTCCAAAAAATCCGGTGGTATTACACAATCCCACTTACGTTTTGGTAAAAAACCAATCCGTTCCACTTATCTTGTAAAAACAGCAAACTTTGTAGCTTGCCATAAACAAGAATATGTTCATTTATATGACATGGTTTCTGACTTGTTACCATGTGGTACTTTCTTATTAAATACCGTTTGGACACCTGACGAATTGGACAAACAGTTACCAGCAAGTATTAAAAAACAATTAGCAGAAAAGAAAATTAATTTCTATACCATTAATGGTACTGATATTGCAAAAGAAATCGGCTTAGGAAACAGAATTAATACTGTATTACAAGCAGCTTTCTTTAAATTAGCAAATATCATCCCAATTGAAAAAGCAGTAGAATATATGAAAGCAGCCATCACAAAATCTTATGGCAAAAAAGGCGATACCATATTAAACATGAACTATGCTGCTGTAGATAAAGGTGTTGATGGGGCTGTTAAGATTGATATTCCTGCAGAATGGGCAAATGCTGTTGATACAGAAACAAAAACAGAAAGACCAAAAACAGACTTTGTAAAGAAAATTGTAGATACTATGAATGCACAGGAAGGTGACAAATTACCAGTAAGCGCATTCAATGGTAGAGAAGATGGTACTTTCCCATGTGGTACAGCAGCCTATGAAAAACGTGGTGTTGCAGTAGATGTTCCAGAATGGCAACCAGACAAATGTATCCAATGTAATCAATGTTCTTATGTATGTCCTCATGCTTCTATCCGTCCATTCTTGTTGACAGAAGAAGAAGTTGCTGCTGCTCCAAAAGCATTTACAACAGTAGCTCCAAAAGGATTAAAAAATGCAGATGGTTTGAAATTCAGAATGCAAGTATCTGTATTAGACTGCTTGGGCTGTGGAAGCTGTGCTGAAGTTTGTCCTGCACCTGGCAAAGCATTGATTATGAAAACACTTGCAACACAAGAAGCAGAAATTGCAAACTGGGATTATGCAGTAGATAAAGTTGCACCAAAGGCAAACCCTGCAAACAAAGGTACAGTAAAAGGTAGCCAATTTGAACAACCATTACTTGAGTTCTCTGGCGCTTGTGCAGGTTGTGGTGAAACACCTTATGCAAAATTAGTGACACAATTATTTGGTGACAGAATGTATATTGCAAATGCAACAGGCTGTTCTTCTATCTGGGGTGGTTCTGCACCTTCTATGCCATATACAGTAAATAGTGAAGGTAGAGGTCCTGCTTGGGCAAACTCCTTATTTGAAGACAATGCAGAATTTGGTCTTGGTATGTTCTCTGCTGTAACACAAATGAGAAGCGGACTGAAAGACAAATTGGAAACCTTAAAAGGTATTGATGCATCTGTTGCAGGTGTTGTTGACAAATGGATTGAAACAATGGAAGATGGAGAAACTTCCAGAGCAGCTTCTGATGCATTGATAGAAGCATTGACAAACTATGCTGGTACAGATTCTGAAGCAAAAAATATTGTTTCTTATGTATTAGAAAATAAAGACCAACTTGTAAAAAAATCACAATGGATATTCGGTGGCGACGGTTGGGCTTATGACATCGGTTATGGTGGTCTTGACCATGTATTAGCATCTGGTGAAGATGTAAATGTATTGGTATTTGACACAGAAGTTTATTCCAATACAGGTGGCCAATCTTCCAAAGCAACTCCTACTGGTGCAGTAGCACAATTTGCTGCATCTGGTAAGAGAGTAAAGAAAAAAGACCTTGGTATGATGGCTATGAGCTATGGATATGTATATGTTGCACAGGTTGCAATGGGCGCAGACAAAAACCAACTGGTAAAAGCATTGGTGGAAGCAGAAAAATATCATGGACCATCCTTGATTATTGCTTATGCTCCATGTATTAATCATGGTTTAAAAGGTGGTATGTCTGGTGCACAAAGCGAAATCAAACGTGCTGTGGAAGCAGGTTACTGGCATATGTACAGATTTAATCCAGAATTAAAAGCAGAAGGCAAAAATCCATTTATTTTGGATTCTAAAGAACCAACTGCAAGCTTTAGAGATTTCTTATTAAGCGAAGTACGTTATAGTGCATTACAAAGAACATTCCCTGAAATTGCAGAAGAATTGTTCCAGAAATGCGAAGAAGACGCAAAAGCTAGATTGGAAACTTATCAGAAAAAAGCAGAAGGTAAATAAAAAGTAAAAAACAGAAAAGCACAAGTGAAAGCTTGTGCCTTTTTGTTTTTAAAACTTTACTTTTTTAAAAAAAGTTGGTGGGTGTGGGTAAAACCCACAAAAACAGACTGAAACTTTGATAAAAAAGTTAATACTTTTTCTATCAATTTGTTAAAAAATCATCTTTTTGATAGATTGCACAAAAATTAGAAATATTTTTGTGCTACAAATAGAACTTAACTGGAAAACTATGGAGAAAATTGGTTTTTTCGATTCTAAACTTGTATGACAAATATCTTCCTTTTCCCCAAAAAATTAAAAAATCCTATTTCTATGATACCAATAATTGCAAAAGATTGATTTTAAAATACCTTTTTTACCTTTTTCATTTGTTATATATGCAATAAAAAAATGGAATTTTACTGCTATTGTAGATAAATTTGACAGACAACATTTCATTATTTTTTACTTTTCAAAAAAAAATTTAAAAAAATGCAAAATTTCACTATACTATTTTTCAATTTTATAGTAAAATATGTATAAGGGAAAGATGAGAGGTGTTGACAATGTGACAAAAGAAAAAATCAAAAAATTGTAAACTGTTTATTATGTCATAAGTAAGCGAAAGTGAGTGAAAGGAATGTGATTGAAATGAAAAATCAAAAGGCAGATATGTTTGTTATCGGTTTAGCACTATTTTCAATGTTCTTTGGTGCAGGTAATATTATTTTCCCTCCATTTTTAGGAATGCAAGCAGGTTCTTCTTGGGGGCTTGGTTTTGTTAGTTATTATATAGCGGATATTGGTTTGGCTTTAGTTGCTATTTTTGCTATGTTACGTGCAAACACAGATTTTAATGGTATGATGAGTCATATTGGAAAAGTACCTGCTACCATATTATCTTGTGCTACAGTGCTTTGTATTGGTCCTTTTATTGCGATTCCAAGAACAGCAGCTACAACCTATGAAATGGCTGTAATGCCAATCTTTGGCTTGGAAGCAGGCAATGTTATGATAACAGCAATTACAAGTGTTATATTCTTTGTAATTACTATTATACTTTCTTTGAATGAATCTTCTGTATTAGATATTATTGGTAAATTCTTAACACCTGTATTATTTATTGGTCTGTTAATTATGATTATAAAGGGCTTTATTTCCCCAATTGCCCCAATCTCTGATACAACACAATTAGAATCTGTTGTACAAACAGGTGTACTTTCTGGTTACCAAACATTGGATGTTTTAGCAGCACTTTGTTTTGGTGTCGTAATATTGAAAACAGTAAAAGAAAAAGGTTATACTTCTATTGGCGAAAAGAACTTAGTAACAGGTGGTGCAGCAATTGTTGCCGGTATTGGTCTTTTAATTATTTATGGTGGTTTAACATATTTAGGTGCAACAATGTCTACATTACATACAGGTGATAGCATTACAAGAGCAAACTTAATTACAGAAATTGTGAAATCCTTGTTAGGTCAGGGTGGTGTCATCTTCTTAGGTGTTGTTGTTGCTTTTGCTTGCTTGACAACATCTGTAGGTTTAGCATCTTCTTGTGGCGCATTCTTTGAAGAATTAACAAACGGAAAAGTAAATTATAAAACAGTGGTTATTATTACTTGTGTTGTAAGTGCTGTATTAGCAAATGTAGGTTTGGATACTATTGTTTCTATTTCTGGACCTATCTTAGACTTGGTTTATCCAGCAGCATTATCTGTTATTGTATTGGCATTATTTGCAAATAATATTAAAAATGATAATATTTATAAAGCAGCAGCATTAGGCGCATTTATTATGAGTGTATTGACAACTGCTTCTAATTATGGTGTAACAGCTTGTGATTTTGTAAAATCACTTCCATTAGCAACCTATGGATTTAACTGGCTTGTTCCAACTGTTATTTGTGGTATTATTGGTGCATTTATCAAAGGAAAAAAAAACGTTAATTCATTGATAGATGAAGAAGATACTGTTGAAAATTAAAAAGAAATTTTCCCTACTTTATTAACAATTATCTCTCATCCTAATCGGAATAAAGAAACGGCTTATTTTAGCCGTTTCTTTTTTTGTTTGATGGTACAAAACATCTGCTAAATATTCATATTATGTGAAATAAAATATAAACCAATATTTTTTTAGTATTCAGTTTTTTTTACTATTTCAGTATAAGCGAATTGTGCCTGTTTCACAGCATAATCCGTTGTTGTATTATTTTCGATTGTTTTTTGACTGTAAAGAAGATAAAGTGGAAGTCTTTCCTGATACATTTTTTCCAATGCTGTTGTACTATTAGAGAGTGGGCGACCTTCCCCTACTACCAATTTTGCCAACTCTCTTTGTATCAAAAGGATTACTCCATTCATAGAAAGATACATCATATTTTCAGTTCTTTTGATACAACCCCCGCCAGTAGAAATAACAAGATTATTTCTTCCTGCAAACTCCTTTATCACTTCTTGTTCTACATCGCGGAAGTCATCTTCTCCAAATTGTTCAAAATAGGCTGAAATTGTCATACCAATTTTTAAAACAATTTGTTCATCAATATCCACAAAATCTTTTTGTAATCGATTTGCCAATTCTTTTCCTATGGTTGTTTTTCCGCTGCTTGGCATACCAATCAAAACAACATTTTTTTTCTCAAATAACAGTTCTTTATAAATTTTATCAATTTTATATTCTGCAATTGAAGTATTCAAAAAGATTTCAACGGCGTATTTTGCTTGTGCAATTAGCATTTCCATGCCACCTACTGCAATCATATTTCGTTTTTCGCCTTCTAATACCAATCTTGTTTTAATAGGATTATAAATAATATCTACAACTGCCTTACAATTTTTATAAGGTTCTAAATTAATGGGACAACCTTGTAAATCTGGATACATACCTACTGGTGTTGTATTTACAATGACATCTGCATCACAATGCAATTTTTCACATACTTCATAAGTTATAGTACCAGGACTTTCTTTATAGTAAACCGTAACAATTTGTTTTGCTTGCATATGCCTTAATACTGCAATAACAGCTTTGGAAGCACCTCCCTTTCCCAAAACAAGTACCTTTTTATTTTTAATTTCAATATTGTTATGTTGTAAAAGATAAAGAAAACCACTAAAATCGGTATTATATCCAGAAAGTTTATGGTTTCTGTTAACAATGGTATTTACAGAACCAACTGCTTTTGCTCTTTCATCAATTTCATCTAAATAATCCATAACTGCTATTTTATAAGGAATTGTCACATTAATGGCATGAAACTCTTTTTTTTCAAAAAAGGAAGATAATTCTTCTTTTGGCAAAGGATATAAATCATAAATATAATCTGCTAATTTTTCATGTATTGTTTTGGAAAAACTATGCCCCAACTTTTCACCAATTAAACCATATTTCATAAATTTCACCTCATTTGTTTTTGTATATCATACAAGAATCTACTTTTTTTTTCAACTATCCTTGTCATAAAATAGTAAAGACAGCCGTAAAAAATGATGTTATAATAGAAAAAATAATAAAAGAAAGGATTTATTATCATGAAAAAATTTAAAAGATGTATTTCTGTATTATTAAGCATATCTTTATTAAGTGCTTGTGCTTTGATACCACAAGAAGCAGAAGCATTAAAAGAAGCAGAACAAGTGGCAACACAAGCAGCAGATATGCGAGCTGTATGGATTTCTACTGTTTACAGTGCAGACTATCCTTCTGTACAAAATGATGCAGAAAAACAAAAACAGGAATTTATTACAAAATTAGATGAAATTAAAAAAATGGGATTAAACACTGTTGCGGTGCAAATGCGTCCAAAGGCAGACGCTTTTTATTCTTCTCAAATTAATCCATGGTCTGAAATATTAACAGGAACACAAGGACAAAACCCTGGTTACGACCCTATGGCATTTATGATTGAAGAAGCACACAAAAGAGAAATTCAATTTCACGCTTGGTTAAATCCTTATCGCATTACAACGAGTGGCACAGATTTGAATGTTTTGGCAGAAAACCATCCCGCAAGACTTCATCAAGATTGGGTTATTTCTTATAATAATGGGTTATATTATGACCCTGCAAATGAAGCAGTAAAGCAACATATTTGTGATACTGTAGCGGAAATTGTAAGAAATTATGATGTGGATGCCATCCACTTTGATGACTATTTTTATCCTAATGGCTATCCTTTAAAGGAAGGAGAAACACAGGACGGACAACAAGCAAACCAAAGAAGAGCAAATGTCAATGACATGATTCGGAGAGTCCATGAAACCATACAATCCATCAAACCAGAAGTTGCATTTGGGGTAAGTCCCATGGGCATTTGGAAAAATAAAGGCTCTGATAGCACAGGCTCTGATACAAAAGGTGCAGAGGGCTATTATGCTGTTTATGGTGATGTCAGAACATGGATAAAAAATGGATATGTAGATTATATTGTCCCACAAATTTATTGGGCAAGAGGAACAGCAGCAGCGGACTATGAAACACTTGTCAAATGGTGGACAGAAGAAGTTAAAAATACAGGTGTAGATTTATACATAGGGCAAGGAATTTATAAAGATGATGTTGCAGCAGAAATTGGAGAAGAACTTTTATTAAATGAACAATATGGGGTAGGCGGTAGTTTTTATTTTAGTTTAAGGGATTTATTGGACAACAGACAAAATTGTAAAGTAGCAGTTATGAATTACTATGCGAAAAAGGACAATACAGGAGGACAAATCCCACAACCGGAACAACCAATACCAACACCAGAACAACCAACGGAGACACCAGTAGAGACACCACAACCTGTAATACCACCCCAACAAAATGAAGTGAATAATGCGCCTGTTGTATTTGAACCAGAAGAACCCATTCCAGAGCCAACAGAAGAACGCCCAACTATGCCACCAGCCACACAAACACCAATAGAAGAAATACCACCTGTATCAACAGAAGAACAAACAGCTTTTTCTTCTGCTACAAAGATACTAGTAGATGGAAAAGAAGTTGCTTTTGATGCTTATATTATCAATGATTTTACTTATTTTAAATTGAGAGATGTAGCAATGGCATTAAATGGTACACAAAAACAATTTAATACCCTTTGGAATGAAACAGAACGAGCTATCAATGTTGTAACAAACACTCCATATACTGTAGCAGGTGGAGAATTACAAAAAGGTACCACAAAAAACAAAACAGCATTGTTTTCTAATGGAACATTATATTTTAATGATGTAGAAAAATCATTAATGGCTTATAATATAGAGGGAAATACTTATTTTAAATTACGAGATTTAGCCAAAGAAATTGATTTTAGTGTAGCATGGAATGAACAGTCAAAAATGATTAGCATTCAAAGTGACAGTAGTTATACGGAATAAAAAAGAGGGAAATCTATGGAAGAAAAAAAATTAAAAGAATTAGAGCAACGTTCTTTTGAAAATGCAATGTATGTTTCAAAAACACCAACAGAAGAAGCCTATCTTACCATACAAAAAATATATGCGGTTTATAAGAATCAAGGGTTTGACTTTGCCATTATTAATGATAGTGGTGTTATGAAATTTAATAATGATAGATTAAAATTTTTAGAATTATTGTCAAATGCAGATATCTCAGAAGTTGGCAATAAATTTGAAAAAAGACTTTCTGTGCAGGAATATGAGTTTTTAAAGGCATATTTAGAATATGGAAAATATCATTTGAATCATCAAACACCAGAACGGCAAAAACAAAAAGTAATGGATGTTTCCCCAAAAGAAACGGCTGCTTATCATAGACTTTGTCAAAATGTTATCGGGCAAGAAGAAATGAAACATACCTTATGTAAATTAGGTGCTGTTTATCAATTTGCAAAAAAAAGGGAGGACTATCATTTGCCTACACCTCCCATTCATAAAGTATTGGCATTTATTGGACCTCCCGGAACAGCAAAAACAACATCTGCCAGATATTTTGCAGAAATGATGATTGAAGAAGAACTTCTTTCTGGGGGAAGTATGGCATATGTCACAGGAACACAACTAAAAGCAAAATATGTGGGGCAAACTTCTGACAGAGTGCATCAAATATTTGAAACAAATGATATTATTATTATTGATGAAGCTTACTCTCTTGTAAACTACAATGAAACAGAAAGAACAGACAACTTTTCACAAGAAGCACTTGCACAACTTTGTATTGAAGTGGAAGAACACAGTCATGATAAACTAATTATATTTGCAGGATATGGTGGAGATATTCATGAAAAAAATAATAAAATGAAGCGATTTTTAGACGAAAATCCGGGAATTGCAAGCAGAATTACATTTACAGTACATTTTTCGCCTTATTCTGCTAAGGAAATGCTTGACATTTTCGAAGCATTAGCAAATAATGCAACTTTTCGATTAGAAAAGGGTTGGGAAAAAGTATTATTTCCTTTTTTTGAAGAAAGAGTAAAAGATGAAAATTTTGGAAATGGTAGAGAGGCAAGACGATTATTAGAGCATACCATGGCAGTGGCAGCAGAAAGATTTATGGAATGGCAAGAAAATGCTGTATTTTCTTCCCAAATAATAAAAGAAAAAGAAGAAAGACAACGATTGTCTTTATTGACTTGTGAGGATTTGCAAATAGCCATTCAGGAATTTGTTAGAGGGTAAATGTTTCCTTTGTAACGTAAATTTTAAATAAAAATATTGATTTTATAAGAAAATACATTCCTTTTCCTAGTAAAGTTTTTTGAGGGAACTTTTTATAAATAAAAAAGATTCCCTTAAAAGACTTTTGATTCTTATTAAAATCAGAATAGAATTATTTTTTTAGTTATATTATATATTATCCGCCATAGAAAGAAGCAATTCTTTGGTTGTATCCCAACCGATACAAGCATCCGTAATGGATTTTCCATATACATGTCCATCTGTTTTTTGATTTCCTTCTTCAAGAAAGCTTTCAATCATAACACCTTTTACCATATTGTGTATCTCTTTATTAATTTTTCTATTATGAAGCACTTCTGCAACAATTCTTGGTTGTTCACTATATATTTTTTTAGAATTAGCATGGTTTGCATCTACCATTACACAAGGATTCACAAGTCCATGCTTTTGATAAAGTTCATGCACAAGTATCATATCTTCATAATGATAATTTGGAATATTTTGTCCATGTTTGTTAACAGAACCGCGTAGTATTGCATGTGCATAAGGATTCCCTGTAGTAGAAACTTCATGGTCACGATACATAAAGGTATGTCCAGATTGTGCTGCATGAATTGAATTGAGCATAACAGAATAATCGCCGCTTGTTGGATTTTTCATACCAACAGGCACATCAATGCCACTGGAAACAAGACGATGTTGTTGATTTTCAACAGAGCGTGCTCCAATAGCAATATAAGAAAGCATATCATTAACATATAATAAATTTTCAGGATAAAGCATTTCATCTGCCGCTGTCAAATGAGATTCCTCAATCGCTCGAATATGCATTTTTCTGAGTGCTACAATTCCCTTTAAGATATTAGCACCTTTTTCTGGGTCCGGCTGATGTAACATTCCTTTATAGCCTTCTCCTGTTGTCCTTGGCTTATTGGTATAAATACGAGGCACAAGAAACAGTTTTTCTTTTACTTCATCATTAATTTTTGCCAAGCGGGAAACATAATCACAAACAGCATCTTCATCACTTGCAGAACAAGGACCAATAACCACAATAAATTTGTCTTTTTTTCCCTCCAATATTTCTTTCATTTCTTCATCACGTTGTTTTTTGATGGCTTGTAACTTTGGAGACATTGCCACTTTTTCTAGCATTTCCTCTGGTGAGGGAATATTTTGTATTACTTTGAAACTCATATTATACAAATCCTTTCACTTTTGCTTATTTATAATCTTTTCTATCATAGTAAAAATTGTTCTATTTTGCAAGTCATTTTACTGGAATGCATAGTGCATGATAAATTTGATATTGACAAATAGCAAAAAAGGATTAAAATAATAATAGAAAAAAGAAAAAGTGTTGACCAAGAGTAAGTACACAGTAAAGCTGCTTTCAGAAAGTTGGTGTTTGATGTGAACCAATACAGTTTTATTGTTGGAATGGACTTGTGAGCAGAAACAGAAATTCTTTTTTAGAATAGTATGTAACTCGGGTTCTCCCGTTATAGAGAGTATTGTATGATTGTACAACAAAAGTGGGTTATTTTGATAACCAATTGAGGTGGCACCACGTAACAGAATTTACGTCCTCTACATATTTTTCGGAATATGTAGAGTTTTTTTTATTATTAGGAAAAAAGGAGAGAAAAACAATGTCAGAACAAAAAAAAATTATATTTAGTGGGATGCAGCCCTCGGGGCTAATTACATTAGGCAACTATTTAGGGGCGCTTAACAACTGGAGAAAATTACAAGATGAATATCATTGTTTATATTGTATTGTAGACATGCATGCCATTACCATCCGTCAAGACCCTATCAAATTAAGAAAACAGACAAAAGAATTGTTACTACAATACTTAGCAGTAGGCTTAGACCCCAAAAAAAGTATTTTATATTATCAATCTCATGTACCACAGCATGCAGAACTTGGTTGGATATTAAATTGCTATACCTATATGGGAGAATTAAACAGAATGACCCAATTCAAAGAAAAATCCCTTTCCCATGCAGACAATATTAATGCTGGTCTATTTACCTATCCCGTTTTAATGGCAGCAGACATTTTATTATATCAAACCGATTTGGTGCCTGTTGGAGAAGACCAAAGACAACATTTAGAAATCACAAGAGATATTGCATCTCGTTTTAATGGTATTTATGGTGATGTTTTTAAAATACCAGAAGCCTATATTGGAAAAGTTGGTGCTAGAATTATGGCATTGCAAGACCCAAACAGAAAAATGTCCAAATCAGATGAAAATAAAAATAATACCATTGCTTTATTAGATGAACCAGCAGTCATTATGAATAAAATTAAAAGAGCTATGACAGACTCTGAAAATGAAGTACGTTACAGTGAAGACAAACCGGGAATCAGAAATTTGTTAGACATTTATTGTGCTGTTACAGGAGAAAGTATACAAGCAGCTGAAAAAGAGTTTGCAAATGCAGGTTATGGCACTTTTAAAAAGGCAGTAGGAGAAGCTGTTGTAGCAAACTTGGAACCAATTCAGCAAAAAGTGAAGGAATTAGAAAAAAATCAAGATTACATTAACGAAGTTATCAAAGAGGGAGCAGAAAAAGCATCTCATCTTGCGCAAAAAACCTTAAAAAAAGTACAGAAAAAAATCGGATTCACACTTTCTTGACGCTTTCTTGAAAGAAAGCTTAGCAAAGAACTTTTGTGCGAAACTAACGTTTTACTACTGCACAAGGGAGCAGAATAACTATTGCAGTGGAACAACAACAGAACACCAGCAGTTTAGAATCCATTCTATTTGAGGGGAACTCATATGATTATGACATACGATTTTATACAAACAGCGAAATATAACAAAATATTTCGTTCTCAAATTGATAAGGCTCTTGTAAGCAATTCTAAAACTGAAATTTATACCAATATGCATAAATTAACTTTTTTACCTGCATCACAGGTAGTTATTATCACAGCTAAATCAGATACAAGTGCTTTCAGGTATAAAATTGTTCCTAAAAAAATCACTTATCAAGCATTAACAAAAATGCTTGATGGTAAATGGGACAGTATTGTCCCTGGTGATATTACAGATTTATGATAACCTTAAGAGTTTTTATATTTTAAAATTGATACAATAGAAATATTTTGAAAATATTTCTGAACATAGAGTCTTTTTTTGTGGGTTTCACCCACACCCACCAACTTTTTTTTAAAAAGTTGGACAAAAAACTTTCCTGGAAAAACTAGCGTTTTTCCTTATAAAATTAATCTTTTTAGCGAAACGTTAGTTTTGCCTTAAAGTTCTTTGGTTCTTTCTTTCAAGAAAGAAGTAGGAGTTTGAGGGCTAGCCCTCAAGGTTTTTTGACAAGCTGAATTTTTGATAAAACTATTAAGTTTTATCAAAAACAGACGATAATATTAAAAAGAATAGTGTGACATCGGGCTTATTGGAAGAAGTACAAAGGTACTTTCTTTCAGTAAGCCTTTTTTTGTGCAGAAAGGAGCTAAAAAAATGAAAATTATAGGAAAAGAAAATGAAGCAATTGTATACGGTGAAATAATTGAGGAATCTGCTATAGAGCAAATAAAAATGTTATGTGACCAAACATTTTCTAAAAATAGTAAAATAAGAATTATGCCAGATGTTCATACTGGTGCAGGTTGCACCATTGGCATGACTATGACAATTACAGATAAAATTGTACCAAATATTGTAGGGGTAGATATTGGCTGTGGTATGTATACTGTTTGCTTAGGAAAGCAAGGAATTGATTTGGAAAAATTAGATGAAGTAGTACATACTATTCCCGCTGGTAAACAGGTTTGGGAAGGTAAACAAAAAAAATTTGATTTAACCATATTAAATTGCTATCGAAACTTAAAAGACACCAAACGAATAGGTAAAAGCATGGGGACACTTGGGGGTGGAAACCATTTTATAGAAATTGATAAGACAGTAGATGGTACACAATACATGGTAATCCATACCGGAAGCCGTAACTTAGGAAAACAAGTTGCAACTTATTATCAAGATATTGCAATTGATTTACAAAGAGGAAAAGAAGAATATTTCAAGCAAAGAAAAGAAATGATAGCACAATATAAAGAACAAGGAAAACGAAAGGAATTAAAAGAAGAACTAAAAAAAATTACGTGGACACCAAAACCCTTAGAAATTCCAGAAGAATTATGTTTTTTATATGGGGAATATATGGAGCAATATTTGCAAGATGTAGCACTTTGTCAACAATTTGCAAGAGAAAACAGAGAATTAATTGCGGAGAAAATCATACAAAAAATGGAGTGGGAAACTTCAGAAGCATTTCATACAGAACATAATTATATTGATATTCACGAAAAAATCGTTAGAAAAGGAGCTATTTCTGCAAAAAAAGGAGAAAAGGTTTTAATTCCTATTAATATGAGAGATGGTAGTATTTTAGCAGTTGGAAAAGGAAATGAAGCATGGAATCATTCTGCACCACATGGCGCAGGCAGACTTTTCAGCAGAGGAGAGGCAAAAAAACGTTTTACTTTAGAAGAATATCAAAAGGAAATGGAAGGAATTTATACCACTTCTGTAACGGAAAAAACATTAGATGAGTCTCCTATGGCTTATAAAAAACTAGAGGATATTATTAACGTCATAGGGGAAACAGTAGAAGTTTTGGAAGTTATGAAACCGATTTATAATTTTAAAGCAGAATGATATTGCAAAAAAAGAAATAATATTGTATAATAAAAAGTGTTTCTAAATAATGAGATGTTCCTTGCATAACCATCTCTATAAAAAACAGGGAGGATTTTAAAATGAAAGTAGAATCAAAAAGAAAAATTACTACAAAAATGGTGGCATATACAGCCATTGTTGCAGCAGTATATGCTGTCACAACACTTGCAATTGCACCATTAAGCTTTGGAGCAATTCAGCTTCGTTTTTCAGAAGTGCTTGTATTACTAGCATTTCTTGATGCAGGATTTGCGCCAGGGTTGATATTAGGCTGTGTTATTGCAAATGCATTTAGCCCTATGGGAATGGTAGATGTTGTCTTTGGTACTGCTTGTACCACAGCCGCATTAATTGGCATTACAAAGTCAAAAAATCTTTTTGTAGCAACATTATGGCCTACCATTTGCAATGCTTTTATTGGAGTAGAATTGTATCTTGTACTGGATTTACCTTTGTTATTTTCTATGGCAACGGTAGCACTGGGAGAATTTGCAGTTGTTACTTGTATTGGTTATCCTTTATTTAAAAAAATAATAAGTCATGAAAAATTGGTAGAACAGTTAAAAATAAATGTATAATGCAATGAAGGAACTTGTGGAAATAGAGCAAGTTCTTTTTACTTTCTAGGAGGAAAAAAATGAAAAAAGAAGAAAATCTTGGGCGTTTTATTAGTATGGTATTAAGACACAAACCAGAAAGTATTGGAATTACTTTAGATGAACATGGCTGGGCAGATGTGGAAGCATTGATAAAAGCGATGAATGCACATGGAAAATATATTAACAAGGTAATGCTAGAAAAAATTGTAGCAGAAAATGATAAAAAAAGATATTCTTTTGATGAAAATCATAGCAAAATTAGAGCAAATCAAGGACATTCCATTGCTGTTAATTTAGAATTAGAAAAAAAGATACCACCAGAAATATTATATCATGGAACAGCAACCCATTTTTTAGAGAGTATACAAAAGAGTGGATTATTAAAAATGGGAAGACAATATGTACATTTATCAAAAGATGTGCAAACTGCAACCAAGGTAGGGCAAAGACATGGAAAAGTAATTGTATTAAAAGTGGACACCAAAAAAATGATACAGGATGGTTATGATTTTTATTTATCTAAAAATGGTGTCTGGCTTTGTGACACAGTGCCACCACAATACTTATTAGAACTTTGAGAGTGTTTCTATCAAACTCTCACTTCTTTCTTGAAAGAAGCAAAGAACTTTTAGCGAAAATGGTGTTTCTTTAAAAAGGATTGATTTTATAAGGAAACACGCTAGTTTCACCCACAAAAAAAGACTTTATTAACAAACTAACCTTGAGGACAAAGTCCTCAAGGTTTTAATTTTTACAATTCTTCTCCATTTGTTGCAATTACTTTTTGATACCATGCAAAAGATTTCTTTTTTGTTCTTTTTAAAGTACCCTTTCCTTCATTATCTAAGTCCACATAAATAAATCCATATCTTTTTTTCATTTCTCCAGAACTTGCACTTACTAGGTCAATGCAACCCCAAGCTGTATAACCCATTAAATCTACACCATCTATTTCAACCGCATCTTTCATTGCTTTGATATGGTCACGGTGGTAATTGATGCGATAATCATCATCAATACTACCATCTTCTTTTGGAATGTCCATAGCACCTAACCCATTTTCCACTACAAACAAAGGTTTTCTATATCTATCATACACCTGATTTAAGGTGATACGAAATCCTAATGGGTCAATCGACCATCCCCAATCACTACATTTCAAATATGGATTTTTTGCTGAAGCAAATAGATTCCCTTTACCAATTTCTTGTTTTTGGTCAACATCAACGCATCTTGTGTTATAGTAAGAAAAAGAAACAAAATCCACCGTATTTTCCGCCAACAATTTTAAATCATCTTTTTCCATAACAGGCATACAATGTTCTCTTTCCATCATTTTCAAACCATAGCTAGGATAGCTTCCTTGTACTTGTACATCCACAAAAAGATATTCCTTTCTATCAGTACAAAGTGCTTCCCAAATATTTTCTGGTTTACAGTTATAAGGATAGGTACTACCTGCCGCAAACATACAGCCTATTTTATTATGACTATCAATTTCATGTGCTATTTTCGTTGCAAGTGCGCTTGCAACCAGTTCATGGTGCGCTGCCTGATATTTAACTACTTTTTCGTTTTCTCCTTCTTCAAAACAAATACCAGCTCCCATAAAAGGCGCATGTAATATCATATTAATTTCATTAAATGTTAGCCAATATTTGACAAGTCCTTTAAATCTTGTAAATAAGGTACGGCATAAATTTTCATAAAATCCTATCATTTTACGATTTCTCCAACCGCCATATGTTTTAATTAAATGCATAGGACAATCAAAATGTACAATCGTTACAAGTGGTTCTATACCATATTTATGGCATTCTTGAAACAAAGACTCATAAAAAGCTAACCCTTTTTCATTTGGTGTTGTTTCGTCACCATTTGGGAAAATTCTGCTCCAAGCAATGCTCAAACGATATACTTTGAACCCCATTTCTGCAAATAGTTTAATATCTTCTTTATAATGATGGTACATATCAATCCCTAATTTTGCAGGATATTCATAACCTGATAAAAAATCATACATTTTCATTTTTCCAGAAATGACCTTTCCCCTATCTTCTCCTTTAGGGCAAACATCAACATTTGCCAAACCTCTGCCATCCGCATCAAAACCCCCCTCGCATTGATTTGCTGCAGTTGCACCACCCCACAAAAATCCCTTTGGAAATCCCATAGTATTCTCCTCCTTTTTGATTAATGCATAATTGTAATGATTTTATCTCCATACTCTGCTGTTTTTTGTTCTTCTGTAATCATATCTAAAAAATCATCTGCATTTGTTACAAGTACCGGAGTTTCAATAGAATAGCCTTCTGCTGCAATCGCATCTTTATCAAATTCTACTAAAACATCACCAATAGAAATTTTATCTCCTTGTTGTGCTTTTGCAGTAAAATGCTTTCCGTTTAATTCTACGGTATTCATACCAATGTGAATTAACATTTCTACACCATCATCAGAAGTAATGCCCATAGCATGAAGGGTTGGGAAAATTGTTGTTAAAACACCATTAACTGGAGAAACAACTTTTCCTTCTTCTGGTACAATAACCACACCTTTTCCTAAAATGCCCATTGCAAACGCTTCATCTTTACATTCTGTTAAAGGAAGCACCTTCCCTTTTAAAGGACTTGCAATTATTTCTTTTTTTAATAAAGCAGGTTGTGCTGGTGTTTCTGGTTGTGTTTCCACTTTTTCTGTATTATCTGCTGGTTCTGTTGCAGTTTGTTTTTCACGATATGCCACAAACATCATAACAAATGCTAATACCATAGCGATGGCTGCGCCACTAATTGCTACAATAATATTGCCATTTGTGCCATCTGGATTTATCATTGCTGGAAATTCAAAAATGCCCATACCACCTGCAAAGAATTTTCTAAAATTAAAATGTCCATAATAACCACCTACTACTGCGCCAACAATGCAGCTAATAATAAATGGCTTTTTCATTGGTAAAGTAATACCATAAATAGCTGGTTCTGTTACACCAAAAATACTAGAAATAACGTTTGGTAATGCTAATTCTTTTATTTTCTTATCTTTTGATTTGCAGAAAATTGCCAATACAACACCTGCTGTTGCAAAAGTACAGCCAAAGAATGGCATCATAATATTATCATATCCCAAGGTTACCATGTTGTTGATATAAACAGGAATAAAGCCCCAATGCATACCAAAAATAACAAGAATCTGCCATGTACCACCTACTACTGCACCTGCTAACAATGGGCTAAATTCTCTAATTTTAAATACAAACTGAGAAATTAACATAGAGCCAAAAGTTGTAACAGGACCGATTAACAAAAACCCTACTGGTAACGCAACTAATAGCACTAACATTGGCACGAAAAAGAATTTTACTAAATCTGGTATAAACTTGCTAAAAAACTTTTCACATTTGGAAGCAAAATACACAATAAAAATAACTGGAATGACAGTTGAAGTATAATCCATACCAATCATTGGTAAGCCTAAAAATGTCATATAAATATCTGATTCAAATACTGTTCCAGCAAACAAAGTATACAATGGTTCTCCTACCGCAGATAAACTACTTCCCTGCAATGCTGGATAACACATTGCTGCACCGATTGCCAAGCCAAGCATTGGTTTTAATCCAAATTTTTTAGCAGAAGTGTAGCCCAAAAACATAGGCAAAAACATAAATAACGCATCACCAATACCGTTTAACATGGTATAAATTCCTGCTGCATCTGTGTATAAGCCCAATGCTACAAATAAAGCATTTAATCCTTTGAGCATACCACAAGCAGACATAACACCTAAAATTGGCTGGAAAATATTAGAAACAATATCAATTAAATTACTCTTTTTGTCTTCTTCTTCCTCTGAAGATGCTGCTTTTCCTTCCAAGCCAATCAGTGGACAAACATCGGCATAAACATCTGCAACATGATTACCTATGACAACTTGATATTGACCGCCACTTTTCATCACAGTCACAACGCCATCCATGTTTTTTAACACATCATCCTTTGCTTTGCTTTCATCTTTGAGCTTAAAGCGCAAACGTGTAATACAGTGTGTTAAACCACTTACATTGTCTTTTCCCCCAATTTGTTTTACAATTTCCTTTGCTAATGCTTCATACTTACCCATACTTTTTCCTCCATTCTTGATAAATAATATTTATAAAATGAAGGTTTGGCCAACTGAATGTCACCACCCTAGTATTACCGGTTTTGTCTGATTGCTTTTTCAATATGTATTGTTAAATATAATTGTTCTTCTTCACTTACCGCATAAGAATAAGTTGTAGCAATATATGCTGTAATTTTTAAAGTACATTCATAAGCAGATTGATATTTTGTTTTGACAAGTGCTAATAAATCTTCATCTTGCTGCCCTTCATAATTGTTTTTTTGAAACAATCTTAAAGCAAAAAATTTTAAATGTGTTACAAATCTATGATAATATACAGAATCCTCATCAAACTTGAGTTGAAAATGATATTTTACAATATTTACAATTTGATGAATCAACTTGGTTACTTCTCCAATTTCCTGTATACCATTATAATTATCGTCCATTTGCGCATTGACAATATGTAATGCAATAAATCCAGCTTCATCTTCTGGCAAACGAACATCAAATACTTGTTCTATGATATCCAAAGCTTTTAAACCAATTTGGAATTCTTCCTTATAAAACTTTTTGATATCCCACAACATAATATTCTTAACACAAATTCCCTCTTTTTGTCGGATAATTGCCATATGCATATGGTCTAGTAATGTAATATAAATAAAGTCATTCAAATTTCTTTCTGCTTTTGTTCTGGCATACTCTATGATTTTTTCACTTACTTCCACATATTCCATAGGAATATCTTTTAATAGTTGTTGTAGTTTGGTATTTGTGTCTTTGTTTTCCAAAGAAAATACTTTGTCAACTTTTTCTTCTTCTATTTTGTCGCCTACTCTTTTTTTAAAAGCAATGCCACAACCCATTACAATTTTTTCCGTTTTTCCTTCATATATAACAACTACATTATGATTGAGTATTTTTCCAATTTTCATGTAATCCTCTCCTAAAAAAAACCTGTTTACACAAAAACAATAAGACAAATAAAAATTTATCTCAATTTTTGTATAAACAGGTCTAGCTTGTATTAAAACAATCACTATCCATTTTTTATTATAATATCGAAATATTTTATTTTTGTCAAGTGTTTTAAAAAAAATTTTTAATTTTTCACTAAACTTCTAAAAGTTTAAGATTCTGTTTTGCATATTTTGTTTTTCCATCCTTGTGATAGTAATTTTATTCCTTTGTTATACTAGAAAATTTTAGAAAAATATGCTATCCTATTTTCATGCAGTCTGCTCCGTAGAAAAGGGGACTATTTTTTATGAAAATTTGTTCGTATGCATTTACATTTTCAGATGAATTTATGGAGAAAATGATAAGGGAGAATTAGGAAATATTTCTACTCTATTTGATATTTGTATATAGCAACCATTTTTAGTTATCTTTATTTATTTTTACAAAAAAGGGGTGTTAAACTTGGAAATACAAGACTTACTGGAATTATTAGAAGAAGAAGAAGTCATTGAAAAAATTAAAGAAATTGTAAGCAAAGAACCAAAAAAACAAGCAAAACATCAAAAAAGCATAACACCTAGCGAAACAAAAGAAAAAAAACAAGAAGACAAATTATTTAAGGAAAAAGAAGACAAATTAAAAAGACAAATTTCTACGTTAAATGAAGAAAAAGCACAAATACAAGCACTACTTTTTACAAAACACAAAGAGTATCAACAAGAAGTCAACGACTTAGAAAGCAAAAACAAAGAATTGCAGCAACAGCTAGACACCTTACAGCAGCAAAATCAACGATTAACCCAACAAAATGAAGCATTGTTACAAGAACAACTGACCAAAGAAAATGATATAGAAGAAGAATTAACAGAAACCATTGAGCAATTAAAAAAAGAAGTCGTGAATTTAAAGGAAACCAAGAGAATCCTTACAGATACGATTGCCAGCAGTGGCAGAGAAAAAGAATCTTTAAAAAAGAATCTCTTGAAACTAAAAACAGAACTGCAAAGACTCCAAAATGAAAATATTACCCTCCTTTCCGATATAGAGCAAAAACAGCAAGAAGAAATCAAATATCAAATCGAACTGGAAAACAAAGACAAAAAAGCAGAATATTACAAAATCAAATATCAAAATATTGACCATTATTTTGAATCATATCTTGCATTAGGGGAAAACATACATCATGACTTGGAAAGAGTGTTAAGCAAACAAAGTCCTGAAACTTTTTTTTGTTATGGAGCGCAATGGACAAACATTGAAGCATTATGGGAGCTCATTAGTTTTAAGTTAAATAAATATCAACCAGAGGAAATTCGGGTTTTAAGCAGTATTTTTGACTATTTTTTTACCTGTTATGAAAGTATCAATACCAATTATGAAAGGCTTCATGTTAAAATAGGCGATGAATTTGATGAAGATATACATACAAGAGCATCAAATAGCGCTGTCACAGGAAATATTAAAGAAATTCTTTTAAAAGGCTATAAAGGCATCCGCAATGGAAAAATTAAAAAATCAATTGTCCGTATGTAAGGGCAAGAGGGAGGATATAAAATGGAAATAGCAACAAAAAGTACCAATAGTATTTTTGTCAATGAGGATTTTTTTGTAAAACTGATTGCACTGGAACAAGAGGAAAGAACAAGAAATTGTATTCCTGTTATGCAAGAAGTATTGGAAAAATTAAGTGACATTACAGAGAAAGAATTTGTAACCATTAAAAATAAACCAGTGCTTTATAACAAAACATATAATTTTTTGATAGCAGATACCAGAAGATGGTTTTGTTCTGATACAGAATTTAATTACGAATTGTTCCGAAAAGAAAATAAACCCATTGGAAGACCTATGCTAGAAGCAGAAGCCTATGATTTATTTTATATTAAACGAAATAATCCACTTGTATTTTATAATAGTAGTAGTAATCCTGATTTTAACAGCAGTTATTCCAATAATTGGTATTGGATAAAAAATAAAAATATAGATACTAATAGTTACACCTATTATCATTCTGTTGCTTGCAGATATCAAAACCATACTTCTGAAAAGGGGGGTTTTGTTATGTGTCATGATGGAACATCTGGTAACAGCCCTTTTAGTGATTCAACTACCTTAAATATTCCAGTTTGTGATTGTCAGGAAAATATTTCTGCTGCGGAAGTTTTAATTAGTGAAGGATTAATTCCCAAAGGACTTACCGAAAAAGAAGAAAAAGTATTAGAAGAAATGATACTATTCTACAAAAATAAGTTTATAAGATTAGATGAATATGGTTTTTTAGATACTGGTATCATTTTAGAAAGTGTAAAAAAAGATAAAATGAAAGCATTCCAAACAACGCCTTTAAATAAAGAAGAAGTTGGGGAATATCTAAAATCAAACACCATACATCTTACCAACGAAATCAAAAAATTGTTTGTAAATCAATTTTTGGAATGTGATTATTTAAGAGCTGATATTGACCCTTATGACGAAAAAATTGTGGAAGACCCTAACAGAGGACACTGGGACTTATGGACAGAAGAACAAAAATCAAATACTATTAAAATCACGGTAAATTCTTCTTTTGTAGGAAGAAATCCTATCAGTGATATCAAAGAAGACGGCATTATTGGCATTGATTTTGGAACAAAAAGTACAGTAGTTGTTTATCAAAATGGAGATGATAATATTCTTCCTATGCGTGTGGGCAGAGGAAAATATAGAAAAGAGATTAAAAAATCTGATTATGAAAATCCAACCGTTATGGAGTTTGTTGATATTCAAAATTTTATGAAAAGATACAATGCTAGGGAAGGTCGACCAGAAACACTTTGGAGTGATTTAACTGTTTCTCACAGAGCTTCTGAACAACTCAAGGATGGAAAAGATAGCAATAAATATTATACCTTTTTTAGTGATTTAAAACAATGGAGTGGAGACAAGCATCGCAAAATTAGAATCAAAGATGATAGTGGTTATGAAACTGTATTACCAGCATTTATTGATATTGAAGATGGTGAATTTAATCCAATCGAATTATATGCTTATTATTTGGGAATTTTTATTAATAATATGTACAAAGGAATCTACCTAAACTATTTACTTTCTTTTCCTGTTACGTATGAAAAAAGTATCAGAGAAAAAATTATCCATTGCTTTGAACGGGGCATTAAAAAATCACTTCCTGATGAAGTATTGAGAGATAAAGAAATTATGTCAAAATTCCGCATTACACAAGGTGCAAGTGAGCCAGCAGCCTATGCCATTTGTGCATTAGAAAGTTATGCTTTTGAACCAGAAGAAGGGGAAAAAATTCCTTATGCTATTTTTGACTTTGGTGGTGGTACTACAGACTTTGACTTTGGCGTTTGGCGCTATGCAGAAGGAAAAGAGGCTAGAAGATATGACTATGTGATTGAACACTTTGGAGCAGGTGGCGACCAATATCTTGGTGGTGAAAATTTATTAGAACTTCTTGCTTTTTATGTTTTCAAAAAAAATAGAAATAAACTTTTAGAAGAAGATATTTCCTTTTATAAACCAGCAGAATGTAAAGACTTTGCAGGAAGTGAAGCCTTATTAAGCAATTCTCAAGAAGCTAAATTAAACACCAAGCAACTGATGGAAAAATTAAGAGATTTGTGGGAAAATAATCTGGAAGAAGGTAGCAGCATTGAAGAGGGATTGATAGAACTAATGTTGTTTACCAATTCTGGAGAAGAAAAACCAAATTCTCCTTTAGAAGTAGACAAAGACGAATTACTCAAAATATTAAGAGATAGAATTGAAGTAGGTGTAAAAAATTTCTTTGACGCTTTAAGTTCCAGTTTTTTAAAGGAAGGTACCACTGAAATTAGTTGTATCAATATTTTCCTTGCTGGAAATTCAAGTAAATCTCCTATTGTTCGAGAATTATTTGAAGAATATATTGCAGAAAAAACAAGTGAAATGAAGCAAACATTCCATTGTAAGCAAGACCATGACTTTTTTATGATTTATCCACCACTTGGAACAGAAGAAGCAGAAAAAATTCAAGCGGAAAGAGGAATTATGATTAATCGTGATTCAGTGACTGCACCAACTGGAAAAACAGGGGTTGCTTTTGGTTTAATTGAAGGAAGACCTAGCTCTAAAATAAAAGTTGTTTCTGAAATCAAAAGTGATGATGAAGTAAAATTCAAATATTATCTTGGTGTTAGAAACAGAAAGAAATTTTTTGAATGTATTATTGACAGAAACACACCTTATAATGAATGGAATGCTTTTATTGATGCATGTGTAGCAGATTTTGAAATTTATTATACCTCTCTCCCAGAGGCAACTACAAAAAATAGCCTTGCCATTGAAGAAGCAAAGAAAAAAATATGCCAAATCGATACTACAAGTGAAGAAGCAGAAATTTATGTTCGCTTTATCAATCCAACTACGATAGAATACGTTGTTGCTACAGAAGAAGGCATTGCACAGGGAAAATATTTGGGAGAAATCATAAAACTAGAATTTTAAGGTGAAACTAACGTTTCGCTAAAAAGATTGATTTGATAAGGAAAAACGCTAGTTTTTCCTTAAAAGTTTTTTGTCCAACTTCTTTCAAAAAAGAGGTAAGAGTTTAAGAGCAATACTTTCAATGTTTTTGGACAAGTGAAAGCCTGTGTTTTTTATAAAATAAAAATGCAGGCTTTTTCTATTCCTATTGTTTTTTTTATGTTATAATGTTTTAAAATATGCAAAAAAAGAGGGAATTACACTATGAATCAAATCAAAGAGAAGATATTTAAAAATAATCCTACTAGAGTCATTATTTTTGGATTTTTGATTGTTATTTTGATTGGTACAAGCCTACTTTGTTTACCCATCTCCAGCCAAAATGGAAAAAGCATAGGGATGCTAGATGCATTATTTACAGCAACTTCTGCCACCTGTGTAACTGGTTTAGTTGTTACCAACACCATGAGCCAATGGACCGCTTTCGGCAAAGTAGTGATATTTTGCTTAATACAAACAGGTGGTTTAGGTTTTATGACATTTATTGTATTAGGTTCTTTGGCACTTCACAAAAAAATTACTCTATCAGACAGATTACTGATTAAAGAATCTTATAATCAAAATAATATTATGGGTATGGTAAAATATATCAAAAAAATTATGTTTGGTACCTTTTTGATAGAAAGTATTGGAGCGATTTTATTATCTTTTGTTTTTGTGCCTATGTTTGGGCTAACAAAAGGTATTTTATATGGAATTTTTCATTCGGTTTCTGCTTTTTGCAATGCCGGTTTTGATATTATGAGTTTAGATAGCCTTATCCCTTATGTAGATTACGCATTTATGAACATTGTGCTTATGTCTCTTATTATATTGGGCGGTCTTGGGTTTATGGTTTGGCTTGACACCATACGTGTATTAAAATTAAAATATCAAAAAAAATGGTCTTTGAAAACTGTTATCAGTAGGCTATCCCTTCATAGTAAAATTGTATATCTTTCTACTTTTTTATTTTTGTTTTTCGGTATGGTATTGTTTTTTTTATGGGAAAGTAATAATCCTGATACAATCGGAAATTTATCATTTAAAGGGAAAGTATTAGGTTCTGCTATGCAGTCTGTAACGGTAAGAACCGCAGGATTTAATAGTATTGACCAAGGCGCTATGACAGAAGTTTCAAAATTTATTTCCATTTTATTGATGTTTGTAGGTGGTTCTCCCGGTGGAACCGCAGGCGGAATTAAAACAGTAACCTTAAGTATATTATGGATTGCAGTCCTTTCTGTTGTTCGTGGAAGCAATCACACACATGTATTTAAAAGAAATATTTCTTTTTTGACACTACAAAAAGCACTTGCCGTATTTTTCATTAGTCTCACAACTGTATTGTTGATGACATTACTTTTAAGTTTTACAGAAAGAAATATGCCAGTTGAACACAGTTTTATAGATATTTTGTTTGAAACCGTATCAGCATTAGGAACAACAGGTATCACAACAGGTATTACCCCTTATTTATCAAATATAGGGCGTATTCTAATTATTATTGCTATGTTTATGGGAAGAATTGGTCCAATTTCTATTGCTATGGCATTAACTAAAAAACAAAATAAATATCAACTACAGTATGCAGAAGAACAGGTCATTGTAGGATAGAAAGAGAGGAAAAACATGATAATCAAAAAACAATTTGCAGTATTAGGCTTAGGACGCTTTGGAAGAAGTGTAGCAAAGACATTAGCAGAAAATGGTGCAGAAGTATTAGCGGTAGATAGCAATATGGAATTAGTACAAGATATGTCAGAATATGTTACCCATGCTGTCATGGCAGATATTACGGATGAAGCAGATTTACGCAACTTAGGGCTTGGAAATTTTGATGTTGTCATTATTGCAACAGGAAGTCATTTAGAAGCTAGTGTATTAGCTATTTTGTTAGCCAAAGAAATGGGGGTTCCTTATGTGATTGCCAAAGCCCTAGACGAGAACCACAAAAAAATATTAGAAAAAATTGGAGTAGATAGAGTTATTTTGCCCGAAAGAGAAATGGGCTTGCACATTGCAAATAAGTTAATTTATGGTAATTTTTTTGAATTAACAGAAATTTCTGATGATGTTAGTATTGCAGAAGTGATTCCGAAAAAAGAATGGTTTGGAAAAAGTATGATAGAATCTGACATTCGTGCAAAATATGATTTAAATATTATTGCAATTCGGCAAGGAGAAGATATTATTGCCTCTCCAAGACCAAGTTATGTAATTCAGCAAAGTGATATTTTGATTGTATTAGGTGAAAATGTCAATATTCAAAAGTTTTTAAATAAAAAAGGGTGAAAAATTTGATTGAAAGTGCTCAAAATAAATTTGTAAAAAAAATAAAGGGATTGCAGCAACATAAAAACAGAGAAAAAGAAGGATTGTTTGTAGTAGAAGGACTCCGCTTTGTTGCAGAAATACCTCAAAACTATCCCATCCTTTTTTATGCTGTTTCCAATCGCTTTCAAAACAAAAATGATATTTCTGTTTATCAAAAAAGAAGTCAAGTTCTTGTTTTTGCAGATACTATCTTTTCTACAATGACAGATACAGAACATTCTCAAGGTATTTTAGCAGTTTGCCAAAAAAAAGAAAATACAGAATTTTATTTTAAACAAAATGGTCTTTATCTTTTGATAGAAGAAGTACAAGACCCAGGAAATTTAGGAACCATCATCCGAACAGCAGATGCTTGTAATGTAGATGCCATTTTTTTGTCAAAAGGTTGTGTTGATTTATATAATCCAAAAGTGTTACGTTCCACAATGGGGTCTTTATTTCATGTTCCTATTTTTAGAAATGTAGATTTCATTTCATCTATTGATAAAATGAAGCAACAAAATATTCTGGTTTTTGCAGCACATTTAAAGGCAAAAGACTATTATTATACAGCTAATTTTAAAAAAGGTTGTGCTTTTTTAATTGGAAATGAAGGAAAAGGCATTTCAGAAGAAGCAGCACAAAAATGTAGTCAGCTCATTAAAATTCCTATGTTGGGACAAGCAGAATCTTTGAATGCTTCCGTTGCTAGTGCTGTACTTTTATATGAAGCTGTAAGACAAAGATTACAATAAAATTTTGTGTGTAGGTTTACTTAAATAAAAAAATCTAATGATAATATTCCCAATATCTTAAAAATAGAAAGGGTGAATCTATGAAACTATGGAAAAAATTATTATGTTTTGCTTTACTAGCCGCAGGTTATTTGTACTGGCAAGATAACGGAATAATGGTTACAAAATATTCCTATCAAAATGAAAAAGTACCACCTTCCTTTTTTGGTTATCGTATTTTGCAATTATCTGATTTGCAAAATAAAGTATTTGGAAAACATCATAAAAAAATAATTTCTTTGATTCAAAAACAAAAACCAGATTGTATTGTTATTACAGGTGACTTGTTAGACAGAAATCGTACTAATATAGATTCTGTAATGGAATTAATTTCTCATATTGTAACCATTGCACCTGTTTATTATGTTTCTGGAAATCATGAACATCAGTCTGGAAAATATGACACCTTATTGCCTCTTTTAAAAGAATATGGGGTTTTTATTTTAGAAAACAACAAAGAAAGTATCACAAAAGGGAAAGACAGTATTTCTCTTTTAGGAATAAAAGACAAATCTGTTAATGCAAACTATCAAAAAGTATTATCTGTTTTATCGAAAACAAATACTACAGAGTTTCAAATATTGCTTTCTCATAGACCAGAATTACTTTCTATTTATAGTCAATATGATATTGATATTGTATTTGCGGGTCATGCACATGGAGGACAAATTCGTATTCCGTGGATAGGAGGACTTTTTGCACCACATCAAGGTTTTTTCCCCAAATATACCAGTGGTATCTATACAGAACGTCATACAACAATGGTAGTGAGTAGAGGACTTGGAAATAGCACTTTCCCTTTTCGCATTCACAACAGACCAGAACTTGTTGTTGTAACTTTAGGGAGTGTTCAAAAAGGGGAGATTTAAAAATAATCTTTCTTTAGGAAAGAAAACAAAATAAAAGTTTAGCTCAAGCCTTTGAAAAGGCTTGCGGAGTTTGAGACAGCGCCTCAAGGTTTTATTTTTTCATCTCTCTAAGTATGTTTTTGAAGGGGTACAAAACGTAGACATGGAGAAATTTTTTACGCCACTCTTGTAACTTTACTTCCTGTTGCTTAAAAGGAAAGAGATTGGTATAATAGAAAATGGTATAACAAAATAGAAAGGAAGATATTAATTATGGAAAAAAATCCAATCGTTACCATCGAAATGGAAAATGGTGCTATTATAAAAATAGAATTATATCCAGAAACTGCACCAAACACTGTAAATAACTTTATTAGTTTAGTACAAAAAGGCTTTTATAATGGTCTGATATTTCATAGAGTCATCAAAGGCTTTATGATTCAAGGGGGTTGTCCAGATGGAACTGGTATGGGAGGTCCCGGTTATCAGATTATCGGTGAATTTGATTATAATGGTATTACAAATACATTAAGACATGAAGCAGGTGTTATTTCTATGGCACGCTCTATGATGCCAAATTCTGCAGGTTCTCAATTTTTTATTATGCATGAAGACTCTCCACATTTAGATGGACAATACGCTGCATTTGGTAAAGTAATAGAAGGAATGGAAGCAGTCAATGACATTGCAAATGTAAAAACAGATAGAAATGATAAACCTAAAAAACCACAAATTATGAAAAATGTAACGGTTGAATTATTTGGAAAAACTTATCCAGAACCAGAGCATTTTGAAGGATTTTGATTCTAGTTTATAAAAAAACAGGAGCATTGAATTTTCAATGCTCCTGTCCGTCAATAAAGTCTTTTTTGTGGGTTTCACCCACACCCACCAACTTTTATGTCAAAAAGTTGGACAAAAAATTTTCATAGAAAAACTAGCGTTTTTCCTTATAAAATCAATCTTTTTAGCAAAATATTAATTTCACATTAAGGTTCTTTGAGGAGTTTAAGAGCTAACCCTCAAGGTTTTTTGACAAGCTGGAGTATTGAATTCTCAGTGCTCCTCCGTTTGCTAAAAAATTTGAGATTTTGAAGGAATTTCCGATTTACTTGAAATCTATAAGTTTTATTTTTGTCCTAAAAAAAATACAAAAAAATGTTTTAAAATGCTTGCATTTTAAAAACAGGTATGCTATTATAATGAGGTAGCAAATAAAAATAGATGTGCGGATGTGGCGGAACTGGCAGACGCGCTGGACTCAAAATCCAGTTATGGTGACATAGTGTGGGTTCGATTCCCACCATCCGCATGGAAATGGTTTGATTTTTCAAACCATTTTTTTATAATAAAAAGAGGATTCCTATGGAAATTAAAATTATTTCAGAAAATAAAAAACAATTTATCCATTTACTTTTATTAGCAGATGAACAAGAAAATAGAATTGATACTTATTTAGAAAGAGGAACTTTATTTGTATTATATGATAAAAACATGGTACAATGTGTTTGTGTTGTTACAAAAGAACAAGATAATGTTTATGAAATAAAAAATATTGCAGTACAACATAAAAGACAAGGTTATGGTAAAAAAATGCTACAATATATCTTTCATTATTACCAGAAAGTATGCCATACTTTGTTAGTTGGAACAGGCAACAGCCCTCTTACGATTCCATTTTATGAACATTGTGGTTTTACTTACTCTCATACTGTAAAAAACTTTTTTATAGAACATTATGAAAAACCTATTTTTGAATGTGGTATACAATTAGTGGATATGATTTATCTAAAAAAGCAGCTTTCCGTTCCCTTATAAAAAGTTGGACAAAAAACTTTAGTGGAAAAACTAGCATTTTTCCTTATAAAATTAATATTTTTAGCGAAACGTTAGTTTCGCATTAAAGTTCTTTGGTTCTTTCTTTCAAGAAAGAATTAGGAGTTTGAGGGCTAGCCCTCAAGGTTTTTTGACAGATTGAAATGGTGACACATAATGTCACCATTTTTATCATTATTCTGTTACATTTTGTTGCAAAGATAGATAACTTACTGCTAAAGCTACATAAGAAGTATCTCCTTCTTTTATAGCATTTAAAGGAATACCAACTGCTAGTTGTATTACACTATCTTCTTTTAGGTTATCAACATTTCCGCGATAATATAAAAGATAATTTTCATTTTTATCATTAAATGCTTCTATATAGGCACCTCTTAATTCAGGCAAATTTTCAGGATTTTCAGTAATATCAAAGGTAGAATGTTTGGAAATAGATAAATTAGAAATAGATATAAATTCATTTCCATATTTTTCTGCATCTTTACTAATCTCCTCGTAAGTGATATCTTCATTGATAGGGAGTTCTTCTGGAGATTCTACCGGAAAATAATCTGTTTCACTTGTAAAAATTTCTCTTGCTTTTTGATTGATGGTAAAATTGCTACCTGGCAACGTTTGCATAAACTCAAAAAATTGTATGGTATTTGGATGCCAAATATCATGGACATATTTTCCTTGTTGCACTTGCCCATTTTGAAATACAGTTTTTCCTGTCCCTTCAAAATGACCTTCTACAAAATCACCTTGATAATACCAGCCTCTTTGGCTTTTATTTTGAGAAACAAATTTTCCTTTGCCATGAGGAATACCATCTTTTGTTTCTCCAGCATAAGTTCCTTTCATATCTCCAAAAACAAAATTCAAGGTAATTTCTGTTGCGTTTTCCATGTCTTGCTGTGCTTCTGCTGCAAAATCCGATGTTGTTATGACTTCTGTATTATTTTCCTCTTGTGTTTCCACCTGATTACAGGCAGAAAAAGTAAAAAGTAAAGCAGCAGAAAGAATGGCTGCAAAATATTTTTTCATTGTTTTATCCTCCTTATTCGTTATTAAACGTTATAGTAGCATAAAAAATGATAGATGAAAAGGGGGATTTTCTTTTATAAATAGGTATAGGAGGTAGTAAATAATGTCTATTTGTTTTTGTGCTGGGTTACAGCAAAAATGTCTTAATCAAGAATGGTTGTATCAAATTATTTCAGAATATTGGTTCGAGAATCAAATATTGCAGCAAAAGGAAGAAAGGTGTATTTTTTATGAAGGAATGAAAGATGGTATTGTAGGAATTGCTTTTATTGAGGAAGAAAGATATCCCTATTCTATTTATATTTCTGATATTTTAGGAAAAGAGTATCATATGGCACAATCTATTGTCTTTTGTACTGATAAAATGCAATATTCCATAGATACCTATAAAAAAATAATTGATTTTTGTATTTTTTTAAAAAGCAAAATAATGAGCAATTTATTGCTCACTTCAGACGTTCATAATGAAATATGTTTTTTATATGAAAATGGTATTATCTGGGCAAAAGAGGTTTTTCTTTAAATTTTTCCTTATATTTCTATGTCACACATAATATCATTTTTCTTATTCTATTTATTTTATGTGTTATATCAATATCAAAATATTTTGTAAACTTTTCTCGTTTTTTTATTTTCCATAAAAGTATTTTTCTTATTCTTTTTTTATATAATTTCGCCCATTTTCAAGCTTTTCAATAAGAAGGTTATTAAACCTTCTTATTTTTTATATCTTATATTTTATATAGAATTATTTAATAAAAATATTGTCTTTTTTTGTCGAATGTGGTATCATAAATTAAAAATATTTTCTTTTTTCTTTACAAAAAAAGGAAAGCATATTCTTATAAAAATTCATTTTTACTTTGTTGTTTTTATATTATAATGTTACCATAAAGTTGAACTATAAAAAATGCCCCTAGTGCTCGCAACACTAAGGACATTAATAAGTGGATGCTATTGATATAACACCGCAACCTCAAGCTAATTATATCATAGCACCTCTTATTTTTCTATAGTTTTTTGAAAAATTAAGGAGGGGTTTTTTATGAAAAATTTTGATTATTATTTCAGCAACCCTACACAAAATTATTATTTCAATTTCCGTACCCTGTTTAGTGACACTTTCCAAGGACTTTCCGTCAGTGCAAAGGCTCTGTATGCCCTTATGGTAGAGCGTGCCAATCTTTCCAATCACAATAATTGGTTTGACAACGAAAAAAAAGTTTATATCATTTATACCGCTGCTCAAGTCATAAAAGATTTCCAGTGTAGTGAACGCACTGCTTTAAAGTTATTAAAGGAATTAACTACTTTTGGATTAATTGAACGATTTCAAAATAAAAAGGGACAACCTTATATTATTTATGTAAAGTTATATCATAGTTCAGAATCTACTTTTTGTGATACACCAGCAGACGAAAAGTTAGATATTCCTCAAGAAGTAAAACAAAAAGAAATACAAGAACCTAAAAGACCCTTACGCACGGAATATCCTAATGGAGCAGATTATCGAAAGGCAATGAATCAATACTGGAATACTTGCGATAAATTAGAAAAAGAAATGTCTTCTAAAAAAGTTGTTGTTTCACCTGTAAAAAATGCAGTTACTACCAGTAAAAATTGCAGTTGTCATCAGCAAAAAATACAGTCTAGTAATTTTAATTCTAGTCATATTAATTTTAGTATCTATTCTTATCCATCTTATCATAATCTATCTAAAAAAAACGTGATGGATAGGGAACAAATCAACAAAACACGTGATTTTATCAAACGAAACATTAACTATGACGTTTTGCTTCACTCTGATTTTAAAATACATAAAGATGAGCTTGATGATATTGTGGAAATCATAACACAAGTGATGACCAGTACAAAAGCCACTATTCGCATTGCAGGAGAAGAACGCCCTACAGAAGTTGTCAAAAGTGTGTATTCTAAACTGAATATGCTGGACATTCAGTATGTGTATTCCTGTATACAAGAAACAACTACAAAAATAGCCAATATCATAGCATACACTCGTACGGCTCTTTACAATGCAAAACGTACTTCTAATTTATATTATACTAATTTAGTTCATTATAATATGATGTATCATTGGGAAAAGGAAGATTCAAGAGACGATTAAAAGAAGGAGTTTATGAAAAAGAATTATGAGAATTTTTAAATGAAAACCAATATAGTAATTTGAGTAATGATAATGTTAAGTGGCATTTAGCAGATGAAATGTTATGGATTACAAAATATAATGAATATAAAGTTGCTATCAAAGAATGTATAACAAATATCTTATAAATATTTATCCAAAAACCTTAAAATGATTCTATATTTCAAAATCCTATTACTATTAAAACCTATTTAGATTATTTATTACACAAACTAAAAGAGTGTAAAGTATTAAAAAAAATTGAAAAATAATCCATAAATTTCTAAAATTATAAAAATTATTTTAGAAAAGTTACTTGTATAGAATTTACAAAAATCAAGAAGGCAAAAAAGAATGGAATTTATTAATGAATTAGTAGAAAAATTAAAAGAAAGAAATATACCTATGAAAAATGCTAGTGAAAATCAAATAAAAGAGTTGTTATCTACCACAAAAAATGGAATTTTACCAAAAGCATATGTTGAATTTATGAGTGTTATGGGAAATGGAACAGAAGGCAAGTATATGAAGGGAGAATCTTGCTTTATGGATGAAATTTATATTTTAAAACAAGGAGCAGTTGAATTATTAAAAGAAAATGAATCAAAACTTGTACTAACAGACAACGACTTTGTATTTTGGATGAGTCAAGGATGTATTTTTTGTATGTTTCAACTAAATGAAGGAAATAATCCACCAGTATATTTTTATAATGAAAGTGGTGATGATAGATTCTTAAAAATATCAAATACATTAACAGAATTTTTAATAAACTATTTAGAGTTAAATCCTAATTTATTTCAAGCAAAATAAATATAATGAATCCTTAATTAAACAAAATATTTTATAGATATTACTAATTTGTTATATCAAAACAGAAAGAAGTTTTTATTATGCAAATTTGTCAATATGAATTTCAGTTTGAAGATGAATTTATGAATAGAATCAGAGATGAAATATCAAAATTATTGAACATTCCTATAGATAATGTGATTAGAAAAAATATTGCTGGTGAAATGTTTATCCTTAGAAAAGATACAGAAAACAAATATATATTGTTTGCATCTCATAAAACTAGTTGTATGTGTTTAGTCATTATTAGTTGTAATGTAACTTATGAAAAGGAGATACAAAAACTTTTATTTGATATATGCCATAAAATGGAAGACTGTTATGATGAAGACCATAGAAAAGAAGTAATAAATGTATTTGGAAATACAAAAACACATTTAAAAAATTTAGAAGAACTATATAAAATATCTTCTTTATTTGGTATTTGTGTAAACTAAAAATACTGAATGTAAAACAGAGAAAAACAAATAGAAGTTAGTCACACTATAAACCACTACATTGACACCATTATGCAACACAAAAAAAATACCCCTTGATTTTTCAAGGGGTATCGTAAGCTGCTAACGGGATTTGAACCCGTGACCTCCGCCTTACCAAGGCGACGCTCTACCTACTGAGCCATAGCAGCAAAGAAAAGAGGTTAATCTCTTTTCTCATCAGCTTTTATAGGATAACATATAATCAAGCAATCGTCAAGTACTTCTAATTCTTTTTTTCAAGATATTTTTCAATTTTCTTTTTCACTCTTTGCAAAGCATTATCAATGGACTTTTCCGGTTTTCCAACAATACAGGAAATATCATAGTATGTTTTGCCACGAAGATAGAGAAGTAAAATTCTTTTTTCAAAATCACTCAACATCTTAATAATTTGTGCTTCCATAAAATTTTTTTCTTCTCTGCCTATAAGTAGTGCCTCCGGATTTAAAATCTCTCCTCCCATCAGCAAATCCATATACGTTTCTTCAGAATCCTCATCAAACACTGGTCTATTTAATGAAACATAGGAATTTAAAGGGATATGTTTTTGCCTTGTTGCCATTTTAATTGCAGTAATCATTTGGCGATTAATACAAAGTTCTGCAAAAGCTCTAAACGAAGAATTTTTATCTTTTTTAAAATCTCTGATTGCTTTATAAAGTCCAATCATCCCCTCTTGAATAATATCTTCTGTATCAGCTCCTATTAAAAAGTACGTTCTTGCCCTTGTTTTGACTAGCGGTTTATATTTTGTCAGCAAGTCTTCTTGTGCCCTTTTATCACCTTGCTGTACCAGTCTGACCAATTCTTCATCTTCTTGTCTCATATCTACACCCTCATACATTTTATTTCTGCCTGCGTAACGCTTCAATAAAATCCAAAGCCTCTTTATTAATATTATCTGCTAAAAGATTATTTTTAGGCGGTTTATTTTCTATGTATTTTTTTCGAATTTCTTTCGCTTCTGTTAAAACACGCTGACGCAATTCTTGTGCAGTTATTCTAATTGCACCTTCTCCTGATATAATTAGTTGTTCCAAGGCATCAGAAGTTGCCACGCTCACTTTATAATGACGTGGTAAACGATGTACAGTTCTTTCAATAAAATGGTCTGCGGTTTCCGCTTCTTTTGTATACACTACAGAAATATTGTGATAACGATATATTTTTCCCACATTTCCCTTTACTAAATACGCATCAAACACAACAATAATATTTGCTTTTTGACTTCCCTTATAATTAGAAAGCATATCAAGGAGTTTTTGTCTGGCGCTTTCTAAACTTATGTCTACCAATTCTTTTAACTCCTGCCACGCATGTATCATATTATAGCCATCTACCAGCAAAAATTCTCTTGACAATATCGACATCGTTATTGAAATATCATAAAAAATTATTTTTTACAATGCTGTATTTTTTCAACAACGTTCTCCTTTCTTCAGAATACAACACTACAGCTCATGCTAAAATATTAAAGACCTTGAGGGCTTTACCCTCAACGCACCCACAAGCTTTTTAAAAAAAGCTTGACCAAAAACTTTAGGAAAAACTTCGTTTTTCCAATTATAAACAGAAGTCTTTTTTAATTGCCTCCTGTTTTCTTTCAACTAAAAATCTCATTCTTGTCCTGTCAAACAATGTTAAAGTTCTTTGCTAAGCTTTCTTTCCTCAATTTTTTTGAAAAAAAGTAACATAAAACACAAGTTTTTTCCAGTTGCTTCCCATTGTCTTTCAACTAAAAATCTCATTTTTGTCCTGTCAAACAATGTCAAAGTTCTTTGCTAAACTTTCTTTCCTCAATTTTTTTGAAAAAAAGTAACATAAAACACAGGTTTTTTCCGGTTGCTTTCTGTTGTCTTTCAACTAAAAATCTCGTTCTTGTCCTGTCAAACAATGTTAAAGTTCTTTGCTAAGCTTTCTTTCAAGAAAGCGTCAAGAAAGCATAAAACGTCTTTGACGTACCACTTCATACATAAAAAGAGCACCCGCAACTGAAGCGTTTAGAGAATCAATTTTTCCATACATCGGAATTGACACGGTAAAATCACAATTTTCTTTTACAAGTCGGCTGACGCCCTCTCCTTCACTGCCAATGATAATGCCTAATGGTCCCTTTAAATTGGTATCAAAATAATCTAATCCTTTCATATCTGCACAAGCAAACCATAACCCTTGTTTTTTTAACTGTTCCATTGTTTTTACAAGATTCGTCACTCTTGCAACAGGCATATATTCAATAGCCCCTGCAGAAGTTTTCCCTACAGTCGCATTTAAACCAACTGAACGACGTTTTGGGATAATAACACCATGTGCACCAGCACATTCTGCACTCCGAATTAGAGCACCCAAATTATGCGGGTCTGTAATACCATCTAACAGAATGATAAAAGGGTCTTCTCCCTTTTGTTTTGCATTTTCTAAAATATCCTCTATTTCTGCATAATTATGTGCAGAAGCCAAAGCAATCACGCCTTGATGATTTTTAGTTTGAGAAAGCCCGTCCAATTTCTGACGACTTACCTCTTGTATTACAATACCTTTTTGTGATGCTTGTGCAATAATCCTTTTTATGGTTCCCTCCACATTCCCTTTTAATACAAATAATTTTTCAATATCTCTACCACTTTTTAATGCCTCTAGTATGGCATTTCTTCCTTCTAATTGATTTTCATTGGTTTCCAAAACATACACTCCTCTGTGCTTATATACGTGTTACTTCCCTAAAAAGTTTTGAGTAAAAACGAATATTTTTCTTTGCAGGCAGACTGAAAAATTTCTGGAGGAACTTTTTTCTTTTACGAAAAGTTCCCCCAGCTCCATCTTTTATTTCATCATTTTTTCCAGCCATAAGCAAAATACAATTACTGTATTCCTATTTCAAACAGAGATAACACTCTTTCCATTTGTCCTTTCAAATACAAATAGCCAAACAATGCCTCTAAACCTGTTGCATGACGATAATCTCCAATTTCCATATTTTTAGGGGTTGTAAAAGATTTTGCATTCCTTCCCCTTCGAAAAACAGCCTGTTCTTCTTCTGTTAAATACGCTGCAATACGGTTATACAGCTCTGCCTGTGCTTTCGCATTGACATATTCTTTAGACTGTTTATGCAACTTATTGACAGGAGCATTTCCCTTTGCCAAAATCATCGTTCTGACAATTATTTCATAAACTGCATCACCAATATAAGCCAATCCCAATGGAGAAAGTTCTTTTTCTTTTCCATCTTCTATTCCTTTATTCTCCAAAAGTAAGGCTTTTACCTTCGTATCCATAAACTTAGCCTCTAAACCATTGCACACCTTGGCGAGTATCTTTTATAGTAATGCCCATTTGTGCTAATTGTTCTCTAATAGCATCTGCTGCTGCAAAATCTTTATTCTTTTTCGCTTCTGTTCTTTTTGCAATCAAAGCTTCAATTTCTGCGGTATCTTCTTCCTGTGTTTGCTTCATTTCTGCAATCCCTAATACACCACAAAGTTTATCTAACATAGCCTGTATTTTTAAGGCAAACTCTTTGGAAATATTTTCTTTTATCGCCTTATTTGTAAAGCGTACTAATTCATAAATTGCAGTAATTGCATTTGCTGTATTAAAATCATCATCCATTGCAATTTCAAACTGTGCTTTAAATTTTTCCAGTTCTTCTGGATTTTCATTTTGTTTTAAAGCAGATTCTGGACAATTTTGAATATAATATGCTAAATCTTTTTTACAGTTTTTAATTCTTTCCAAGCCGTTTTGGGCATCTTTCATCAATTCATCACTGAAATTGATAGGACCTCTATAATGTCCTCCCAAGATAAAAAAGCGTATTACTTCATAAGGGAAATGTGCAGCAATATCTCTTACTGTAAAGAAATTTCCTAAGGACTTGGACATTTTTTCATTATCGACCGTAATAAATCCATTATGCAACCAATATTTTGAAAATTGTTTTCCATTTGCGGCTTCACTCTGTGCAATTTCATTTTCATGGTGAGGGAAGATTAAATCTTCACCACCAGCATGAATATCAATGGTATCCCCTAAATATCTTTTTGCCATAACAGAACATTCAATGTGCCAACCGGGTCTACCTGCTCCCCAAGGTGCGTCCCACTTTGGTTCACCCGGTTTGTGAGGTTTCCAAAGCACAAAATCGGTAGGATTCTTTTTTGCATCATCAATAGAAACTCTTTCACTTGCACCAGCAATCAATTCATCTAAATTCTTTTTCGAAAGTTTTCCATATTCAGGGAATTTTTTAGTATCATAATAAACAGTGCCCTTATCTTCATAGGCAAATTCCTTATCTAAAAGTATCTGTATCATTTCAATAATATGGTCCATTTCTTCTGTCACACGTGGATGAACGGTTGCCCTCTTTACATTCAAGCCATCCGCATCATGGAAAGCTTCTTCAATATAGCGGTTTGAAATTTCCTGCATACTGCTATTTTCTTTGTTTGCTCTATTAATAATTTTATCATCCACATCTGTAAAATTCTGCACATATGTTACATCATATCCTTTGTATTCCAAGTACCTTCTGACTGTATCAAAAACAACATAAGGTCTTGCATTTCCAATGTGGATATAATCGTAAACGGTAGGACCACAGACATACATTTTAACTTTACCCTCTTGTTGTGGAATAAATTCTTCTTTTTGTCTTGTTAGTGTATTATAAACCTTCATAAAAATTGTTCTCCCTTCTATTCTTCTGTTACGTTTCAAAAAAATTTAATCAAATCCAAAATCTTTCTCTATCTCTTATTGTACCTTGTTTTTACTATTTTGTACAAGCATTTTTTCAATGACTTTCACCCTTTCTGAAATCTCCCTTAAATCTTTGGAAACGGGGTCACTCAATCGAAGTTGGTCAAGCATATCTGAAGTCTTTTGCTTTTTTTCTTCTTCCTCCTGTGCTGTACATCTTGCAGGTACACCAACCGCTGTCATATAGGCTGGTACATCCTTCACCACAACAGAACCACCACCTATTTTTGCATTGTCTCCAATTTTGACAGGTCCTAATACTTTTGCGCCTGCTCCCACCATAACATTATTGCCCAAAGTTGGATGACGTTTTCCAGAACCTTTTCCGGTACCACCTAAAGTTACACCTTGATATAATAATACATTATCGCCAATTTCGCAAGTTTCCCCTATTACAACCCCCATGCCATGATCAATAAAAAACCCTTTTCCAATTTTAGCCCCAGGATGAATTTCAATACCTGTAAAAAAGCGAGAAATTTGAGAAATCAACCTTGCAATAAAATAATGTTTCTTTTTATAAAAATGGTGTGCAATTCTATGAGAAATAGTTGCCCAAAAACTAGGATACAACAACACCTCAGAATTTCCTTTAATTGCAGGGTCTTTTTCCTTTACGACACGTATTAACTCTTTTAACATTTTTATTTCCTCCTAAATATCATTTTTATTTAATATACTCAAAACTCGTACTATTGTTTCTTCCTTTCTTATCTCAAAAGAAAGAAAGTGAAAGAACTTCATCACAGTTTATTTCGGTTGGTGCAAATCAAACTTCCATTTTTCCATACAAAAAAGCTCCATCTTTACCTTTGTAAAGACGAAGCTAATCCTTCGCGGTTCCACTCCACTTAGACGAATTGATACAACAATCCCTCTCACTCTTAAACTATAACGGTGTTACCGGCTACAAGCTACTTTCATGTTCACTCGTGCAGTTCAGGAATGCACTTCATTTTTATTCTTTCTGTTTCGGAGTTTCACCCGATAATACGCACCACACGTATTACGCTCCTTTTCTCTGTCAGAATGTCCTAAAAATTACTCTTTCCATCAATACTTTTTTCTATGATACAAACTGCTTGCGCTGCAATTCCAAGTCCAGCACCGGTAAAACCAAGTCCTTCTTCTGTTGTTGCTTTGACATTTACACAACTTTTTTCTATTTCTAGCGCATCTGCAATATTTTTTTCCATATTTTCTATATAATATGCTAGTTTTGGCTTTTGTGCCACTATTGTAGTATCAATGTTTATTATACAATAATTTTCTTTTTTAAGCAAGTATAAAACTTTGTGCAATAATGTTATACTGGATATATCCTTATAAGTGTTATCATTATCTGGAAAATGCCTTCCAATATCCCCCATAGCTGCAGCACCTAAAAGTGCATCCATAATAGCATGTAGCAATACATCTGCATCTGAGTGACCCAGTAATCCTTTTTCAAAAGGAATTTCCACTCCACCTAATATTAATTTACGTCCTTCTACCAGCTTATGCACATCATATCCTGAGCCAATTCTCATAACATTATCCCTCATCAATCTACTACTATAATGTTCAAACATTTTTCCGCATTATTGATTTGATAACGCAAGGAGTTTGATAATTTTTGCAACACTAAATTTCCCTTTTTATTGACCTCCACAAATGAAATACAAGCTTGAAACTTATCTAAAATCATCAAATCTTTTTCATCATAAACAAAGTCATATGCACTTTTACTTTTATTTTCAGCCGTTATTTTCCATCCATTCAAATAGTATGTTTCCATTTATTCTACCTCCTCTAATACAATTGTTTTATGTTCATGGTCTATTTCGCACTGATAATGTGGAGAACATCTTTCTAACCTAATATTGCCATTTTCATCTATGCCAAAAAAGACAATAAAATGTTTTTGGCTATCTAATAACACAAGTGTATTTTGTTGTTGTATTGTTTCAAATTTATTTGACGCACAAATCGTCCATTTTGATAGCTTTAATACTTTCATATTTTGTTTTCTCTCCTAACATATCATTTTTTCATTTATCATAGCATATTTAAGAAAGTTTTTCTATCTATTTTGTATAAAATAGATTAAAAAAAACAACACCATTTTTTGGTGTCATATTTCAATAATGATTGCTATGATATTATTATGCGCTGACAATTCATGTAGCATTAACTCTATTACGGTATCAAATACAAGTACATCATCATTATAATCATGTGTACAATACAGTTTTCCACTTTCTCCTATCCAAACACAAGCAGGATAATAATATCCTATTTTTCCTACTAGGGCAATTGTTTCTTTGGAATATTCCAAAGCACTTTTATATTCTTCTGATTTTACTATAAAGTCAGCATCATCATACATAAAATCTCTGACATCCGTTTTATAGTATTCTGGATATGGAAACAAGTTAAAATGAAAATCTCCCCTATGCTCGCCTCGGCTCTTTCTATTTATTTCCCAAGTATATACAATATCCCAATCACTTTTTATGTTATAATATTCCTCAAAAAAATGGATTGCTTTATCACTTAATTTTATATTGCGGTTTTGATAATATTTAATAACATGACTAACATCTACTTTTCTACTAGGAAACCAGCCTGCTTTTTGCAACATCTGATAAACTTTTTGTTCTTTTGTACCTTTTAATATTATTTTAGCCATATTTTCCTCCGAAAATAAAAAAATGGGAGTTACAGGGCTCGAACCTGTGACCCTCTGCTTGTAAGGCAGATGCTCTCCCAGCTGAGCTAAACTCCCAAAAACGACTCAGAAGGGGCTCGAACCCTCGACCTCCGGCGTGACAGGCCGGCGCTCTAACCAACTGAGCTACTGAGCCATATGAAATTAAAATGGGTCTTCAGGGATTCGAACCCGGGACCGTCCGGTTATGAGCCGGATGCTCTCACCAGCTGAGCTAAAGACCCATAAAATCAAAAGCCGATGAACGGACTCGAACCGTTAACCTGCTGATTACAAGTCAGCTGCTCTGCCAATTGAGCCACATCGGCATAAAATCTAGCAACCACTTACTTTCCCAGGTAGTCTCCCACCAAGTATCATCAGCCGTTTATGTCTTAACCGTCGTGTTCGGAATGGGTACGGGTATTCCCCATAAACGCATCATCACTAGAAAATTATTAAAATGACCCGACCGGGAATCGAACCCGGGTTACAGCCGTGAAAGGGCCGTGTCTTAAC
>CAJTZO010000019.1 GCA_910583755.1 uncultured Clostridia bacterium
CCCAATTCTGTTGCTATTTCTTCTGCTTTTATAAATAAATTTTTATTCATACTTACTAACCACCTTTTACCATTCGCTTATTTGTTAAAATTTCTATATCTATTATATATTATCTTTTTTGTTAATGCAAGCATTTATTTCACATATTTGTTAATTTTTTATTTACTATTTCCAAAATATCAGTTATAATAAATACAAAAATATTTGTAAAAGGTGGTTAATTCTATGACTGTTGGTGAAAAAATAAAGCGAATTCGTATTTTTAGAGGTATGACACAAAAAGAGCTAGGTCTTGCAGTTGGTTTGACCGAAAACCGTATTGCTCAATATGAAACAAACTATCGAACTCCTAAAAAAGAACTTTTAAACCAAATTGCCGAAGCACTTCATGTAAATTCCTTAAATTTCTATGTAGAAGTTTCTGGCAGTGCAGAGGACATTATGCAAACCTTTTTCTGGATGGACGAGCTAAATCCTAACACAGTCAACCTATTTCAAATGACTGAAAATCCAGAACTCAGCACAGAAGTAGAATATAAAAATTCTGACGTTTGGAATGCTCCTGCACCAGTAGGTATTTTTCTCAACTATAATCTTGTAAACCAATTTTTAGCAGAATGGCTTACTCGCAAAACAGAGCTGAAAAATGGACAAATTACCAAAAAGGAATATTTTGAATGGAAGTTAAACTTTCCTTATACTTGTGATGGTGGTGGAAAATTTATACCATCTGTACAATGGAGAAATTCTTAAAACAAAAATAGACCCTTTCGTTTTATACAAATCAACGAAAAGGTCTATCTAAAATTTAATATCATTTTAATATCAGAGAGGGTAAAATAGCTCAAAAAACCCTTATATTGCAAGGCTTTCTAAAGTTTTGGTGTCCCAGGGCAATTATATTTATTTTAAAAAGGGCAAATTTATTTAACTTATTGCTAAATTACCCCTGGCACATGGTTATTATTATTTTTATTTTTAAAAAGCAGCCAAATGTTCTAAAAACTCAGTATTTATACAGGTTAAATGAATTATAAAATTCCAAAAAAAGACCTTGCATTGGCTATCTAAAGCCAAATACAAGGTCTTTTTACTATGTTCCAGTGGATATGTTTATTTGTCCTTTTTAAAATAAATATAATTGCCCTGGGACATAGTTATTTTTAACCTTGCAATTTTATTATAATTGATATTTATTCAAATTTCAATAGAAATACAATAAAAGAATATTTTTAAAGATTTTTTTCAAAATAAAAAGCTAATTTTCATCCTTAGTAGCCAAAACTTAGCTTTTTAAATTATTTTTTTCTGTAGCTCTATTATATGTCTTATAAGCTGATTGTTTTCTACATTCATCTACATGTTAATTATTCTTGTCTTATCAAAAAAGCCTTTTGTATCTCAGCTTTTTCATATCCATGTTCCTCTAAAAAATTTATTGTATTAATTGAAATATCTTCTATTTTTCGAGGAATTACTGTTCTTGGAAGTTTTGATCCTTTCTTTTGTTCGCTTATAATACCAAACGATTCAAGCTCATTTAAAAATACATTAGCTTTATCATATCCTACTTCATAATTATCTTTAATTTGTTTATTTGAAATTTTATATCGACTAAGAGACCATACAATAATTTCTGCTAGTTTTTCATCATGAATATCTTGAGGAGTTGGAGAATCTATTTCATATTCAGAATTATCTAATTTAGGCAAATATTCAAATCCAAAGTCTATTTCTGTATCTTGTTTTTTTATAGCTTCATAATCAAATTTTATATTATCAAGTGTATCCATTATTTCTGTAGGAGGCATAAATGCTCCCTGCATTCTTTTAATTCCTTCATGCTGATAACATTTAAAATACATTGAGCCTTTACCTGATAAATTTACAGCATCATATGCCGCAATAATTGCTTGTGAATCATATTGAGTAGTACATTTAAAAGCAATAGCTGCTCCTAGATTTGTTTTTTTAATTAAAATATTATTATTAGTTGCGTCTTGAGCTGTCAATATTAAGTGAATTTTGACTTTTCTAGCACGTTCTAATAAATCCATAAACATATCTACTGATTTACTATTTTTTTTAAAGTTTCTAACAAATGCTGGAAATTCATCTATAACACAAATGATAAAAGGCAATTTTACAAGTTCCTTGTTACGATATCTTTCATCAATGGATTCTATTTTTTCTAAACGTCGTTCCATCTCTTGTTTTAATTTTAATATACACTGTTTTCCTCTTTCCATCTCACTTATTGTTATAACTGACGTCAATAAATGTGGAACTTTTTCAAACATTTTTAGTCCTGATGCACCAAAATCAAGAAGTAGCAATTTAACTTTGTCTGCTTTTTGTTTACAAACAATACTCATTAACAAACTATGTACTGCACTAGATTTTCCAGAACCTGTAGTACCTCCAATTAGTAGATGGGGAAATTCAGCTATATCAGCAATCACCACATCTCCCAGCATATCGTATCCAACTGCATATGGAATTTTCATTTTGCTTTCTCTAAATTGTGAACTTTCTAATAATTTACGTAAGCTGTTTTCTTTTAATGGCTTTTTAGATGCAATTATTTTTATAGAAGAAGAACGTATATCAGTAAAAAAGAATTCTAATTCTAGTAAACGTCTTATTTCATCTGCGTATCTGCTGATTAATTTTGCATCCGTTCCTGCTAATAATTTTACGGAAAACACGTATCTATCATCTTTAAATTCAACATCTGGTAATATCTTTATAGCAACGCCATAACTTTGGTAATATTTAATAATATCTGCTGCATATTTCTTTCCATTCTTTTTGACTTGTTTTTCTTTTATTTTATTAGATGAAATTACATTAACATTTATCGTCATTGGCAATGTAGGTGAATAAGCACTATGCAACTTAAATAAAGATTCTGTAACTTCATCTACTATTCTTTCAAGCAATTCTGGTAAATTATTTCTAGTGTATGTAGCCTTTCTATATACAAAATTTTCTTCATACTTAATTCTTAAAGAATTTTCAAAAACTTTCATGTATTGAGAGAAAAAATAAGTAAGAAATCCTATATTTGATACATCTTTCTCAGTTAATTCTGTATAATTCATATGTTTTTTCTTTATAAAATGAATATCTGTTCTAAGTTTATCAAAAAAAGGTCTTTCATATACAGTTTTACGACGTATCTTATCTGAATTTGTATCTCTTTTCTTAAAATATTCATCTGCATTTATTATAAACTCAAGTATCCATGAAGCTAACATTTGTTCTCTATATTCAATCAGCTTTAAATATTCATCATCAATATCTAAATTTGTTAAATCCATACTAAAAAAATTCTTGAATTGAGAACGAATTACAGGACAAATAAATATAGGCAATATGTTAAATCTATCTTTAATATCAATTCGATTTATTTTTCTATGTATATTAGCGGTCATTCGAAGTATATCTGTATAATTTTTTTCATTTTCATATCCATCTATTATAACAGGAATATCTCTATTATATAATAAACTATCCAATATTGCCGCTGAATCTTTTTCAGGAAATATTGTTACAGAATCATAGTCACAATATCCATATTGAAAAAACGATTTTCTACATTTTCTAACTATGCTTGTATTTACATCACATATATCAACTATTTTTTGCACTAATCTATAAGTATTTGAATTTCTCTCACAGGCTATTTGTAAAAAATAGGGGATTTGGAGATGGTCTAATTTTAATCGACTACTAAATAGGGAAGCAATGCAATATCCAAAAAGATAAGAAGTTATACCTCCATATTCTTTATGTAAAAATATGGTATCTATATCTTCAAAAGCCCATTCTGTTTGTTCTGGATTATTATCAATTCCATAATTAAATTTACAATGATTTGCATAATAAAAACATGTGTTATAGAAATGATAATATTCTTCTTGCCAGCCATATTCAGATTGATTTATATAAGAGAGAATTTTCTTTATATTGCCACGATTTTTTAGTTTTAAGACTTTTAAAATTATTTCAGCTTTTTCTATGTCCCATTTGTAATTTTTTTCATCTTCATTACTATTTGGAATACAGCTTTTTAATTGTAATTCTTCTGATTCCGATAAATTATCATTTTCTTTAATATCATTAATAAAATCAACAAAATCATTACCTACAACATTTATAGCATGATGTGCTAAATTAAAAAAACCATCCATAAAATTCCTCCTTTTACTCAACTAAAATACTTATCTTATTCTCTTATCTTATAAAAATAACATGATTTTTATGCAATTTCAATAGTAAAAAATAATTCCATATAAAATAAGAATAAGGGAATAAGATAAGTGTTAAATAAAGTTTTTTCTATTTCATAAATAATATTATTAAAAATGATATGATTTATAAATATATATTTTTATTTTGACATCAAAATAATTCCTATGTTATTTATGAAATAGGAATTTATATATTCATGGGTATTTTACAAATTATTTATAAAATACCCAATTTTATTATATTTATTCTACATCCTTCTTTGATAAAAAATACATTTCTAAAGCAGAGTTTATTGTTTCCTCAATCTCATTTATATCTTGCTCTGGTTTAAAATACTTCGATAAAAATTGTGTATTCAATTTAATTGGTTTGATTGATAAATTTGAACGCTGAGGCTCAAGTATTTCATTGATAGATATTTTAGTTAATTCGCCATTTTGAGATTTTTCTTTTATTTTATTTGCTTGACTAATACTAATTTTTTTTCCATTAGCAAGTACTTCTTCAATCATTTCCTGTTCTTTCGTATTTAGAAATGATAGAGATTCTCCTACTCGTATACCAATCTCATTTTTATCAAGGCGTTGTTTTAGTGGGGAAACTAGCTTGTTTAATCGTAGATAACGTGCTATTGTAGTTTTTCCTAAACCCATTTGTTTACCAAGTTTCTCTCTTGTATTTATCCTGTGCCCCATTGGGGCATTAAGTATATTTTCAACTTCTTCAATTAAATCGGAACGATAACCAGCTTTTTTTTTCATCGCTTCATAATGATTAGTTATTACAATAGCACGTTCACTATGCTTTAAATCTACAAATGACCTTTGTATAAGGTTTGTTTCTGTAACAATAAGTAATGCTTCTTCATCAGATAAGCCTTCCTTTACAATAGCAGGAATGGAAGTTATTCCCGCTGCTTTAGCCGCTTCTACACGATTATGACCTGATAAAATTTCATATTTTTCTTTCTCATTCATACGACGAATAATAATAGGAGTAATGATACCGCTCATTCGTATACTTTCTACCATATCTGTGAATTGTTGTCCTTCATATAAAGTGAATGGATTATTTTTAAATGGAACAAGATTTTTGAAGTCTTTAATATTAGTAACTGAGTCCCTTTTTAAGACAGAATTATTTTTTCTAAATGGTAGAAAAGTTGTTGGCACTATCTCTCTATTAACATCAGTAGTTTTACACACAATATCATCTCCTTTTTTGATAACTCAATTATAGAATAAGCTTTCATAGAAATCAATTATATTTTATACATGAAAATCATATAAACTAATTTTACTTTTATATATTCTAAATATGACACCACGATGAATCTTCAGTCATTTGTGGTGTAGAAGATATATAAAAAGGGGTGACAGAAAAAATGAAATAATAAATAAACTACATAAAAAAAGAAATTTATAAGAGGAGGGAATATTGAATATTTTAGTATTATTTTAAATAAAGAAAAGGAACTTTTAAAGAAGAATATAAAGTTATTTTTAAAGAGCCTTTAAAAGTCTTGATTTAGGAAAACGTAGATTGTTATACTTTCAAGGTATAAGGAGGTGGCATTATTGTGATTGACATTGACTTAGATAATTTAAATGAAGAAAATATTTACAAAGCTTTTAACGTTGATGGAAATGAAAGTGAAGCTCTAAATGATAGTTATTTAGAACTTTTTGAACTCATTGGTCGTGATGCAATGCTAAAATTATTTAAATATTTTCGTGGTGATAAAATTGACTGTCCTATGAGATTGTATCGTCCTGAGTTTATAGCAGACTTAGCTAAACAAGCATCAGACAGACGAGAACGTGCAAAAATAGCTAGAGCTGGAGGTTATACTGTAAAATTTATAGAGAGTACACTACGAAAACGAAGAAATGATGATGAAACAGAATGATGAAAAAAATCCTACTTATAGCAAGCAGGATTTTATCGAAACAACTTTAAAATTTACTTAAAACATAATAAAAGTTATTTGAAATATGTTTTTGCTTAGTCAATACGTTTTAACTTTCGTACTCGTATTGACTTTTTAATCGCATTGGCTGCTTCCAGCATAACATATACTTCATCAGGGTCACAGTCAGCAAAAACAGTTTCTACATCATCCATTAAGTATGACTTAGAATCATGTATGCTGTCAGAAAGCAGCTTGTCTACACTTGTATGAAGGGCATTGGAAATCCTTACAAGTGCAGGTAGGCTGATTTTTGTAGAAGCAACTTCTGTATGAGAAATATGCTGACTGGTAAGCCCTACCATTTCAGCCAGCTGTTCTTGTGACATTCCGGCTGCTAAACGAGCTGCTCTAATTCTTTTGCCTAATAATTTGTAATCCATTGTTATCACCTCGCCCTAAAATATGGATATTGGTATTGTATAAGCGAATAAATTGTGATAAAATGGATTATATGGGCGAAATAGTTATTATAGGCGTAAAAACAAATAAAAAGGGAGGAAAGATTGATGTTAGATACTATATTACTTCATGAAATTATAAAAATTTGTGATGAAGAATTATCATTTCCTAATATTAAATGTAAAGTATATGATGGTGATGTTTTTTGGACAACTCTTGCAGAATATAATGGCTGGAAATTGCAGCAACATACAATTTCTCAACACGCAAGATTATTAAATCCTAATAGGGAAAGAATTGCTTGGGGAAGTGTTAGTGGCATGGAAAAAGCCCTTAAGAGAATAAAAAAATTGTCACAAGAATATGAAAAGTAAATAAAATGGAATACATTTTTTATTTTATTTAAGAAAGGAATAACATAACTATGAATAAAACAATGAAATGTATTGCTGTGGGAATGCTTGGATTTCATTTAATTTCTGTTGGAGGATGTGCTAATAAGATAGAAGAAGTTTCATCTCCTAATGTCATAGATAAAACGGATGATAATACAATAATACAATCTTCTGAAAAATTAGAAAATACTACCCCTGAATCAAAACAAAATGAAAACACGGACTACATTGGAAATGATTTATGGATTGAAAACTTAACTGATTTTTCAGAAGGAAGAGCCTGGGTACAATTTATGGAGTCACATAGGAAAGATGGTAGTATTGAAGCAGTTGTAGAGTCTGCTGAAACTGCTATGGAAATTTCCAAAAAAGAGGATGAAGAACGCATTTCCTATGCAATGCAAAACATAAATTGGCAGGGAAATGAAAGAGCTGCTCTCATTGATACACAAGGAAAAATTATATGGGAATCAGAATTGACAGAAAATAATACTGTATTAACAAAGACAAGCGAATTTAAAAATGGACTAGCCTATGCTATATTTGATGGCAATGATAAAAGTAGTTATTTTATTATTGATACAGAAGGTAATGTTACTTTTACTCATGATTATAATGAAGACTATAAAATTCTCTGTCATGGTAATGAATTATTTTTAGTAGCAGAGCATATCAAAAATTTTGATAGTAATGAATGGCAGATTGGTGCGATTGATAAAAATGGAAATATAGTTGCATCATTTCAAACATATGAAAAAACGCCTCCTCCTGAACTTGAAGCTGTTAAAGCTCCACAAGGAGAAGCTCCAGACCCTAATTATGATTATTGGGGATATGTGGAATATCAAAAGCAACTTGAAGCTTATGAAGAATATGCAAATTATAATTATATTCCAGAAGCAATATCTTTTGATGAAAATTATGTTTCCTGTAAATATCGTGGAGACAACATTTTTCAAATCAATTTTAATGATTACTATGTTCTTTTAAATATAAATACACAACAGATAATATATACTTATCGTAACGAAAGTGGAGATAGTATACAAAATTTTATTTCTGACTTTGAAAATGGCAAAGCAGAGGTTTTGTATGGTAATTATGACAATAACGCAATATGTACTCTTGAAACAAATGGTACAATTACACCTATTTTATCTAATATATGGACAAAACGTCTTTTAGGAAAACAAGTTACTTTGGGAGAAGTAGCACGATATAAATTTCATGAAGGATTGATATTTGTTCCATATAACTCTTCTATTGATAAAGAAGTTTTTATTGATAGAGAATTTTATGATCAAACAGGAGACTTAGAAGTAGCTACTGCAAATGGTTTCACATTTTATACAGGTGTTTATTATAACATTAATGGAGAAGTTGCAATAGATTTTCCAGAGTATCATGGAAAATATACATATGACTGTAGTCCTTTTTATAATGGATATGCTGTTATGCAAATAATAGGTGCAGACGGACTTTCTTATATTACTGCAATCAACAAAAATGGAGAAATGCAGTTTGAACCTATATCAGGTTTTGATGCTGTTTATATCAGCGAAGATGCTCAATATATAACCGCTGTTAAAAATGGTTCTGTTACCATATTTGATATCAATGGCAATTCTCTTATTAGCATAGAATGTGCTGGTATCACTCCAGAAAATAGAGGATATGATAATATTTATAATGTTTATGATGGAGTCATTAAAATAAAAGATTTTTATGTAAATGTAGAAGATGGAACAGTGATAGGTTTGCATGAAGGAAAAGATTTTTCTGTTACAATACATTGACAATTCTATATTTATGAAAAAAATTCAATAAAAAACAATATTTTAGAATAAGATAATTTATTTTAAAATTAAAAATAAGAAAGGATTTTTAAAATGAAGAAACTAATTGCATTGTCTATAGCAGCTGTTTTATCATTTTCAGCTTGCTCAAATGCAGCATTAAAAGATGCAGGAAAAGAATTAGAAGATACCATTTCAAACGTTACAAATGCTGATAACAAATATGTGCTGATGGTAAAAGGCGGATATATGGAAACAAATCCTGATTTAACCTATGGCAATGTATTTGAACAATTTTTCGCTACTCCACGCTGGAAATATTTTAAAAATGGAGGAGGACAAGATATCGTTGAATTCACAGGCGATTGTATGTATGCTGATGCTCAAGTAAAAGCAAGAATTCAATTTACTGTTGATGAAGAAAACGGGACATTTGAAGCCACTGCACTTGCATTTAATGAAGTGCCTCAAACAAATGTTATATTGCTTTCTCTTATTTCAAAAGCATTTGAAGAAGCTGAGCCTACTGGGCAAGAAAGTATAAATGAAACAGAATTTGTTGAGCAAGAAGATTTTACAGCAGAGGAAGCAGCACAGCTTCTCAATAACTGGCTAGAAAATCATCCAATGGTATATGATTGTGAATTTGAATATAACGGCGAGAGACCTGAAGTATATGATTTTTATTTAATACTAGATGGCGATGCTTGGTATCCTGTTATAATAGAAAAAAGTACAGGTGAAATATGGGTTGATATAGAAGAAGAAATATTATTAATTGATGACTTTTATTCTATTTTCTGTAGTTATTAATCCATTTCATAAATATATATGAGGAGAATGTTATGAACAATCAAACAAATTTAACAGAAACAGACATTTTTAGATTGCTACAACAAACAGCCGATTTTGATATTACCCCTTATGAGGGCAATATCAATTTTGATGACAGTAGTAAGTATACAAAATTAGAATTAAGTACTGCACAAAAAATACATATCAATGCACTATTACAGCAGCTTCCTTCCGCAGTAATAGCAGGAAAATTACCTCAAATGTATACGATTACTTTCCCAGAAGGACTGCCTCATACATTAATGCAGCTGAAAAATGGTGGTTTTTCAACTTCTATTATTGGTATGGATGGAAAAATTGCAGGGGTGGCATCTCTTGCACCTATGGTAGCAGAGGCTGCAATACTTGGAGTCTTTACAGTAATGTCAGTCATCACAGGTCAATTTTTTTTATTTCAAATTAATAAAGAATTAAAAAAAATAAATCAGACTCTTGATAAAATTGTAGAATTTCTTTATGGAGATAAAAAAGCAGAGTTACTATCAGAGATTAGCTTTGTCAAATGTGTACATGAAAATTTTAATTCTATTATGATGCAGGAACAACAAAGAATTGCTACTATTTCTGGGCTTCAACAGTCAAAAAAAGTGGCTATAAAAGATGTTGAGTTTTATATGTGCGATTTAGAAAATACTGTAAATGATATTCAAGAATATAAAAATGTTGGTACTGAGATTGAGCATTGCTTTCAAAGCAAAGATTGTCTTGAACTTTCTATACAACTTTACATTGCAAGTACTTTACTTGAAGTGTATTATTCTCAAAATCATGATAAAAATTATATAAAATATATTGAGGACGAAATGTGGAATTATATCAGAAAATCTGAAAAACGTATGTTAAAAAGTTTTAGTTCATTGCAAACGATTATCAATCACACCAAACCATACAAAATAAAAGATAAAAATAATAATGTAATGGACAAAGATAATCTTCAACAGCAATGTAACAAAGTAGTTCAAGTGCTTGAAAATGAAGATGTAACTTCTATACAAAAGTTAATTCATTCTGCATTATACACAGTAACCCAAAAAGTAGAATATTATATTAGGAACAATGGAGATGTATATTCTAAAATATTAGATTCATAAAAATATATAAAATACTCTTCATTTGGAGAGTGTTTACTTGGAGGTGTTTCATTGAAAATAAATAAAATAACTTCTAAAATAAAATCACCATGCTCAAAATGTTCTTATAAACTAGGGACAATACATACATTAGTCAATCCTTGTCCTCAATGCAAAGAAAACAACTATTTCTTATTTAAACAATTTCAAAAAAATAGTAATTTATAACATAACAAGAAATATTGAAATAAGTTATAAAAGTAAACAATATCTAGTGTAATTATGATATATCATTCTTTCATACTATATGCAAAATTTATAATGATATATTCTATCAATAGTGATGAAATAAATATAAATCATCTACTAGTATCATGTTATAAAGCATATAAAATGAAAGGAGAAGGAAAAATGAAGTTATTAGAAAACATTTTAAAAGCAGCTGCAGCATTGATTGCCGCAGCAATGTCTATTGTCAAATTTGTAAATATTATCAGAAAAATGGCAACATCATAATTACAACAATTCAACAGAAAAATATAAAGCAGGGCTTCTCATGGTGAGAAGTCTTGTTTTGTATGCTCTAAAATCAATATAGGAGGAATTGATATGTCACAATCAAAATTAATGGAAATGGAATATTTTGACTTAAAGTCAGAAACACGTTTAGAAACTTACACAGATACCATAGTAATAGAAAGAGAAAATAATACTTGTTATATTGCTGCAATTCGATTTGGAGGCTATCCTGAAAGCGTCAAAGGTATGAGTGAAGCCATTTATGGCGGAGGTTCTATTACGATTGATACACATGATGATATTATAACATTACATAGTCGTGTAAAGCAATATCGCAAAGAACTCTCTCATGATGGCATTTATGCAGAGGCAACGTTAATAATACAAGATGAAGAACAGCGTACAAACTATGACGAAAACGAAAATGGTAAATCTCGTAAATGTTATTTATTCTGTGAACAAGGAAACAGTGACTACTTATTTGAAGAACTGGATAAGAAAACCAGTGTGCCTTTAATACCAGCATTCAAAGAATATGTTTTAACAGAGTTGCAAAACAGAGATATTTTGAAGCCCTTACAAGTTATTTCAAGTCAACAAAAATTTGATGTATGGCTACTTACTATGACAGAAAATGAAAAAAATATTGTTGCAGTAATGAATGATGGTTTAAAGTCAGGTGCTATTTGTATTCCTGGTTCTCATGATAACAAATTCCCTGCTATTTATTCTGTGACACAATATCTAAATACATTTGGCATTATGATTGCTGAACGCATTAAAAATCAGTTTCAACCATTGTTTGACCCAGCAAAAGAAATGTTGTCACCAGAAATATTAGCAGTAAATGACAATATCAAAAAGAATGTGGGATATAGCTTATATGATGCACAGCTTGCTGTTTGTGAAGCACATAAACGCTGTTTAGAACAAAAGAAAGCAACCCTATGTATTGCAGAATGTGGTTCTGGAAAAACAAAAATAGGAATCACTTCACTCCATGCTTATCAGCAGAAAAAGCAATCTAAGCATTTTAATATCGTTTTATGTCCTTCTCATATGACAAAAAAGTGGGTAAGAGAAATTGAAGAATCTTTACCAGATACTTTTGCAGTTGCGATTAACAGTATTACAGAACTACATACAGCATATAACGCATATGAACAGGATAACAAAACTTGCTATGTGATTATGTCAAAAGAAAAAGCTCGTGATGGCTATATGAAACGTCCTGCTGTAATATGGAATCAGAGAAAAAAGGCATTCCTTTGCCCTGATTGCTATAAACCTATAGAAATGGATTTTATTGATGATGGTTCTAAATACAAAGTTCCAGCAGATGCCTTGTTCTTTAAAAAAGAAAACAAGCAAAATCATAAATGTGAGCATTGTGGTTCTTTGCTTTGGACAGCACTATTGCCGGAGCAACAATCAGAGTGGGTAAAAGTTTCTAAATTTGGTTTTGTTCATCGTAAACACGCCTATCAGTATTTAGAAGGATTACAGAAAAAACCTGCACTATACAACGCAATACAGACGATTGCAGAAAATCCAGATGGTCATTTTGCAAATGCTGGTGCTTATAGACGTTTTTCCTTATCAACGTACATTAAAAAACACATGAAAGGAAAAATAGACGGATTGATTATTGATGAGCTTCACAATTATAACAACAATTCTGGGCAAGGAGATGCTATGGGAGAGTTATTCCAGTCAGCAAATAAAGTTGTAGGTATGACTGCAACATTGATAAATGGTTATAGCTCTGGGATATTCTATTTATTGTACCGCATTGCACCAAATCTCATGTTAAAAGATGGGAAGCATTATGATAAATCTACCGAATTTAACACAGAATATGGTGTAACAGAAAGTGTTTATGAAATAGCAACTCCAGATTATAATTCCAATCGTCGTACATCAAAAAAGAAATTAAGAGAACGTCAGCTTCCAGGCATTTCTCCATTGGTATACTCTCGTTTTCTCATGGACTCAGCAGCGTTTTTAAGCCTAAATGATATGGGCAAAAACCTTCCAGAGTATGAAGAAATTCCTATACAGTTACAAATGAATGAAGAAGTAGCACAAGAGTATTCTCGCCTTGAATCAGAATTTAAAAATATTCTATGTTCCCAAAAAGATATATCCAAAAAAGTATTATCTTCTTATTTAGGTCTGCTGACAGTTTATCCAGACCAGCCCTATGACCAAAAACCGATTGTTCATCCTATTACAGGCAATGATATTATTATACCAAAAGATACTTCTAGCTTTCAGGAGTTACATGAAAAAGATTATTCTGTATTAGATGTGGTACAAAATAAAACAGCAACAGGCGGACGTGTGCTCATTTATACCAGCTGGATAAGAACGGACACACAAGAAAAACTTTATAAACTCCTTACAGAAAGCGGATATAGAGTAAATATATTAACTGCTTCTGTGCCACCAAACAAGCGAGAAGAATGGGTAGAAAATCAAGTTAAAGATGGTATTCAAGTGCTAATCACAAATCCTAGCCTTGTAGAAACAGGATTAGACTTAAATGATTTTACTACATTATATTACTACAATATTGCCTACAACTTGTTTACATTACGACAATCTTCCAGACGTTCTTGGAGAATCAATCAAAAAGCACCAAGAATTGAAGTTTATTTCTCTTACTATGAAGGAACAATGCAAAATAGAGCAATCAAGTTAATGGCATCTAAATTAGCAGCAGCTGGTATGATTGAAGGCAATTTTACAGAAGAAGGATTAGCAGCAATGTCTGATTGTACTGACATGACAACAGCACTTGCTCGTGAACTGACACAAGGCATTAAAAATGAAGTAGAAGATTTAAGTGCTGTATTTAAGAAAATGGCAATATTAAAACCAACAACAGAACAGATGACACTTGAAACTATTTTAAGTGAAACAAAGAATATTACTACTACTCCTAAATTTATTATAGATGAAGTAGAAAATATTACGATAACACCTGTTGTATCTACCTATCAAACACCAATACCAATTATAGATGATACTTCAGAAATGACAATATACAGTACAAATGCACCTTTTACAGCGTCTGCTTTGCTTGCCTTTGTAAACAATACAAAACCAGTAAAAGCAGTTACTACAAACAAAGCAGAAAATGATTTATACAATATATTTGAAATATTAGCAGCTTAAATAAAGAGTGTGCTGGGAGAACTCTCCTAGTACACTCTTTATTCTTATAATAATAAAAAAATTAAAAACAAAAAAGGAGTAGATGAAAAATGAATCACACAGAAAACAAAGAATTATTTGACCTTGGCAGTTCCCCTATCTCAGAGGATTTTGACCCATTCGCAATGGAAAATGAATTAGAAGATAATATACAAGAAGTAACTGCATCAGAGCAATCCAAAACGAAAACGAATACTGCAAAAACAGAAAAAGCAGAACAAAATTTTGAAGAAAAATTACCTGTATTCGTATACGCTGGAGCAACAGAAAATATCAATGATAGTTCTATGACATTTGATGAATTGCGTATTGAAAAGTCTTGTGACTTTCCAGAATTAGATGATGGTAAAAAAGTATCTTGGACAGTGGAATATGGCAAAATTAGTAAAACTGTTACAAATCCAAAAGAAACCTGCATTGGCAGTATGAAAAGCAGTATTGAAAACTCCAAAGAATTTATTGACAGTTTAAAGAAAGCAAAAGACAAAAATCCTATTTGTAAAGTGAAACCTCGTGTTACTGCACAAAGCAAAGGGACAGCATACAAAGGCATATTTGCTACTTTAGAGGAGGCAGAAGCAGCAGGAAAAGTTATTTCTATTGTGCCTTCTCGTGATGGTAAAGTATATGAAATAAGAAATACAGAAATGGGCAAATTTATTACACCAGTCACTGACTGCAATATGCTTTCTGAAGTGCAAGCCGGATTTACTCCGGCTTTGCCTCTGATTCCCGCAAAGTTACTTATGCAAGTATTTACCTTCTTCTATCACTTTGCTCAATGTGGTAATGGAAAAGAAGCACTTGTTAATATTTACTGGGACAAACAAAATCAAAGATTTATAGCAGATGTACCAGAACAGCTTGTCAGTAAAGTTTCAGTAGACAGCAAAATGAGCGAAAAATTTGCAGATGACAGATATATTCACTATATGGATATTCATTCTCATAATACTATGGCTGCATTTTTCTCACCAATAGATGACCATGATGAAAAGGCAACACGTCTTTATACTGTAATAGGTAAATTAAACAAAGGGAAACCTGAAATAAAAACTCGTATTTCTAATGGTGGAAAATTTATGGATATTGACCCTAAACAGGTATTTGAATTTTTAGATATTTCATTTCTGGATGATTGGATAAACAATGTAGATATTAGCCCTAGAAATAAAAGAAACATTCGCAAAGTATTTTCTCATATGGCAAAAATGGAAGCAAAAGCAGAAAAATTAGAAAGACGAAACAAAAAGAAAGCAGGTGCTATATGAAATTTTCTTTAGAGAAAGCTGTAAAAATTATTATGATAGGTGCAGGTGGAACAGGTGGTTATATTGCACCACATTTATATAGATTGCTGCACACGCTTGACCGTACTGTCAAAGTAATTATTATAGATGGTGACATTATAGAGCAAAAAAACATTGTTCGTCAAAATTTTATATGTTCTGATTTAGGAAGAAACAAAGCACGAGTATTAGCAGAACGCTATGCTTCTGCATTTGGTATGGAAGTATATTATATTCCTGAGTTTATAGAAAATGAAATTAGATTGCTGGAGTTACTGAAACCAGACAGCCATTTTACTAGAATATCTTACTATCAGCAGGAATTAGTCATTTTAATTGGTGCAGTAGATAATAATAAAAGTCGCCAAATGTGTCACAATGTATTTCAAAAATTGGATGATATTATTTATATTGATAGCGGTAATGGGCAATACACTGGACAAATAGTATGTGGTATTCGTTGTCATGGCAAAACGTACTACAAACCTGTTGCTGATATTTATACGGATATTTTGGAAAATACAGATAAATTTCCTACAGAATTATCTTGTGCAGAAGCGGCTGTATCAGCACCACAAAGTATTGTTGCAAATATTATGGCTGCTACTGCTGTTATATCATACATTTATAATATTTTGGTGCTTGGTAGAATTGAAGTGGAACGTGTTACATTTTCCACAAAAACAGTGAATATGAAACCTGTTTTATCTCAAGAAGCAAAAGAGAGGAGAAAATAAAATGTCTATCACATCACAAAAAAAGAATATGAAAGAGATATATCATTTTATATCACAACAGTTTACAGATTATTACAATATTACAAAAAAGCAATTTCATACAAAATCAGCGGCATTTCTAAAAGCACTCGCAAATGATTTAAAATTTAAAGAATTTAAAGTTACAAAAAACTATGGTGGTGTTGCTGTATCTGGTGAAATAACACTGATGGGTATGTGGAGTGAAAACAATGGTTTGTATTTGCAACTTTCTCAATTCATACCTAACAAACACGCACTTCTTTATCGACAGATATTCCATATGAAAGATTATACAGGAGGGATTAATCAATGGATTCCTTGTAATTTGTTTGCAGATGGTGATTATGAAAAGTTAGTTGCTGTACTTTCCAAAAGTAATAAAAGTAAAGAGGTGATAAACAATGTCTTTTGACAATCAAAAGCACTATGCTATTGTAAAACTAGAGGAAGCTGCAAGAATTATCAAACAAGCAACCAACGAACTTCCTATATTACGAAAGCGACTAGAAAGATTAAAAGAAAACAAACCTAAAGCAAGAGAAGTATATAGTGATTTACAACAGCAAAAAAATAAATTACTTTCTGCATTTAATACTGCTATACTATCATTATTGGAAATGGAACTAAATGAAATGGCAGAGTATTCTGTCAAACTAAGCTGTTCTGTGAAAGCATTTCACATTATGACACCTGATTACAGTAAACTATGTTCTGTATTGTTGGATTATATCTCTAAATTGCCCATTACAGATACAGCAGAAACAAAAACCACAAATGCTGCTATTATTGGTAGACTGATGGCAAATGTCAAAATGGGTTATTATCCTACTGACATAGAACACATCAAATATATAGCAAATGGAATTGCATTTCCAGAAGATATTACAGTAAATTTACTTGACCCATGTTGTGGTTGTGGACTTGCATTACATACACTAGCAGGTGAAAATAACTGTAACACTTATGGTATTGAACTGGACAGATATAGAGCAGAAGAATCTTTGACACGTCTAAATCGTGTTGGTTTTGGCTCTTATTTCCGTTCTCGCATTAGTAATGAAGCATTTCATATGATGCTACTCAATCCTCCTTATTTGTCAGTTATGGCTGAAGGGGGCAGAAATACCCGAAGTGAAAAAAGATTTCTTATTGATGCACTCTCTCATATCATTTATGGGGGAGTGCTTATTTATATCATTCCTTACTATCGCCTTACATCAGATATATGCCGTGTCTTATGTGATAACTTCACTGACTTAACTGTATGGAAATTTATGGGGAATGAATTTCAAAAATTTAAACAAGTAGTTGTTATGGGCGTTCGTCAAAAACGTCAAAATGGTTCTGCTTTGGTTGCGAAACTTGCAGCACTAGCATTACAGCCTGATAGTATTCCAGAACTTTCAGAGTTACCAGAAAATCGTTATATACTTCCCAAAATAGCAAAGAAAGTAGAACTGTTTAAAGGTGCTGAATTTAATGTAGCAGAATTAGAGGAACAACTCAAAAAATCAAATAGCTTTTCTCGCTTATTTGAGAAAAACAAAATTGATAGTGATGTCAAACGTCCTCTATTACCTTTAAATATTGGACAGGTTGGTTTAATCGGTGGCTCTGGGCTTATTAACGGCATTGTGGAATGTGATACCCCTCATATTATCAAGGGACGTATTGTAAAAGAAACTAATGTCAATAAAGAGGAAAATCACAACAATAAAGGAGAATTAATAGGAACAACAGTCTATGAAACACGCTCCAATAAAATGATATTCAATCTACTGACACCACAAGGTTTTGTATCACTTTCAGATTATGTTGAAAACACAATTAACAATGACACAGATAGAAAGGACGAATAACAATGATTACGGTAAGTATAAAAAAATTGGTGTCTGCGATAAAAGAAGCAGACGTTTTTCATTTGCCTGATATGAATGAGGGAACTCATTACATTTATGAAGAAATTTATAAAAAACTTTCAGAAGAAATACCAGTACGTTTGTCAGAAGTCAATTTCAGTCGTTTTGAACTCGATGATATAAATACTATGAGAGAGTTATATGCTGATATTTTAGAAGTGAATGAAAACAAAGCTGAAGCATTTACACGCATTTTAAAAAACATTCCTCCTATAACTACCACTTCTAAATTTATATAGGAGGAAACTATGGTTGACAGATTTGATGAAATACTAAATATTCTTTGCATTGCAAAAAAGCTCTACGATATGGGCAAATATGAAATAGTAGAAAAAAGTTTTTATGATGTATTAGATGTTGATATGTATTATGAAAATATATATGAGTTGATGTACCAATTCTTTGGATATTATGATTATCAATATTACGAAAAATATTGCTCAGAACTTCATATATTATCAGATAAAAATATTGTTGATTACTACATATTAGCTGGAGAGTATGGCAAAAAACACAATATTTCTGAAGAATGTAACCCATATATTGAACAGGCAGAGGAATATATAAAAAGACAGTTAAATTTCTGCTATTGTATTGATTGGGCAATTATGGTACATACTCAACCAAAACGTTCCTTTCATAGCAGAATTGCACTGTTTATTTATCAATATGAATGGGTTGATTTCGCAGAATTAGCTTGTAGACTCATTGAAATTTACAAATGGTTTTCTGATGCTTGTATTCACTTAAAAGGCATATTAAATGATACAGAATATATTAGAGAGGAGGTGATTGCTGCATGAGTGAAACACTTATCAGAATTAATGATAATGGTAGGGTGATAGTTGAAACAGAAAATAGAGGAGTAAAAAGTTTCAAACAGATTACTCCAGATAGTTTAGCAGAGTGTATCAATCAAAGTTTGCTGCGAGGTGCTGTTCATACAGGATTGCTTCCTAAAAACTGTATCTCATTTAGTGCATATGATAACGGAAATAAAGAAGTTGTATTACTTCATGCAGAAAGCAGAGCAGACATCAGCTATTTTGGTACCGAATACAAAAACTTTCCATTGCCTCGTTTGGTGTTTGGTTTTTGTATTACACAAGAAGGTCATATTGCCTCTTGCAAACTAGGTGTGATAGAAAATAGCAATAGAATCAATCCAAATACAAAAATGTATTATTACCCACTGTCTAATGTCAGTGGGTTTCATATTTGTACAGGAAATAACACATTTCCAAAATGTACTAGTTTACATACATTGACAAGTCTACCTTATTATATTCTATCTATGCCCAACAACAATGACCATTTTAATCACTCTTTCAACAAACAAAATATGGAAATGAGAGATTTATTGGAACTGTTAAAAAATAAGGAACAAGCATTTTATTACAGTGACATACTGCTGCCAAATGGAAAAATACTAAATGATTTTATACAAGAAAGGAAAAGATTGTGATGTTTACAACAAAAGCAATGATTTACAGTTTAGAAGAACAAGCTGAAGTAACAATATTACATAACAAAAATAACAATGATGTGATTGCAGAATACAACGGCACTCGTTGCACTGCAGTATATAATCCATTCACTGGATTGTTTTATGTAGATGACATATTTGGTGTGCTGAAAAATCAACATCAATGTCCTATGTGCGGAGAGCATTTAGACTAATATTTATTATGAAAGGGGTTTTCAATATGAATTATAAAGAAATGATTCAAAAATTACGTGAGCCATTTAGCAGCAAAGAAATTGATTGGAAAATTCAAGTTGTTACGCAAGATAAATTAAAAGGTCTTGCTGTTGTCTATATGGACGCTCGTGCTGTACAAAAACGTTTAGATGAAGTAGTTGGTGCGTTTAACTGGAAAAATGTATATTCTCTGTGGCATGATAACTCTCAAATCTGCGGCATCAGCATTTTCAATGCAGAACGCAATGAATGGGTAACCAAATTCGATGGTGCAGAAAATAGCGATATTGAACCTATTAAAGGTGGCTTATCTGATTCCTTTAAACGTGCTGCTAGTATGTGGGGAATTGGACGCTATATGTATGAAATAGATGGTATTTGGGTAGAAATTGAACCAAGAGGAAAATCTTTTGTAATTAAGCAAAATCAATATAGCAGATTAGAAAATGAATACAATGTAGCAGTTAGTAAAATATTTGCTGCTAATTCTCAGTCACAAAATACGCCTGTTATACAAGAAGTAAAAGCAGATATTGTAAATACAGCAAAAACACCTTACGATTATGAAGTGCGTTCCATTCGATTGTCTGGAAAATCCAGTCAAGTATTAGAACTTGTAGACAATAATGGTAGTGTTGTAAAGGCATATATTAGAGCAGCAGACCAATCTATTAAAGTAGGAGCTCATTTGTGTAATGTTCACATTGAGAAAAAGAAAAACAGCTATGGAGAATATCATTTAATCAGTGCATACCAAATAGCAGCATAATTAATGGGGAGTGGAAACACTCCCTTTTTTCATTTGAAAGGGAGGATAGTATGAATAAAATAAATGGCTTTACAATTATAAAGCTGACACTTACAGGATTCAAATGCTTTGAAAGCACAACATCATTTGATTTGGGAGATACTACATTCATTGCTGCTTCCAATGGTCAAGGCAAATCTAGTATCGCTGATGCAATTACATTTGCTTTTGTAGGTACGCCTTTCTTTGGAGAAAAGGGATTAGATAGATTGCAAAATTATCATATGCAGGAAATGGAAGTTAGTGTAGACTTTATTGATGATACTCAAAAATGTCATAATTTAACTCGTATTAGAAAACATAATACAACGGCTGTCTATTATGATGGGATTGCTATTCGACAATCAGACCTAAATATCGCTTTTGGGGGAAAAGATATCTTTCTATCTATATTTAATCCACTGTACTTTATCAATGTTTTGGGAGATACTGGTAAAAATTTATTAGAAAAATTACTACCAGTGATAACGCATGAAGAAATACTTGCAGCCCTTTCTCCTTATTCTCAAGAAGTTTTAGCAAACCAATCTCTACTATCTCCAGAAACTTTTATTAAAAATCGTCGCATAGAACTCAAAAAATGCAATGAAACACTTATCAGTTATAAAGGTCAAAAAGAATTGCTGGATTATCAGCAAAAAGAACGTGTATCAAAATTAGAGCAACTAAAAGCAGAGGTTAATGATATTTCAAATGAGATGGAAGAACTAAATAAAATACGTTATAACAACATTGATTTTGATACAGAAAAAGCAGAGTTAACAAGACTTCACAAATGTTATGCAAAACTAGTTGAAGAAATGTCAAATAACAATGCTGAAGAAGAAGTGCAAAAGGTGATAGAGCAGATAAAGAAAATAGAAAAAACAATCACACAGCAAAATGCAAAACAATATGTATCACAATATACAAAACAAATAGCAGAAATGGAAGCAGATTTAAAAATACTATATGCAGAACATAGAAGATTGAGTACTGCACTTAAAAATACAGTGATTGGATACAAATGTCCCGTGTGTGCAACAGTAATTACACAAGAAAATGTTGATGTTGTGAAAGCAGATTTACAACAAAGATTGTCTGCTCTTATCCATGAAGGCAAAACAGCTAAGAACAATCTAAATACAATAAAGATGCAAGATGATACAACACAAAAAGCATTTGAAAAACAAAAAACAACAGCATTAGAGAAAGAAAATAATAAACTGATAGAGTTAAAACAACAACTGCAAGAAATTCATATTACCTATGAGTTGGACAATGAGGAAAATAAAGAAAGACTCTCTAAAATAGAAACCAAAATCAAAGAACAGCAAAATTATATCGCCAATGGAAATTGGTCACAAGAACAAGCATTACACTTTGCTGAGCTGCAGGAAAAAAAGAAGTTGTGTGAAGCACAAATGGAAGCACTAAACAGTGTACAGGATTACAATTATACAACACTCATTCAAGAAACAGAAGAAAAAATAGTACAGCTAAAACAACTCATTGATGAAGCCATTCAATATATGACAAAACGAGTGGAGTTAATGCTCAAAGGGCTAAAAATGAATCATACTGAAATCGTTTTAACAGAGATAGTCAAAACAACGGGAGAAATCAAAGATTGTTTTCGCTTTTCTTATGATGAGAAAGATTATAAATATCTTTCTTTATCAGAAAGGGTTCGTGCTGGGTTAGAAGTTTCTATGCTCCTTCAACGACTTTCTGGACGCAATTATCCTATCTTTGTTGATAATGGAGAAAGTATTTGTAGCTTTGGCAAAGTGCAACCTTCTGGACAAGTAATGATTGCAAGAGTTGTAAATAATCAACCTTTGCAAGTCACCTATAAAAGTAGAAAGTAATAAAAATAAAATGTTTCAATAACGGTCGTTTTTGGAACGGTTTTTACAGAACAAAAATTTCTTTTAAAATGTATGATTTTAGGGGGAATTTTGTTTCAAAACTCGTTCCAAAATCATCGTTTCATTTCTCATACGTTATTGGGAAGGAGTGCTTTATGAAAAACTATATATTTGGATATGCAAGAGTATCTACAGAATCTCAAAATTTGGACAGACAGCTTGATGTGTTAAAAAAGTATGGTGTAGATATGATATACAATGAAAAAATGACAGGTACAAAAAAAGATAGACCAGAACTATCTAAACTGCTTGACCGTATTACACAAGGAGATACAGTGGTAATTGAATCCTTGTCAAGATTGGGAAGAAGTACAAAAGATTTGATTGAATTAACAGAGTTGTTTCAAAGTAAAGGTGTTCATTTGGTATCATTAAAAGAATCCATAGATACCAGTACATCAACTGGAAAACTACTGTTTACTCTTATGAGTGCTATTGCTCAATTTGAACGTGATACCATAGCAGATAGAACTCGTGAGGGATTAGCTTCCGCACGAGCTAGAGGAAGAAAAGGTGGAAGACCAAAAGTAAACCCTGATAGTATCAAGAAAGCTGTCAAGCTCTATCACACACAGCAATACTCCATTAAGGAAATAGAAGAATTGACAGGAGTTAAAAAATCTACACTTTATAGATATTTGTAGTAAACTTGCTATTCGAGATTGAGTAATGATAAACCATAATAAAGAAAGGATTGATACAATGACGGATTATATAGAATTAACAAAGCAATTAGAAGTGCAAGATGTTAATATGATAACAAAGCTGGCTATTTTTCATGAACTATCTTCTTCCATAGGCATTGAAGAAATGAGTGTAGAAGAGGTAAATGAGATAGTAGAATACATACATAATATCTATTTAAATAATAACAATACAGATTTTATCTATCCTAAAGTAGCATATGCAACTTTAGGAGTATGCAACTTTTCTTCTGATAAACTACTCTCTTCCATTAGAGAAAATAGCAAGAAATTAGGAGAGCAAATTTTAGATATACTCTATTAAACTAATTTGGAGTGTCTTAACAATTGACATCCCTTTTTGTTACATTTATTAACCTAAGTAGATTATATAAGGAGATAAGTTGCATGACAAAATACAATATAATGATAACAGAAACACTACAGCTTGTAGTTGAAGTTATAGCAGAGAATCAAACAGAAGCAGAGGAGATTGTAAAAGATAACTGGAGTAATAGTAAGTATATTTTGGATGCTGATAATTTTACTGGTGTTCAATTTAAAACTGTTTCAGAAAATATGTAGTGGGATAAATTTATTATTTAAATAACTATAAAAAACAAAGGGTAAAGCAATATTACTCTTTGTTTTTTGTAATATTTTTTTGTAATTAACTACTTACTAGGTATTAAAAAAATTAATACCCAAAGGAGTTAAAATTATGAATAAATTTAAAGTTAGCATTAATAAAATTGCACTTAAAATGGAGCCTAATAAGAAAACTATGGATGTGTTAGAAAGTTTTATTGCTGAAGGTAGTAAAGTAATTAACAAGGATAATATTGAGTCATTTGTAGAACAAGTAAGCTCAAAAGGTTATACATTTTGTCCTTCTACATTCAAAAATAATATAAAAAGTAAAGAAACTTTTGAACAATCACAGTTATTTGCTCTTTATTTTGATAGTTTCAGTAGTCAAAATAACAGAAAAATATCATTTGAAAAAATGAAATTCAGAGCTGAACAATATAATCTTTCTATATTGTTTGCCTATGATGTTTTTCCTCTTGGAAATCCTTTCTCTGAAGTACGTGAGAGATTCTGCTTGGTATTTCTAAATAGCACCCCTTTTTTTAAATTGAAAGAGGCTGAAACAATTCAGAAAGCATTGATGGTGATATTTCCAGAAGCTGATAAAAACTGTAGTGTCCTTAAACTATATAAAGGTGGAAATAAACTATTATACTTTGACAATACTATACCCAATATAGAAATTGACTCTTTGTTTATGAATATGAGTCTTTATTTAAGAGATAAGTATGGAAACACTAACTACAAGCGAAAGATAGTAGAGTTTTCTAAAATGACAGGTATTTCATTAGACAATAAAAAGCTTCCAAATATTTCTATAGTTGAAGATGACACTGAAGATCTCATAGTGAACATTAATGATAAAAACTCACCATTTCCTACTATAGAGAGTAATTATGGTGAAAAATTATTACACCTGAAGTATCATATCAACTTTGATGATGAGAATATCCATAAGGTGTTACCAAATGAGAAATATAGGTCTATTCATCGTCCATATAGATCTGATACTTTAAGATACCTCTATTCTAGGTGTAACTTATATCAAGAATTTACATTAGGTAAGAGAATATTAACTCAGCGTGAACTATTTGGATTAGCTACGAATTTAGTGCAGATTGAATCAGGAGTAGCAAAATTCAAATCTATCCTCTATTCAGAATCATATTATAATGATGAAATAAAAAAGTATAATAATTGGGATTATTTTTTCTATTATATCAAAAATAGAACCCCCAAACCATGCAATAGCTTCTGTCCATATCACACTAGTTGTCCTCATGGAAAAAATATCCTCTCAACCGCAAAACTAAAATACCATCAAGTTGAGAAAATTGCAAACTATAATGACTTTCTTGTTGGATTAGAGGAAGCATGGGAAGATTTTAAAAAAAATTTTGATGAAGCAGTAACATCAAATGAACAACTTTGGCATATTATCAAATCTCAAACTGCACTTGGTAAAACTCAGGTGATTTTGGAACTACTTAAAGACACTTCCCTAAATATTTTAGTTGCTGTTCCAACTAATAGACTAAAACAAGAGGAATATGAAAGAGCAAAAGAAATGGGGATAAATTTAATCGTATCTCCTTCATTGCATGAGATAAAAGATGATTTGCCTGAAGATGTTTGGGAAGATATACAATCTTTATATGAAGCAGGAAAATCCCCAATGCCTTATTTAAATAAAGCTATTTTTGAAAATAATACAGAATGTTCTGAATTATTTAAGAAATATAAAAAAAATCTTATAGAGTTCAAAGAATCTAATAGTTGTGCTATTACTACTCATAGACGTCTTGCAAATATTGATGTAAGCAAATATGATCTTGTTATAATAGATGAAGATATTATTTACAGCACTATTATTCCTAGTAGAGTTACTATTCCTATTTCTGAACTTGAAAAATTGAAAAAAAAGTTAGTTGCTAATGATTCATTATCAATTAAAATTAGGAAAATATTGAAGAAAATAAAAAAGGAAAAGTTTTTTACTGTAAATGAAACAAAATATGATGAATCATATGATGATATAAAAACAGAAGCCAATATATCAGCCCTTTGTTCTGCTACATATTTCTGTTATCGTAAGGCTTTAGAATATGAAAATGATTTGAATGAAGATAGCATTAGCTTTGTTCAACCTATTAAATTTCAACAAGGTATAAAATATATTATGCTCTCAGCAACAGCAAATAAAAATATTTGCAAATATTGTTTTGGTCAAGATAATGTAAAATTTTATAGTTGTAAAGAAGCTAAATTTGCAGGTACTTTAAATCAATATATTGATAAGCCAATGAGTCGTTCTTTTATAACTGAAAATCTCTCCATAATTGACCAAATAAAGAAATGGTCAAAAGCTGAATATACTATTTCTTTTAAGAAATTCTCTGATTATTACACAGGTGATTTGTATTTTGGCAATTGTGCAGGATGCGACACCTTGAAAAATAAAAATATAGATGTAATAGGAACACCACACCAACCAGAATGGATATACAAATTATTTGCTTTCTCACTCGGATTTGACATTGATATACAGTTAAAGCCTAATACTATTGTTACTCACAATGGATATCGCTTCTATTTTACTACATACGATAATGAAGAACTTCAAACAATTCAATTTTATATGATAGAATCAGAATTGGAACAAGCTATAGGTAGAGCAAGACTTTTAAGATATAACTGTACTGTTAATTTGTTTTCTAACTTTCCATTAAAACAAGCTATTTTAAAAAAGTTAGAGTATAATATTCATTAAAAAATACAGCAATTTAGTGTCAATAACATAAAAGCAATAAAATATGTGCCATTAAAAATTATTGGGTAATATACTCTTCAACAAAACTTGCATTTTATTCTATTAATAATATATAAAGAAACAACTATTTTGTAAAAAATATTTGTATTTGGAGGAATAAATATGTATTTAAATCAAGTTTTTGAGTTCTCAATGGTATTGGATAATAAAAATTTTCAAAATGTTTTAGCAATGACATATGACAAAATAAACGATTGGGAGGAAATAGAAGAATATAGAGATAACTCTTTTGCATCCAAAGGAATTACTGTTCTATATCGCAATAGCCAATATAAGAAAAAAATAAAGTTAATTGTTAATTCAGCTTTTCTATTGAATAATAAGAAGATGGACTCTAAAAAGTTAATTAAAAAATCAAATCAATATATTTCTAAATATTTTAATTCTACATATGTGTTAGATGATTTTAATTTAACAAAAGTAGTTTTTTTAGCAGATATTGATGTAGGAAGTATAAAAAATGTATTTTCCTACATCAAGGTATTGCAAAGAATTGGTAAAGTTAAAGGATTTTCTCCCTCAGATTATGAGCATTTTAATAAAAATAATAGTTTTTGTTTAGATGGCAACAGTAATGGAATTGAGTTTGCAATTTATAATTTAAAAGAGTTACTTGTCAATTATTTTAGGAAAAGTGAAATTAGCTATAAAAAACAGAAATGTATTATAGAAGACTCTAAGAATATTTTAAGGACAGAAATCAGACTGACAAAACAAAAAACAATTCGAGCTTATACCAATCAAATTGATGATTCAAACCAAGTAGCAACTTTATTAGAAAAAAATTGGGAAATATTTTTAGATATTTTTACACAAATAATACCATTCGGAGATTTCTATAAAAAGAATACAGCAATAGAAATCATTCAAAGAGAAATTAAAGACACCCTATTAAAACGACGAATGCTACGATTAATAACACTAATACCTGAAAAAAAATCATTGTTACTTGCACAGAAAGCATTAAATTATAGACGAATAGATGATATAATGAAAGCTTTTGAAAAAATCAATCTGTCACCTATTACTATCAGTAAACGCCAAGATGTAAAATATTTAGAAAATCTCTATTTCTATTTATTTAATGAAAATTAAAAAATTACTGATAAAAAGTATAGAGATGCTCATTAACAAGCAATCTCTATACTTTTATAATTTTAAAAGAATTTATGATAAAATATTTTGTATTAAATCAATAAACTTACTATCTATATATGGCAAAGCAGCTTTAAAATCTTTTTGACGTATATTTATTAAATCTCGCACCTTTCTCCATGTTAAAACACAACCACTATCATTTATCTGTTGAACAGCCCAAACAATTTCTCTAGCCCAATACTGCTCTTGTGATTCTTGGTTTTTCTGTATTTCTGCATAACATTTTGGTAAATGCAAAGGAATTTTTTTACTAGAAAGATTTAATATTTTTTCAACAGCAAAAACAGTAACTTTTTTAGGTCTGGTAGTTCCATCTCCTTTTAACTGCTGAATTACTTTTTTTACAAGAGGTAATGTATTTTCATCAATTTGTTTCCAGTCTTGAGATTTTTTACTACTTCTAATAGTTTCTTTTGATAGTTTATGATATGTTCCATATCTATGTTCACCAATCATTTTCACAGTCATATATGGAGCATTAAGAATTTTAGCAATCTCTGAATAATTTAGTCCTTGCTCATGTAACTTATAAATTTTTTCATCAAATAACTGCTGCTGCGATTTTTCTGGTAATTTCATATGAACCAACGTATTAGCAGAAATATTAAGAAACATGGCAATGAGACAAATTTCATAAAAATTTATTCTATCATTTGTTAATACCTTTTGTATCTGCCATAATTCTGTAAACCAATTCTGAGATAAGTCTTTATAAAATTCTATAAAATCTTTGTGAAACAAAGTAATATTACGCTGTTGTCCACGAATAGAACGATACTTTGTATTAGCCATTTTAGAGTATAAAAACTCACCAGCCATAACATTAGATTCCATATCAATATCAGCCTGAAAGATTTTTACCATATATCTAGTAAAACAAAATTCTATTTCATTGTTTGATAAAGTATATAATACTGATTGTGGTACTGATTCCTCTGCTGACTTCAAGGAAGGTGTTGCTTTACTGCTTATACTTATTTTGCTATCTATTAAATAACACTTATGAATTGGACAGATATAAATTCCTATTATTTGATGTATTCTATGCCAATAAGTTTCTCCATATACTTCTCTATCATAAGCAGCACACAAAGGACAATAACGTAAATGTCTTGTTTTGTTGTTTTTGCTCTTTGGCATTGGCAGAAGATTATGGTAATTTCCTGTCATACTTTTTAATGCTTCAAACGATTTTTTTCTTCGCTCTTTGGGCAAAAAGCGTCCATAATAGGAAAACATAGTATGTTTCTCTATAACTTGTTCTATTGACATATCTCTTGTAATAGTCTCTATTAAAGCAGAAGTATAAGTATTAACAAATTCTATATCTGGTCTAACTTTCTTTGATATAAATAACTCCTCAGCAGCAAATAGATATGCTGTATATCCTGTAGCAGTATAATACCGTGCTAACCAGCTATAAAGTAATTCATCTGGATAAGCAACAGGAAAGTATGCTATCATACAGATACCTCCTCAATAGAGATATACTTTTTCAAAAGCTGTATAATATCTATATTTTCATTTTTAGCTTTTACAACTAAATCAGCGATATTAACAGAATTGCTGACAGCTTCACTATTTGTATTTATGGAAACAATGGCTCTAGTGGCTTTCTTTTTTATTTTAGAGGTTTGCTTACTTTGTGAAATAGATGGTTGAATATAATGATGAAGTAGAGAAAGTCTTTTCTGATAAGCCTCATTGAAAGACTCTAAATTCAATCGCTCTGTTCCATTTAAAATAGCAATTTCCTGTGCATCATGAACTAAAGCTACAACAACAGAAATTACTCCTGCACTATGTTCATATAACCATTTTATCATTCCTTCTGTTATTTCTGTTTTTTGTTGTGTATACTGATATTGAAAGATTATTTTACAAAATTCTTGAAAGTATGTATCATAACTCATAGTAGTATATTGTAAGCCAACTGAACGCCTTGCAAGCTGCATAGCTGATTCAAAAAATTTAGCACTTTCAGGAGTACCTACCATACATATACTAATGCCGCTGTTATTGATAAGCTGTGTTAATGATTTCATTAAGTTTTTTCCATTTTTACTATTTGCTACATTTTGGATTTCATCAACTATCAATATGCCAATATGATTTAGTGCAACTTGACTGACAGAGCCAATCAACATATCTGTTGTAGCTCTTGCCCTTAAAGCATTCTGATAATATTTTGTATCTAAAATTTCATCAACTTTACGTAAAATTTCTAACAGCAATCCCTTTACAGAAGAATCAAATGGACATTGAACAACAATACACAATGCTATATTTGTATAAGGGTTTTTCGTTTCAATTACTTTATTTTCTGTAATTAAAGTAATCGCTCTACTGATAGCAGAACTTTTACCAATACCACTTGTTCCTATTATTGTAAAACTATCTGAACCACCTATAATACCACTATATTCCTGCTGTATAATCGCTTTATAATTTTGATTCCTTTGCTGTATAGCCAATTTTGTCCCTTTTTTCTGCATAGAACGAAGCAGAGCCAAATATAGCTTACTATAAATTTCAAGTGACATTTGTGAAGGAATATAAATTTTATAGATATCTGATAATGCCATAAGCCTTGTAGAAACATCAGCAAAACAGATATCATTATTGTACTCTGGCAATACTTCCAATGCTGCTAACAATTTATTCCCCGATTTCATGCGAGGCAAAAAATTAATAACTTCTGAAAGATTCATCATTCTTTTATTCCTTTCATATAATTTTGATGGCATTTACTTTGTTCCTGTTTACGAGTATTATGAATATTTTTAATATTTACACTAACAGTATGATTAGCATTTTGAGCAATCGTTTCAATATGCCTTGCAATATCAATTTGAGCTTGTATATTATCCTGTTTCACTTCTTTTTCAATAACTTTTTGTAATGTCTGCAAATATTGTACAGTTGTTAAGTCTTTTTCTTGATATCTGGACTCAATCATTTTAAATTTTGTATAAATTCCTTTTTCTAACAACCATACAAAAGTTACATCTTCAGGATTATAAACAACTGTAACTTCTCCACCTTTCAAGTACTGTTCTGTATATCCCTCACGATGGTATCGCATCTTGTTGACTTTTAAACCATATCTGCTGAATTTTCCAATCGTTCTAGGTAATAATACAAGTATCAGTTCTTTTTTACTGACATCAATCAAATTTGCTCCTATTTGAGATTTTCCCCAATTCCAAATACAGCTTGCATATGGCTTTACTTTATCTGCAATCATAGCTTCACTATATGGGAAATTTTTAATTATCCTTTGAGAATTATAATAAATAATACAGTAAATCATAATTCTTTCAAAATCAGTCATAGTAAGACAGGCATCTTTTCTATAATCATGTGCTCCTCGTTCTTGATAATCAGATTCAATTACTCCTTTGCCTTTCAAATGTTTTTTATACATACTTTGTACCACATCAAAAAATTTTTCTACTAAACCTTTTAATTCTGGTCTATACGAAGGAAGATTGATAATTTTAACTCCCAATTCTGCAATTTGTTCAAAGTTTTCAGACTTATACTCTGAACCCATATCTGTAACCAGTACAGCTGGAAGTTGATTGCAAGACCAATCCTTATTATTTAAAGAAATCCCAAACTGTTTACACCAGTTTACTTTATCAGCAATGACATTCATCATAAGACCTCTAAGACTATATACACCACCTTCCCAAGATAAATGATAACCACAGCACAATCCACTATAAGTATCAATACATACTGTTAAAATAGGTCTTCCTACTAAATTACCTTTATCATTAATAAGATAAATGTCACATATAGTAGCATCTAACATTCCAACACCAACAACAGAAGCAAATTCCTGTACACTATCACCAACAAGTGGTCTGTTATTTCTTTGATAATTCTTTAAACCATTTCTAGAAATATAAAAATTTTGCATTTTCTTTGTCTTGCGATAAAAGTAGCGAAACTGATAAAAGGATGGATATTTCTCTACTAACCTGCCTGTACTATCACAATATTTTTCCTTAAGCATCATTGTATATGCAGTAGTTAAAGATTGCTTTGCCGTAGTATAAAAATACTTATTTAATGCCCATCGTATATTTTTTTCATCTGCTGTCAGTTCTCTATTCTTATTTTTGCGTTTTTTTGGAGCAAGAACTGCAATATCCATATAAACCAAGTATAAGCATAAATAGTGTCTTAACGTCTGTTTAGATACTTGATATTTCATAGAGATAGAACAAATCATTTCTGAACGCATTTTTTCATCTGATACAAAGTGAAGAATAGGAGAAATTAAAGTATAACGCTCATACATAACTTTTTTTTGGTTAGTACACAGGTCACTTATAGAAGATATATCAGAGTCTGTAGCTTGATTTAATTCTTCTGCAAAACAACAGGAAAAAGACATTAATTTTGAATTTTCTATCCATACAGGCATACTTCTTTTAATACAGTCAATTATTAAAGTTCTATCCTGTTGAATTTCTAAAACTCTGATAATCGTTTTATTATATTTCAATAGGTCATATTTCTTCATCAATAATCAACCCCCAATCTGTAACGCCATGCTTCAGCCAGTATTCTCTTGAAATATCCAATAATTTTACAGTAAGTGGTTTCATTAAAAACTTACGATATACACACTCTCGTACCATTAAATCTCCATTTGTTTTGATACAAACAAAGTCAGATGTATATTCCAAACCCTCCAAAAGAACATTACACTTTATTTCTTTAATGTTGTCATTCATTTGTAAAATGTCAATATACGCATATTGAATTGTGTCATATGTTCGACATACTTCAGAACATTTAGAAATTTTTCGCTTTTCACAGCGACCTTTGAAATTTTTCTTTCTCATTTTTCAAAACCTCCTTCATATGATAGAACATTCTGTTGCTTTTTTTGTTTTTATTTTCCCAAAAACATCCCCAAAAATAAAATTAGGTGTTTTTGGGGATTTAAAAATATCATTTTTGGGAAAATGAAAATTTTATTATTTTCCTCAAACCCTTATTTTAAGCGAATTTTTGAGTAATATTACTAATTTTATATTTCCCCAAAAATATAAAAACAAAATATTACCATGTCCCAGGGCAATTATATTTATTTTAAAAAGGGCAAATTTATTTAACTTATTGCTAAATTACCCCTGGCACATGGTTATTATTATTTTTATTTTTAAAAAGCAGCCAAATGTTCTAAAAACTCAGTATTTATACAGGTTAAATGAATTATAAAATTCCAAAAAAAGACCTTGCATTGGCTATCTAAAGCCAAATACAAGGTCTTTTTACTATGTTCCAGTGGATATGTTTATTTGTCCTTTTTAAAATAAATATAATTGCCCTGGGACATTTGGGTACTACTCCCACTCTATTGTAGCTGGTGGTTTACTGGTAACATCATAAACAATACGATTTACATGTTTTACTTCATTTACGATTCGACTAGAAACCTTATCCAAAACATCATAAGGGATTCTAGCCCAATCAGCGGTCATAAAATCTGTTGTTGTTACGCCACGCAAAGCAATCGTATAATCATATGTTCTAAAATCACCCATAACACCCACGCTTCTAATATCAGTAATGACAGCAAAATACTGATTAATGCTACAGTCTAATGCGGCATTTGCAATTTCTTCTCTAAAAATAGCATCTGCTTCTCTTAAAATTGCTAGTTTTTCCTCTGTCACTTCTCCAATCACACGAATCCCCAATCCGGGACCAGGGAAAGGTTGTCTCCACACAAGTGTATCTGGCAACCCCAATTCTATTCCCATTTGGCGAACTTCATCTTTAAAAAGTAATCTTAATGGCTCAATCAATTCTTCAAAGTCTACAACATCCGGTAAACCACCTACATTATGATGGGATTTAATCACAGCACTATCGCCTAATCCACTTTCTATTACATCAGGATATATGGTACCTTGCACAAGATAATCTACTTTTCCAATTTTTTTTGCTTCATCTTCAAAAACACGGATAAATTCTTCTCCTATTATTTTTCTTTTTCTTTCTGGTTCTGTCACACCTTTTAATTTATCTAAAAACCGTTGTTGCGCATTTGCACGAACAAAATGAGAATCAAACAAATCACTAAAAACGGCCTCTACTTCATTTCCTTCATTTTTTCTCATCAAACCATTATCTACAAAAACACAAGTTAATTGCTTACCAACTGCTTTAGAAACAAGGGCTGCTACAACACTAGAATCTACCCCTCCAGAAAGTGCACAAAGCACTTTTCCATTGCCTACTTGCTTACGAATTGCTTGAATCTGGTCTTCAATATAATTTGTCATTGTCCATTGACCAGTACAACCGCACACTTGATACAAAAAATTATACAACATTTGGGAGCCTTTTGGAGTATGGTTTACTTCTGGGTGAAATTGTACACCATAAAATCCTTTTTCTTCCCATTCAATGGCAGCAGCAGGGCAAGTTGGTGTTTTTCCAGTAACTTTAAAACCCTTTGGCAATTCTGTCACATAATCTGTATGACTCATCCAACAAATTTCATTTTTATCAATTCCTTGAAATAACTTACTTGTTGTATCAAGTGCTACCTCTGCTTTTCCATACTCACTTTTTTCACCAGCATTTCCTACTTTTCCCCCTAAAGTAAAAGCCATAAGCTGACAACCATAGCAAATACCCAATACAGGAATGCCTAATTCAAATATTTCTTTAGAACAACGAGGCGCATTTTCTCCATAAACGCTATTGGGGCCCCCCGTAAAAATAATTCCTTTTGGATTTTTTTGTTTTATCTTTTCTATCGATTGATTCCAAGGTACCACTTCACAATACACATGATGTTCACGTACGCGTCTAGCAATCAGTTGATTATACTGACCGCCAAAATCTAATATCATAATTAATTCTTGATTCATTTTTTTCCTCCATTATTGATATATCACCAAAAATTCCATCTGTGAACTGTCCACCATCTAACCCAGTGGGCTTCCTACTTCAAAAATGAAAATGCCGTAAAAAAGTTCACGGCAAACTACAATTATCCAGTCTGTCAATAAAGTCTTTTTTTGTGAGTTTCACCCACCCCCACTTTTTTAAAAAATGGGAAAAAACTTTATGGGAAAAACTAACGTTTTTCCTTATAAAATCAATATTTTTAGCAAAATACTCGTTTCACATTAAGGTTTTTTGACAAGCTGTATTATCATCATACCACAAGAAATTATTTTTCACAACAAAAATATCTAAATTTTGCAAGTCATTCTATTATAAAATCCATAATTTCTAATCTTCCTGAATTATCATTTTTTAATATTAAACTTGCTTTTCCCTTTTCTCCGGTTTGTGGCAAAACAACCGTAACAGGGCTTACTTTCTTTTGTGTGAGCAGCTTTTTCACCATAGCACTTTTTAAAGAAATTCCATAGGGTTCCACACTACTTTTCCATATAGTAAAGGTACAACCATTTTTCCATTCACTACAATAATAAGCCTTTGTATTTTCCAAGATACTTCCTTTTTGACAAAGTGGACATGTTCCCAGTTTGGTACTTCTTTTTCTTTTTCCTTTTTGGGTTTCTTTTTCAAAAACTACTTCTTGTTTCACTTGTGTAGAGGCTTCTATTAAAAAAGCAACATATCTTTTAATGCTTGCCATAAATTTTTCTTCTGTCATTTTTCCTTTTGCAATAGAAGATAACCCTTTTTCCCATTTGCCTGTTGTTTGAGGAGATTTTAATTCTTCTGGTACCACTTCAATCAAATTCATTCCTTTTTCTGTTGGCACAAGTGTTTTCCCTTTTCTATTGATATATCCTACCGTAAGTAGTCTTTCAATGATTGCTGCTCTTGTGGCGGGGGTTCCCAGTCCGCTTTCTTTCATTTGTTCCTTTAATTCTTCTTCTTTTACAAAACGACCTGCATGTTCCATAGCAGACAATAAGCTGCTTTCTGTATAAAGTGCGGGGGGTTTTGTTTTCTTTTTATGACAAACTGCCTGCATTACCGTTACTTCTTGTCCTTCTTTTCGTTCTGGTAATTTTTCTGTTTCTTCTTTGGTTTCTTTTTTTCCCATATCCAACGCTTTATAAATGGCTGTCCAACCCTCTTGCAATATCGTTATTCCTCTTGATATAAAATGCTCCTGTTCTACAATGGTTGTTATTTTTGTAACATCATAAATATATTGTGGAAAAAATACAGCCAAAAAACGTATTACAATCGTATGATAAACCTTTTTTTCTTCTTCTGTCAAAACATCATACTTTATCTTGCCATCTGTTGGGATGATTGCGTGATGGTCTGTTACTTTCGTATTGTCAAGGATACGTTTTCCAAAGGGTAATGGCTCTAAGGATAAAATTTGTTTGACATAGCTATCATATTGTGATATCCCTTCTAATTTTTGCAGGGTCTTTTTTACTTTTTGCTTCATATCATCACTCAAATATCGGCTATCTGTACGAGGATACGTAATCATTTTTCTTTTTTCATATAAAATTTGTGCAATCGAAAGTGTTTTTTGTGCGGAAAATCCAAACTTTTTATTGCAATCTCTTTGCAATTCTGTCAAATCATAAAGTAAGGGAGGAGGTAGTTTTTTTTGCTCTTTTGTTATGTTTGCAACAATACCTTTTTTATGATTGACTTTTTTTACAATGGCTTCTGCCTGTTCCAATTTTTTTATTTTTGTTTCACTTTCTTTTTTTTCAAACCATAGCCCTCTAAAATCTCCGTAATCTGTTTCTACTTCGTAATAATCTTCTGGTACAAAATTATTAATTTCTTTTTGCCTTTGGACTATCATGGCTAAAGTAGGTGTTTGCACTCTGCCAATGCTTAATAAAGTATCATATTGCAAGGTGTAGGCTCTTGTTGCATTCATACCCACAAGCCAGTCCGCTTCTGAACGACATTTTGCAGACAGATATAAATTATCATATTCTTTACTATCCTTTAGTTTTGAAAATCCTTCTTGAATGGCAATATCTGTCATACTAGAAATCCATAACCTTTGCACCTTTTTTTTACATTTTGCAACCTCATAAATATACCGGAAAATTAATTCTCCTTCCCTTCCACTATCTGTAGCACAAATTAAATGCTCTACTTCCTTACGGTTCATTAAATTTTTTAATATTTTTAATTGTGCGCTTGTTTTTGGAATGACCTTCAATTTCATTTGTTCTGGTAAAATAGGTAAGGTTTCCCTTTTCCATTTTTTATATCTTTCGTCATAATCTTCAGGTTCTGCTAGTGTAACCAAATGTCCAATCGCCCAAGAGACAATATAATTTTCTCCATATAAAAACCCTTCTCCTTTTTGTTTACAACCTAAAACATGTGCAATATCTTTTGCTACAGATGGCTTTTCTGCAATCACTAATATTTTACTCATTGTTTTCTCCTTATCTGTAAAAACCCCTTGAGGATAGCCTCATTTCCTTCTGATAGCTTAAAAACTCTTTTTCTTTTCTTATGTATCATATCATGTCAACTTTTTTTATGCAAATGATATGATTGACAGGTAACAGGATTATTTATAAAATAAGTAACAGAAAGATATCAGCTTGTCAAAAGTTCTCAAACACCTTATTCTTTCTTGCAAGAAAGAGTCAAAGAACCTTAATGCGAAACATTTGTTTTTCTAATAAAGTTTTTTGTCCAACTTTTTTTAAAAAAAATTGGTAGGTGTGGGTGAAATCTATAAAAAAAGACTTTTATTGACAAACTGAGAAATATATTATATTAGGAGGCGCTTTATGTCCAATTATAAACTTTTTTCTGACAGCTCCTGTGATTTGCCAGAAGATTATGTAACACAATATCATATCGGTATAATTCCCTATTCGGTTTCTTTGGGGGATGAAATATATTATAAGGAAATTGTAGAATTAAAGCCAGAAGATTTTTACCAAAAAATAGCAGAAAAAGATGTTTTCCCTAAGACATCTTTGCCATCCATTCAGGATTATATAGACATGTTTACCCCTACATTGGAAGCAGGAAAAGATATTATTTGTCTTTGTTTAAGTTCTAAATTTAGCGGCTCTTTCCAAAGTGCATTAAATGCAAAACAGATTTTATTAGAAACTTATGCACAAAAGATTGAAATTATTGATTCTTGCCAAGCAACGGGAGGACAAGGTCTTTTGCTTTATGAAATGGCACAAATGCAATCTGCTGGTTATGGTTTTGAAAAAGTTGTTTCTGAAGCAAAACGTTTACGTGATACTGCAAAAATCAATTTTACAGTGGAATCTTTAGAATATTTACAAAAAGGGGGACGCATTGGAAAAGCAAGTGCGCTTGCTGGTACTATCTTAAATATAAAACCCATTATTACTATGTGGCATGGCGAATTAAGCCCTGTTGGAAAAGTAAGAGGATTTCAAAAAGCGGTTAAAACTATGATAGATATGACACAGAAAGAAATTGGTGCAGAAGCAGAAAAATATCAGCTTTGTGTCCTTTCTGCGGAAAATATGGAAAAAGCGATTGAATTAAAACAAATATTGCAGCAAACAACTTCTTTTGATTTGCTAGAAATTCCTTTTCAAGTAGGTGTTACAATCGGTGCACATGCTGGTCCTACAGCATTGGGAATTTGTTATATTAAAAAATTTGCAGAATAAACATGTTTCTTTAAAATCACATGACTAGAGACACTACCAAAGTTTCTAAAATATCCACATAAAAAGAAACAACCACCAGATTCTTTCGTGGTTGTTTCTTTTATTTTATGCTTACTTTTTAATTTTCTCTAAGTTTAAACTGTTTCACTAAGTTCATTAAAATTTGAGCTTGTGTTGACAACTCCTCACTCGCGGCTGCACTTTCTTCAGAGGTAGCCGAATTGGTATGTACTACACTAGAAATCTGGTCAATTCCTTGTGTTACTTGTGCAATCGATGCTGCTTGTTCTTGTGATGCTTTTGAAATTTCCTGCACGAGTTTTGCAGATTCTTCAGAAGAAAGAACAATACGTTCAAGAGATTCTGCAGTTTGATTTGCAATGCCAGCCCCTTCTTGGACAGACTGAACGGTTGCTTCAATAAGCGTTGCGGTATTTTTAGATGCTTCTGCAGATTTACTTGCCAAATTACGAACTTCATCTGCTACTACAGCAAATCCTTTTCCTGCGGAACCAGCACGTGCTGCCTCCACTGCTGCATTTAAAGCAAGAATATTGGTTTGAAAAGCAATATCTTCAATGGTTTTAATAATCTTACTAATTTCAGAAGAAGAATCATTAATCTGATTCATAGCAGTAATCATCTGTTCCATTTGTTTTTTGCCTACTTCCAATTCTTTTACTGTACCTAAAGCCTGATTACTGGTTTGGCTTGCATTGTCTGCATTATCTGCCACACGATTGTGTATTTCATTGATGGTTGCTGCAAGTTCTTCTACAGAGGAGGCTTGTTCTGTAGTTCCTTGGGCAAGCGCTTGCGCACCAATTGCTACCTGTTCTGAACCACTTGCTACTTCTTCTGCACTTATGTTTAGGTTTCTAAAGGTATCATTTAATTTGTGAATGGTACGTTGAAAGGATTTCTTGATAGGGGCAAAGTCTCCTACATATTCCATATTAATATCAAATTTCAGATTCCCTTTGTCAAGTTCTGCTAAAGAGGTGGAAATGTCTTCAATATAATCGCGCCAAGTTTGCACTGTTTTTGCTAGGGCACGGGTTAGGTCGCCAATCTCATCCTCTACTTTAAACTCCTCCACTTCATCTTTCAGATTTCCTTGGCTTAGTTCAATCAAACGTTTGGACGCTGCTTGAATAGGGTCTGACATTTTTTTTGCTATGATAGAAGTTAAAATAATACCAATGACAAAAATAATCAAACCAAAAAAGTAGGTTATAACAATGGATAAAAAGCAAGCTCTGTCTGCTGCATCAAGTTCTTTTTGAATAATGGGTAACATGTCTTCCTCATAGTTTCCTGTTCCAATATACCAGCCATAAGGTTCAAATTTTTTAACAAAACCTCTTTTTGCTTTTGATTCAGATTCTCCCGATTTTGCAAAATAAAAATCAATAAAGCCACCTTCTGGCTTATCTCCAGCAGCAATAGTATCTCGTACAAAATAATTTCCTTTTTCATCTTGTGTATTATAACGGTTGGTTCCTTCCACATCTGGATTGATATGTACTGCGTTGGTTCCGTCTGCCATATCTGCCCAAAAGTAACCCGTTCCATGATTGTATCTAGTGGTGCGAACGATGTATTTGGCATTTTCCATTGCCTCATCTTTACTAATTTCCCCGTTCTGATATTTATCATATTCTGCTTGTAGGACACCAATCATACACTCTACTTGACTTTGAATGATTTGGTCTAGTTTTTCCTTTTCGGCCTCAATATTTTTGTCGTATGCTCTTTGCAGGGATAAATAAGACAGGGACGAAATCAATAATACAGCTACAAAGATGAGAATACCCATACTTGAAATCAATTTCCCCCGCAATTTTAGTTTCATTATAAAAGACTCCTCTCCTCATTAAAAATAATTTTTATCATTTTTCAACAAAAATAGCCGAAAAATATTTATCATTTTTATTATAATAGATAATCTTCAAAAAGTCTATGATACATTCGTGTTTTTTGTTAGATTTTGTTGTCTTTTGTTAGATACCATTTTTTCTTTGGTATTGTTAGAAAAACAACAGGAAGTAATAGCAAAGATAAAAGGAACATTATCAACACTAGACAATCCCATCTATGAAGTGCTATAATATACGATAGAAAATTGACAAAAAATAAGATAAGATAACATATTTATGCAAAGAAATAGAAAAAGATTCTGTTAATATTCACATCTTCTGTTTTAACTTGCCATAAATGTATGCTATGAGGGTAAAAATATGAAAAAATGGCGAAGATTCGTATGGTTTACATTTCTATTATTATTGATATCTATGGTCATATCGGTAAAACAGTTTCAAAAAGAAGAAACAAATAATTCATTTATAGATTCCATCCAATACCATTTTAACGGGGATTGGTATATGGTTTCACTGGAGAACCGGGGAGCATCACTCCAAACATATGAGGATATACAAGAAGCGATTCGTACTGCATTTACAGCAGGCATGGAGCAAAAAGTGTCTTTCCCCTACCAAGGAAAAAGTAACCCCAATGACAGCATTGTTTTTCAGACCATGCTTCTGGAAGAAAGTATGGATTTGACACTACAATTTACCTCTACAGATACAGCGGTATGTATCTTTTTAGAGGGAGAACTCCTTTATCAATACGGATTTGAACCAGATGGAACACGAAAGGAGAGAATGGGAGAACAGGAGCATGTTGTAAGCATTCCCAATCAGCTCGAAAATGCTGCACTATGGATTGTACAAACATCCCCTTTCCCAAATGTTGCAGCAAAGCTTGACAATGTGAAGTTAGACACACAGGATTCTGTAACGATTCATGTATTGGGAACCAGAGTGACAGATGTGGGTTGTTGTTTACTCATTATTCTTACCGCATTTTTGATGTTTTTGCTAGAACTGATTCGGCGCTATACACAGCAAGCACCCAAAGGGGAGCTATACTTAGGACTTGTTTGTATTGCAGCAGGAGTTAGCTGTTTTATTGCAACAGATACCTTAGCCATCTTTTATAATATACAAGAAGCATATACTATGCAGGCATATTTTCCACTAATGATTTCTTTGTTTCTAGTAATGTATTTTGAATATAGTTTGTGCACCATGTATCCCCGTCGTTATATGGCAGTACAAGCAGTTGTCGTGTGTAGTGTATTATTGCAACTTCTATGTGATATGTTTGGTGTAAAATCTATTGCGGATATGGTTTTGCTTCCAGCCATGACAATAGGTATTGCTTGTGCTGTCCCCTTGATAGGGTTATGGCAATTCTATTGCAAGCATAGATACCAGCAAACGCTGCTGGTTGGTGGTGCAGTTTGCATCCTGTTTTTTGGTAGTATCTTAAATATTGTTTCTGGAAACATAAATCGTCATATCCTGTATCAGTACAGTATGACTGCTTTTAGTATTATCATGGCTGCTGCTCATGTTTTGCAACTGTCCCGGGAGTACCGAAAAAATGTAGAAAAAACGGCGCAGCTTTTGGCAGAAGAAATCAAACTGATAGAGCAGCAGAATGTGCAGCTTACGCTTGCAAAACAAGATGCGGATATGGCACGACAGGAAGCATTTGCTGCAAATGAATCTAAGGGAAAGTTCTTGGCACATATGTCTCATGAAATTCGTACCCCTATCAACGCTGTACTAGGGATGGATGAAATGATTCTGCGGGAATCAAAAGAAACAAATATCAAAGAATATGCGATGGATATTTATACAGCTGGACAGACATTATTATCGTTAATTAATGACATTTTAGATTTTTCAAAAATTGAGTCAGGAAAAATGGAACTGGTACCAGTAACCTATGATATCAGTAGTTTGATACATGATTTAGTAAATATGACTACACAAAGAGCAAAAGATAAAAATATCAAATTTGAGGTACATGTTGATTCGGAAATTCCTTGTCAGCTCTATGGAGATGATGTACGTATCCGTCAGGTGCTGACCAATATACTAACAAATGCAGTCAAATATACACAGGAAGGAACGATATGGCTGCGTGTAAAAAGTGCGCAAACAAATGATGTGGCAATGCTTACCTTTGAAGTAGAAGATACCGGCATGGGAATCAAAGAGGAAGATTTGCCAAAGCTTTGGGCAGAGTTTGAACGGATTGAGGAAGACAGAAACCGCAATATTGAGGGTACTGGTCTTGGTATGAGCATTACCATACAGCTTCTTGCACTGCTTGGAAGCAAGCTTCAAGTGGAAAGTGTATATGGAAAAGGCTCAAAGTTCTTTTTTGAACTGAAACAAAAAATTGTTAATGATACACCGATAGGAGATTTTCATGTCAGGGTACATCAAATGGCACAAGACTATCATTATAAAACAACGTTCTGTGCACCAGATGCAAGGATATTAGTGGTAGATGACAATGCGGTAAATCGTCGGGTTTTTTGCAACCTTCTGAAACAAACCTGTATCCAGATAACCGATGCGGAAAGTGGCGCACAATGTTTGAAACTGGTGCAGAACAACCATTATGATTTGATTTTTTTAGACCATATGATGCCAGAGATGGATGGGGTGGAAACATTGCATCGTATCAGAGCATTGCAAGATTTTCCTTGTCAGAATACACCGATTGTTGTACTAACAGCCAATGCCATTACAGGAGCAAAAGAACAATATCTGTCAGAAGGGTTTGATGATTTTCTGTCAAAACCGATTGTACCAGAAAAACTAGAACATTTGATAAAAAAAATGTTACCAGAAGCACTTTTCACAGAACCCATATCCCCAGAAGAACCAGAAGAATGTGACGATACATCCGCCGCATTTTTAGAAGAACTTCCTACCGTAGACGGCTTGGATTGGCGGTATGCATGGATGCATTTGCCAGATGAAAAGCTACTGAAATATACATTAAATGAATTTTATGCCCAGATTGATTCTGCTGCTGACCGCTTGGAACAGTTGTATGAACAAAGAACAGAAGCGGAACAGAGGGAGCAGTATCGGATTCAAGTTCATGCAATGAAAAGCCTTGCGGCTACAGTAGGAATTACAACTCTTTCTGGTGTTGCCAGATTGCTAGAATCTGCATCCCAAAAGGGAGATATGGAAACGATGGTATCTGTTACACCTATTTTTTTGGCAGAATGGCGCAGTTATCGTCAAAAGTTGCAGGGGGTGCTTGGCATAGGGGACACAGCTCGGTTGCAAATAGAGGATATTTCTATCCTATTGGCACTGTTAGAAATGCTTCGGTTTCATATGCAAGAGCTAGAGATTGACAAAGCAGACCAAATAATGGAGCAATTACAAACCTATGCATACCCAGAGGAGGCAGAACAAAATCTAAAAAAGCTGATGGAAGCAGTGACCAATCTGGACGCAACACAAGCAGATGCCTGCATAGAAGTATTGATGAAACAGTTACAGCAGTAAAAAATTATGCCTGTACATAAATTGGTAGGCTGAGAATGGAGGATTATCATGAAAAAAATTTTGTTAGTTGGAAGGCTGAACACTGCCCTTAAAGAAATGAATCAGTTTTTGTTACAGCATTTTTATGTACAGCTTTGCTCTGAAAATGCAAGTATTTTGGAGGGGATGATAAAAATTGTTCACCCTGACCTAGTTTTAATCAGTCTGATTGGTGCCTATGATGTAGATACATCTATCTTTTGTATGCTGAGAGACCAATATGCACAAATTCCCGTGCTGACGATTGGTACAAAAGAACAAACTAGTAAATTTTCCAAATATTATGAAAAGAATCAGTTTGAAAATTTAATCCGTCCTATCGAAAATACAATGATTATAGATGCGATATTTCGACGTCTTTCAGGGGACGAAAAAGAAGCAAAACAAGAAATTGCAGAAGAAAAAAAAGAAAAGAAAAGAATTTTAGTAGTAGACGATAATGGTACAGCACTGCGGACAATAAAGGTCATGCTAGAGGAATACTATGAAGTGGCTATTGCAATATCTGGGGCGCAAGCAATGACTTCTATTGGAAAAAAACGTCCCGATTTGATTTTGTTAGATTATGAAATGCCTATCTGCGATGGCAGAATGACATTGGAAATGATACGTGCAGATAAGGATATGAAGGATATTCCTGTTATTTTTCTGACAGCTGTCAATGACCGAGAACATATTGAAGCAGTTTTAAAGTTAAAACCAGCAGGATATTTGCTAAAGCCACCTATCAAAAAACGTTTGATTGCAGAGATTGATAAAGTGCTGGAACATGCTTAATTTATAATAAAAATTATTCTATATACCTGACTGATAGCTTGTTGCAGTCGGGCTTTTTTTTATTTTTAGGAAAGTTGACTAAATTCTTGTTATCGTTTGTAGTAATTATAGCATAAGAAAAAATACAATTCTTTTTCAAAAGCATATAGGAGATGATGTTCATCTATATCTATCAATCCTATTTTCATAAGCTTCCTCCTACTTGAATATTGGGGTGTTAGGTAAATAATGAGGGAAAGGAAAAAGGAGAATTACAATACTGTAATATAAATTTTTTGAGGGTGTTATTAAATTGATGAATGAGGACATACTAATAGCAAAGGAGATGTTATTGGTATGGAATGTAAAAATTGTGGGTATCAGTTTGTTCCAACTTTACAAAAGGGGTTTAATGAACAAACAAAATTAACTGCATGTTTATTGTATATTAATGGATTATCCTTAAGAGCGATTGCTTGCTTACTTCATACTTCAGCAAAGTGTACTAAGTTGGGTAAGAAAATTTGCACTAGAAAATTATGAAAAACCACAGCCTTCTTCATAAGCTGTAGTAATACAATTAGATGAAATGTGGCACTTTTTAAATTAAAAAAAAACAAGCTTTGGATATGGAAAGCATATTGTGTTGATACAGGGCAACTCATTGACTAGGAATGCGGCAATCGTGATGCCAATACACTTAAAAAATTACTCCAAAGATTAAAAAAGTGGAATATAAGAATTTATATTACAGATGAAACGACAATATAATACATAATATATGCGGAGGTAGATTTTACTTACTTGTTACCTTTTATCCCGTGGGAACAAGTAAGTAATTTGGAAAGCATATGCAGAAATTATCCCAAAAGAACTGTTGCTACAAAATAAAAAGTATACACATTCTATTGAAAGAAATAACTCTCGTCAAAGATATTGGTTTGCACGATTTAGAAGAAAAACATGTGTTGTATCTCGCTCTTTAGAAATGGCAGATTTCACCATGGCTCTTTTTGCTAAGTTTCATTGTAATTCTTCTTTTTCCTTTCCTTCATTATTTACTTAACACTCTCTGAAAAAGAAACAGTATCACCCTCGCTCCAGAACATAAAAAAGCCTTCTATTCAACAGCAGTTACAGCAGAATACACAGAAAAATGCAAAAAAACAAGCACAAAAAGAAAATCAAAAAAATAATGTCAAAAGAGAGGAAGCGAGATAACTATGCCTTTTGTATCTGTACCAAAAGATTTAGACAAAGTAAAAACAAAAATAGCATTCAATTTAACCAAAAGACAATTAGTGTGCTTTAGTATGGCGGCAGTGATAGGAATACCATTATATTTTTGTTCCAAAAAAGCAATCGGTAATGAAACAGCAGTATTGTGTATGGTAGCAGTAATGTTACCATTTTTCTTTATTGCCATGTATGAAAAAGATGGTTTGCCTATGGAAAAGATATTATGGAATATCATTCGTTCTCAAATACTTTACCCTCGAACCCGTCCATACAGTACAAATAATCTGTATTCTGTTCTTTCAAAGGAGGGAATTTATGAGAACAAAAAAACAAATACGACAAGAAATGAAATTACAAAATATAAAATAAAAACAAAAAAGAATAAAAAGAGAACTAAAAAACGAAAAAAGCAAAACACTGTCCAAAAAGAATAATATTTTTTCTTTTTTGGGTTATGTATTCAAATAAGTGAATAAGAGAATACTACAGATATAAAAATGAA
>CAJTZO010000020.1 GCA_910583755.1 uncultured Clostridia bacterium
GTGCGCAGTTAGATTTGCTGTATTTCTAACTTACACACTTTATTTTACACTCCCACCTTAGAAAAAAACCTTGAGAATGTTATCCTCAAGGTTTTTTAAAAATTTTTTTATTCGATTGTTTCGACTGCACCTTGATATTTTTCAGCAATAAAGTCTTTTGTTTCATCGCTTCTTAAAGTTTCTACTAATTTTTGTAATTCTGGTCTGGACTCACTACCTTCTTTTACTGCAATAATGTTAGGATAAGTTTGTGCACCGAGAGAGTCTTTTTCTTCTTTTGCTAAGGCATCATTTACACTTAAACCTGCACCTACAGCATAGTTTCCATTGATAACCGCTAAATCAACATCTTGTAAAGAACGTGGTAATTGTGCTGCTTCTACTTCAATAATATCTAAATTGTGAGGGTTTTCTAAAATATCTAATTTTGTTGCTTTAATTCCAGCATCTGCATTGATTTTTAAAAGGCCATTTGCTTCCAATAAAAGCAATGCTCTTGCTTCATTTGTAGTATCATTTGGTACAGCGACCTTTGCACCGTCTGGTACTTCTGTTAAAGAAGTTGTTTTTCCACCATAAATTCCCATTGGTTCATAATGAATATTACCCATAGATATTAAATGTGTTCCCTTTTCTTCATTAAAAGAAATTAAGTAGGGTTCATGTTGGAAATAGTTTGCATCTAATTCGCCGCTTTCTAGCGCTGTGTTTGGCTGCACATAGTCTGAAAATTCAATTACTTGCATATCAATACCTTCTGCTGCTAAAGCTTCTTTTGCTTGTGCCAATATTTCAGCATGGGGTGCTGGAGATGCGCCTACTTTAATGGTTACAGTATCTCCTTGTGTTTTTTCTTCGGCTTGTTGTTGGTCATCTGTTGTTTGTTGGTCATCTGTTGGTGTAGAATCAGCTGGTGTGCTGCCACAACCTGCAAATGCTCCTACTGCTAATACAGTTCCCAATAATAACGCGAATACTCTTTTTTTCATTTCTTGTTTCCTCCCTTAAATTTTTATAATCTTTTGTCGCTTGCTGTCGCGATTTTCATGCCAACTTCCTGCATAATCTGTACAATTACAACAAGAAGGATGACTGTTATAAACATAATATCTTCTTGATATCTGTAATAACCATAATTCATAGCGATAGCGCCTAAACCACCACCGCCTACAATTCCTGCCATAGCAGAATAGCCTAATATTGTTGTAACAGAGATAGCAGCACCTATCAAAAGAGAAGGTTTTGCCTCTGGTAAAAGCACTTTAAACATAATTTGAAAAGGAGAAGCTCCCATGGATTCTGCTGCTTCAATGACACCTCTATCCACTTCTTTTAAAGAAGATTCCACCATACGTGCAATAAAAGGACCAGCAGCAATTACTAAAGGTACAATGGTAGCCTTTGAGCCTAAGGTAGTACCTGCAATAAATCTTGTGACTGGCATAACTGCTATCAACAATATCAAAAATGGAATCGAACGCAATACGTTTACAATAAAACCAAGTAATTTATTTAACCATATCATTGGATAAATTCCCTCTTTGTCTGTTGCTACAAGTGCTAATCCTAAAGGAAGCCCTATCACATAAGACATTAAAGTAGAAACCAACGTCATATATAAGGATTCATATATCCCTACACCAAGCATTTGTAACATACCTTCTTTAAACATAGTATATTCCTCCTTTCTTATTTTATATCAATTCTGTGAGTTGTTCAAATTTTACATTTTGTGTTTCTAAATAAGCAATCATTTTTTTTGCGGTACGTTCATCTGGAGGAAGTTGTACAATTAACTGTCCATATGCTTGCCCGTCAATATTTCTCGTGTTTGCATACATAATATTAACAACTCCCTGACATTCTAAAATCATATTTGCTAAAATTGGCTTAAAAGAGGTTTCTCCTTCAAATACAATTCTACAATATTGTTTATTGGTATCATCAAACTGTGTTTTTGGTTTACTTTCACTGTATACAAGTTGTTTTCCGATGCTGGATTTTGGCGCAGTGAATATTTTTTCGACGGTTCCAATTTCTGCAATTTTACTGCTGTCGATAATGGCAACTCTTTGACAAATTTCTTCAATAACACTCATCTCATGTGTAATGACAACAACAGTAATTCCTAATCTTTTATTAATATCTTTTAGTAATTTTAAAATACTTCTGGTTGTGTTAGGGTCTAGGGCACTGGTTGCTTCATCACAAAGTAACACTTTGGGGTTGGTTGTTAATGCTCTTGCAATCGCAACCCTTTGCTTTTGTCCACCAGAAAGTTGTGCAGGATAAGAATTTTTTCTTTCTTCTAGCCCAACAATTTCTAAAAGTTCCTCTGCTCTTTTGCGAGCTTCCTCTTTTTTTACACCTGAAATTTCAAGCGGAAAGCAAACATTTTCTAAGGCAGTTTTTTGCATCAACAAGTTAAATTGTTGGAATATCATTCCCATGGAACGCCTTGCCTGCCTTAATTGTGATGGTTTTAATACCGTTAAATCTTGCCCATCAAATAATACCTGTCCTTCTGTAGGTCTTTCGAGCAAATTAATACATCTTACGAGTGTACTTTTTCCTGCACCACTCATACCAATGATTCCAAAAATTTCCCCTCGATTAATTTTTAAATCAATTTTGTCCAGTGCATGAACAACACCATTTTTGACTTTAAAAGATTTACTCATTTCTTTTAGTTCAATAATTACGTTTTCCTGTTCCATATTCCACCTCAAACAATCCTAGGTCTCTGTTTTATAAATTTTACGAATCACCTGTATTTTTCCAATCATATGTTGCTGAAATTTATCCATTACTTGGGTTAAAACCCATAGCTCTTGTTGATAAGAAGCTCCAACTGTATGAACCTCAAAATGTAAAAAATATTCATCATCAATTTTAAATTTTGTTACATACCCCTTATGGTCATCATTATATTTTGCATTCCATACTGCAATTTCTGTTGCATATGTTTCATTTAATACAGGATAAAAAATTGGTTGTTCTGGTAATCGTGGTGGGTATCTTGTATATCCACTTTCTTTGATTAATTGTAATTCTTTTGTTCCAACAGGTCGGTACAATATCATTTTTTATTCTCCCAAATTTAATCCATAAAAAAACTCTCTCCCTAGGAAAACATTCCATAGGGACGAGAGATTATTTCTTCGCGTTACCACCCTATTTTACCCATACCTCACGGTATGTGCCTTATCAAGTGCGAGTTTATCACTGACACTCTAACGCTGTTACGGGCGTTCCCGTCATAGCCTACTGTGTTTTCGGTATGCAGCTCCAAGACCATGTTCTGCTTTTTCTAAATCATCCTTTTTCAGCTTAGCAGGACTCTCTGTTGATTTTTTCAAAGCGTACTCTTCTTTTCTTCGCCTTTTTATTCTAATGATATTCATTATACTTTTTTTATGGTATTTGTCAATATGTTTTCTATAAAAATGAAGTCTTTTTTTGAGGACAATATAAAAATTCTTTTTCTTTCAACAAAAATAGTGCATTGTTCAGAAATCTTATTCTTTTTGTCCTATTCATTGGAAGAAGTGTTTTGTTGGTCAAATGGAATATCATCATAGATAAATTTATGGAGCATATCTCCAGCTTGTTCCACGTCATAGTGATATACCCATAACTCTACACCTTCTACCTCTGTTTTTGTCTTATAACCATCTGTTTCAATATAATCATTGGGGAAACTATCCTGCTCTAACATTAAATTTTTGTTCATAGCAACTGGTGCTAATTGTAATATTTCAGAATCAGTCATAGAAGTTTCCATCATGGGCATCATCGTTTTAATGTAAGAGGGATATTGTAAAGGACTGATATCTTTTGCCTTTTCAAATAAACACATCATAACTTTTCTTTGTCTGCCTGTTCTCATGTCATCATTATCATTTTTTCTGATTCTGGAATAGCTAACAGCTTGTTCCCCATTCAGATGCACCATACCGGTTTCCTGTACTTTTTCCACACCTGGTGCAACATATTTATTCATTTCTTGTCTTTCTCCCTCATTGATTTCAACATCAATGCCACCCATTTCCTCTATAATTTCTGCTAATTGCTCAAAATTAACAGTGATATAATCTGTAATATCCATACCAAAATTTTCGTTTAAGGTAGCAATAGCAAGTTCTGGTCCTCCATAGGAATAAGCATGTGTAATTTTTGTTTTTCCATATTGGGGTAAATTGACATAAGTGTCTCTTGCAATAGAAACCATTTTTACCTTTCCTCTATTACCATCAATAGAAACAATCATAATTGCATCAGAATTTCCAGTATTTTCTCCATTTCTGGAGTCTACACCAAAGACAGCAATATTTTTAATTTTCATTTCAACAGATTTTACTTGCTTTTCTGTGTTGATACTTAATACAGTTTCATCTACAGTTTCCCGTTTCATATCTTTTGTATAATATTTAAATGCTGCAAATGCCCCACCCGCACCTAAAAATAATAATATAAAAACAACTAAAAATGTTCTTATAAATATTTTTCTTAATCTATGTTGTTTTTGTTTTCTTTGTGTTCTTGTGCCCATGAGTGGCACCTGCTGATATGGGATGTTTTGTTGAATAGGTTGTGCTTGTTGATACTGTCTATGAATATCTCTTTGCTGTTTATGTACTTTGTTTGCTCCCATTGGAATCTGTTTTTGTATTTTCCGGTTATCTTGCCTTCTACCACCTTGATAATATTCTATATTTCGTGGGGGTGGTTGCCTATTCATTGGCTGTCTATTTTGGTTGATGGATTGTTTGTAAAATTTATTTTTTCCTTCTCCATTTTCTCTGCTCACAAAATATCCTCCTAGTTGTTACGATATTTATATCGTATATCATACCATAAAAACCTATTTTTTGACAAGATTTTTAGATACTTTCTTAAGAGAAAGCTTAGCTTGTCAAAAAATCTTGAGAGTTAGCCCTCAAACTCCTCAAAGAATCTTAATATGAAACTAGTATTTCGCTAAAAAGATTGATTTTATAAGGAAAAACGTTAGTTTTTCCATGAAAGTTTTTTGTCCAACTTTTTTTAAAAAGTTGGTGGGTGTGGGTAAAACTCACAAAAAAGACTTTATTGACAGACAAAAGGACATACTTTTTAGTATGTCCTTTTTAATATAGAGAAGTTATGAAAAGAAATGAATCATTATAATTTTCCAATTTGTTTTAAGAATGCTTCAATTTTGCCGATTGCAAATTTTAATTCATCCATAGAATAAGCATAAGAGATTCTAATAAATCCTTCTCCACAATCACCAAAAGCAGTACCTGGAACAACGGCTACTTTACCTTCAAACAACATTTTGTCGCAGAATTCAGCAGAAGTTAATCCTGTCAACTGAATAGACGGGAATACATAGAATGCTCCTTTTGGTTCAAAGCAAGTCATACCTAATCTATTAAATTCACTGATTAAATATTTTCTTCTTTCATCATAAGATGCTCTCATTTCTGCTACATCTTTATCACATTGTACAGGGTCTTTTAATGCTTCAATACCTGCATATTGGCTCATTGTAGGAGCACACATAATAACATATGCATGTACTTTGTTCATAGCAAGAATTAAATCTTTAGGACCTGCTGCATAACCAAGTCTCCAGCCAGTCATAGCAAAAGATTTTGCAAAACCGTTTAAAACGATAGTTCTTTCATACATTCCTGGGATAGAAGCAATAGAAACATGGTCTAATCCACCATAAGTAAGTTCTGCATAGATTTCATCGCTGATAACAAGAATATCATGTTTGATTAAAACAGGAGCGATTTTTTCTAAGTCTGCTTTTTCCATAATACCACCAGTTGGGTTATTTGGATATGGGAAAATTAATGCTTTTGTTTTTGGTGTAATTGCAGATTCTAATTCTTCAGGAGTTAATCTAAATTCATTTTCTACTTTTGTTGTTAAAACAACAGGTACACCACCTTGTAAGGTAATGCTTGGTTTGTAAGAAACGTAAGAAGGTTCTACAACAAGAATTTCATCACCTGGTTCAATAATAGTTCTAAGTGCAATATCAATTGCTTCAGAAGCACCGATAGTACAAAGAATCTGGTCAGCAGGGTCATATTTTGTATGGAATCTTCTGTCAAGATAATCAGAAATTACTTTTCTTAATTCAGGCATACCTTGATTAGAAGAATATCTTGTTTTACCTTCTTTTAAGGAATCAATAGCTGCTTGTCTAACATGTTCAGGAGTTTTAAAATCAGGTTCACCAACACCTAAAGAAACAACATCTTCCATCGTAGCGGCAACATCAAAAAATTTTCTAATTCCAGATGGTGGCATTTCTTCAACATGTTTTGCGATAAAATTTCTCATTGCAAATCAATCCTTTCAAAATATAATGACATTTGTTTTATTGTATTTTATTTCATTATTACTACAAATTACAGAAGCATGTTATTTTTTCAACATTCTTACTGACGCTATAGATATTATACAATTAAATCTTAGAAAAAGCAATAGAAAAATATCAAAATCACAAAAAATATTTAGGAATATATTTTAAAGATGGTGCATAATGCTGTTATTTTAGATAGTATAGTAGAAAACATATTATTTTTTTATTTTTCACTATTTTAGAGAAAAGGATAAAATCAGAAAAAAGAAAGGAAATTGACTAAACAAAATTACAAATTTGTGAAAAATTTATCTTTTTGAAACAAATAAAAAGAACTTAAAAGAAAATTTAAGTTCTTAGTCTGTCAAAAACTCTTTTTTATGGACTCTATTCACACCTGTAACCTTTTATAGAAAATTAATGTTTTTCCTTGTAAAATCTCTTTTTTCAAAAAAGAAACAAGAGTTTAGAAGTGCAAGCGAATGCTTCACTTTGCACCAACTGAAACAAAATGGGAACAGTGTTCTAAGATTTTTTGACAAACTAAGAACTTGAAAAAGGATTTAGGTTCTTTTTTTATGATTCAAATTGTACTGCATATAAAGCATCACTTTTAGGCTGATTTAATGGTAAAATATGTCCATCTTTGATGATTTGTCTTTCCTTTTCTGTAATTTTTCCAATAATAGCACTTTCAATACCTTTTTCTTTTAACATACTTACAAGTTTTTCACCTTCAAATGTAGTGATAATCATACTTCCGCTGGAGATTAATTCATAAGGGCTAATTTGCCCTGCTTGACAAATAGCTTTTGTTTCTTCTTTAACAGGTATTTTGTCCAAATCTATCAAAATACCTGTGTTAGAACATTCTGCTACTTCCCATACTGCACCTAATATACCACCTTCTGTTACATCATGCAAAGCAGTTGCTCCCATATGTTTTGCAATGATAGATTCTTTTATAACAGATAAAAAGCCTCTCATAGATTTCGCTTTTTCTAGTAAATGCTGCTCTATTTTATCAGATAATATTGCTTCATATTCTTTGGCAAGAATTACAGTTCCTTCTAAACCTGCCCATTTTGTCATAATTACATCTTGTCCAACTTTTGCGCCACCAGTTGCAATAAAATTATGTTTATCCGTTCTTCCTATAACTGCGGCAGAAATTACAGGTTTATTGACAACTGCTGTTACTTCTGTATGACCACCTAATATTTCAATACCAATTTCTTTTGCTGCTTCATATGCCCCTTCCATAATGTCAGACAATATTTTTTCTGAACTTCCTTCTGGAAGTAATATTGTTAAAAGAATACCAATCGGTTCTGCTCCACTAGAAACAATATCATTGCAATTAATATGCACAGCAATATAGCCCATATCCTGCTCTGCTCCTGTAATAGGGTCTGCGGATAACACACAAAGTTCCTCTCCAAAGATTACCGCGGAACAATCTTCCCCTGTTTTGGGTCTTAAAAAAACATCATCCCTTTTTACAGCAAAATGATTAATGGGATTTAAAACAATACGATTCAGTGTTTCTGGTGGTACTTTTCCAATTTCCATTCTATTCCTCCTTATGATAATACTTTTTTTCCTAGCCATACCCCTATCATACAAAGTAAAACACTACTTATCACATAGCAAAATGCTATAGCAGTATTTTTTTGTTCAAGTAAGGTTATGCTTTCTAGTGAAAATGTAGAAAATGTAGTAAATCCTCCACACAATCCTGTTTTTAAAAATAAGATACTATTTTCTGATATAGTATACTTGATTGTGCCACTTACGACAAGCCCTATCACAAATGCACCAATAAAGTTAATACACAGTGTCACAATAGGGAATGATGTTTCCAATGGTAAGTTAATTTTACCCAATAGATAACGGAAGATTGCACCTATGCCACCTCCCAAAGCTACGATGAAACATTGTAACATTTTTCTTTTTCCCTTCTTTCTAAACTTATAAATAAAATAGAAAAGTGTATCGTATAAGTCGATACACTTTTCGGCTTGTCAAAAAACACTCCATTCTCAAACACCTGCAAGCCTTTCAAAAAGCTTAAGCGAAACCATGTTTTCTTAAAAAAATTGATTTTACAAGGAAAAATGTTAATTTTTCCAGAAAAGTTTTTTGTCCAACTTTTTTGTGAAAAGATTGGTAGGTTTTGACTTTATTAACAGACTGAAAAGTGTATCATATAAGTTAGTCCACTTTTTTATTCTGCACCAATCGGTTCACTATCAACTGCTTGATTGTCTACATTGTCTGTAGGTGCTTCTGTAGGTGTTTCTGCTGGTGTTTCTGTTACTGGTTTTTCTTCTGCTGGTGCTTGCTGTACAGGTGCAGGTGCTTCTGCTTTTTTGGTACCAATTGTTACTTCATCTGCGGTTGCGCGATAGGTAGAACTAGAAAACCAATCTTTACTAACTTGTTTTCCATTTTCTGTAACAATTTTATAAGTGCTGACTTTACTACCCGTTTTTCCACTGTAAGTTACTTGACGATAGCCTTCTGGTTTTGAGGCATCTTTTGTAATTTTTTCTGCTGGTTTTGGAATGGTGCCTTCAAAAACCATTTCAAAATCAACTTTCCGTCCAGCGTTATGAATTTCATGCCCATAAAGGTTACATACAACTTTACCATCTCTTGCATAAGCTTCTATATAAATAGGATATTCTGTATTATTTTTAAATTTTAGGTCTTTATAATCCCCTGCAACTGCCGCATCTCTACCCAATGGAACATAACCAACTGTCATAGAATGAGGGTATCTTTCAACAACTTCCAGTTCTGCTAGTATCACTGCATTGTATAATGTTGAGGTTACTTGACAAACGCCACCTGCAACCCCCTGCTCCACTTTTCCATTCACATAGACACCAGCATCTTTATAACCATTAGCATAAGTTTGAGGTCCTAAACCAACATTCATGGAAAAGACATCACCAGGCGCGATTACAGTACCATCTATATTGGCACAACCTACACGCAAGTTTTCATTTCTTCCCGCTGCATTTGCAGAATAGCTTGTGTTGTAAGTGCCTATCAAATCTGTTACTTTTTCATTGTCTGCTTTTGTTACTTTTGGTTCTGTTACGGTAATTTCAGGTTCTACAATGCCACCTGTATTCTGTTCTAACATCTGCTCCACTTTAGGTATTGTTTGGTCAACATCCATGGCATAGCCTTTTTGTTCATCTGTAATTTGAAATGCACCATTTTTACGTGTCATGGTACTGTCTTTTGCTTCTACATTAAATTCTACTGCAATTTCTTCCAATTTTTCTTTTACCTTTTGCTTGTCATAAGTATAGGAAATAGGAATTTCTAATTTATTTTCTGCAAGCTTTGTTACAACATCATATCTTTCTTTTAATTCTCCTGTTCTACCTTGTTCCCATGCTTCGTTGACAGAAGCTTCTACATCATATTTTACGTCTAAATCCGAAAATGCGATTTCCCAACTTTTATCTTCTTGTTGGATAGTAATTTTTTGGCTACCTAGATGTTGGTCTGTTTCTTGTTGTAAAGATTGTAATGCTTCTTCTTTTGTCATGCCAGAAACATCTGCCCCATTTACCGTAATACCATTGTAAATGGTATCAATATTTACAACTTCCTCCATTTTGTTTTTTATGTATTGCCCATAAGCAAATACACTTCCTCCCGTGATGATACCAACTGTTAATATGCCAACAATAAAAGCTTTTTGCTTTGCCTTTTTTCTTTTTGCCGTTCTTTTTTGCGGTTTTTTTGGTGTGTCATGATAGTGATTAGAATTATTATGATGGTGATTACGTTGTTGCGACACAGTTGGCTTCCCCCTTTCTTTCTATCTTTACACTTTTATTGAAAATATATTAAATATCAAACATATTTTCAGACAACAATATAGTATATCATAACGAAGCAATGTTGAAATATGGTGTCAAATCTGTTAAATTTTCTTTACAAATCTGTCAATTATTATAACGATATACGCTTTCTTGAAAGAAAGCGTAGCAAAGAACTTTAACTTAGGTTCACAAATGTAGAACAAAAACTTTAGAAAAACGACAATCAAAGGCAATCAAAAAACATTTATATAATTCTATTCGCAACAACAAAAATGTTAGTTTTTGCATAAAAGAAAGCCTAGCAAAAAACTTTAGTTTAGGTTTATAGATGCAGAACAAAAGTTTTAGAAGAATGACAACAAAAAATAATGAAACAAAAACTCCTCTTATCTTTATTGAAAAAAGAGAAGTTTTGTTCAAGCTTTTTTCAAAGAGTTTGTAGCTTTGGGAAATGCACAAACTCTTATCGTTTTCTTTTTTTCTTTGCTGCTGCAAGTTTGGCTGCATTATTTTGTGTTTCTTCTGTATTTTGTTCTGTTTTTTCTTTTTTATCAACTTTTTGCTGTCTTTTTTTCGCTTTGCTCATTTCTTGCTCGAACTGCTTTTTCTTCTCTTTCTTTTCTTTTTTTAGTCCCATAAGTGCATTTTCTAGTCGTTGCGTTACAACAGAAAATCTTCGGAAAAATACATCTAATAAAAATGTAAGCAAAGCTAATATTAAAAAGAAGGTTGTTAAATTTTGTGTATCTGTTACCGCTTGGGGTTTTTCTGTAAATACATCTGTACCGTTGGTTAAAATACGACCATTTGTTACCTCTGCCATTCGATTTAAAAGAGTATCTCCTTTTCCCCAGTTTCTTCTATCATATTCTTTGGGATAGGCAATAGAAAAACCAGTATTGATAGTATCTGTTTTTCCTTCTGTTGTTGTCATTTGCAAGTTTAAAATGTATCCACCTTCTTCTGTTGTATCAATATTACCTGTATAAACATTAGGTGATATTCTATTCAATATAACATCATAAGTTTTGTTTGTGCTAGAGACAACAGTTCCTTTTACTTCTGCAATACTTTCATCATATGCCATATTGATGGTTAAAAGGCTTTTTTCTCCTTCTATTTCTGCTGTTGCATGGACTTCTTTTTCATTTTGCTTTTTCATAATCCAAGAAATACTATTTTGTAAAATTTGTCTGCCCTGTTGTGTTTCTAACCAATTTTGACTCCATTTTCCAAAAACGTCACTGGTCCAGACAGCTGTTCTGCCTAAACCATACTGCCATGTGGCAAGAATTGGTTCTTGCTTATCACTTTCCAGAACAACATCTGCTCTTGGTTTTGCTGTTGTACCAACATATCCCTTTAAGGAGGGAATGCTGTTAATATCAGCCATAATCGCGGAAGCATTTTTTTGTTTCGGATAAAAATTACGATTATTTAGATATTCTTTTCCTGCAAGTAAGGTTTCTTTTGCAAAAATTTCAGGTAAGTCGCTAAATTCACTGGTAAAATAATATCTTCCGTTCCCTTGTTCTGCTAATCTTCGAAGCAAAGAAGCATCTGCACCTGTACCCACAGCAACGGTTGATAAAGTAATACCACTTTGATTCATGTTTTCTAAAATACTGTCATAGCCAGATTTTTCTGCCTCTCCATCTGTTAAAAGAATAATATGTTTTTGTTTTGTATTTGCATTTTTTAAAGCCTCATATGCTTCATAAAGTCCTGGTAAAATACTAGTACCACCACCGGGTTGTATGCTTCCAATTCCCATGCGAATTTCGTCAATATTATCTTGTACTGTTTGGAAAGGAACTGCCCATTCTGCAATATCATCAAAAGCTATAACACCAAGACAATCACCGGGCATAAAAGTATTTAAACTTCGGATACAGGCTTCTTTTGCCATTTCAATTTTAGAAGCACCATAGTTTCCGCCTTCCATGCTGCCGGAACGGTCAATTACCATTATCATTCCTAGGCTATTATTTTCTCCTTCTGTTTTTAATTCCATTTCTACTGGTAAAATTTCCTCTAGTTTTGTTTTGTAATATCCTCCTAGTGCAAAAGAGTTTTCTCCTCCTGTTACAAGTAAGCCGCCTCCTGTTGTTTTAACATAACTTTCCATTGCATTTAAAAAACCGTTTGGCATAGCATCTACAGAAACGTCAGACAATATAACACCATCATAATGATTCAGTTGCTCCACTGTAACAGGTGCGTTTTCTATAGAGATTTTTGTAACTGCTGCTTGACTATTTTGTAAAAAATCTTCCCATACAGTACCGCTTTGGTTTTGTTCAATTAATAAGATTTGTGCAACATCGGTAATATAGCAATAAGCATATGCCTTATTATTTTGAGAAAGGGTATCTTGTTCTGCTGTCAATTCTGCTCTGTAAATGATACTTCCACCATTTTCTGTTTTATCAGAAAATACAATATTACTTTCCCCTTTTGATACTGTAACTTGTTCATTAGCAATTAAAGTATTTCCTTTAAACAATTTTATCGTTGCATTGGTATCTATATTACTGCTGATTTGCAATGTAATATCATATTCTGTATTTTTATTGATAAAATTAGAAATTTGTAAAGCAGAAAGTTGTATTTCTGGTTGTTCTTCTGCAGAGAGAGGAAAAACATCTACTGCAATATTTTGTGCTTGTAATAATTTTGATTGAGCAAGCGCATCGCCAGCCGTTTCTATGCCATCAGAAAGTAGCACAATTCTTTTTCTGGTGTTTTCTGGTATGATAGAAGCAGCTAAATTTAAAACATTACTAATATTTGTGGCATTTTTTTGTACATAAGATAAAAAAGTTTGAGGAAAAGGGACATGATTCATTGGAGATTGTTCTAAAACAGCATCTTCTCCAAAACATAATAATCCAATATCATCCTTTTCTGTCCGTGCATTTTCTGCCTGTTTTAAAAAAGTTTTTACACTTTCTTGCGCTTGTTTGGTACTGTCTGATAAGTCAACAGCAAATATAGTAGTTACTCTTTCTGATGTTTTTTGTATTGTAACACCACATAGAGCCAATATTAGTAGCAAAGAAACAATGCTTCTGATAAAAATAAAAAAGTTACGGCGAAAGGTAGAATGAATTTTATTTTTGGCTATCCCATAAAAGACTCCTACAACAATAGGAAAAAGAAAAAGCCAAAAAGGATTTATCATTTCAATGTTCATTACAATTCACCTTCCATTCCAAAAGCAATAACAAAAGTAAAAATAAAATAACAAAATTTTGTATACTTTTTCCTATTTTGATAACCTTTTTTGGTTGCACTGTTTGTTGTGTAGTTTCTATTTGCTGTTGTTGTAAATCAGATTCTCCGGTTGTTTTTGCATTGACAGCAAATGTATTTGTAGTTTCTTCTGTTTCATTTTTTTGTATCAGTGTATAAATGCCTGTCTGTTCTGTATTAGTAAAAAGTGTTGGTGGAAATGGTGGTGCAATTTTTACCTTGTTTCCGCTTGGAAAAAGAACAAAAGCTTCTTTTGTTTCTGGTAAAAGTGAAATTTCTAATGCCTGTCCGGATTCAATAGATTCTAAAGATTTTTGTCCACTTTGTTCAAAAAACCAATTTTGTAAATTATAAATAAAAATAGGAAATTCTTTTTGCAAAGCGAAATCACTATCATGAATATCAAAGGCAAAAATCGCCATTTTTTTACCGTTTTGTTCTCCTGCAATGGCAATGGTTTCTCCACCTGCTTCTAAAATAGGCGCTGCCCATGTTGGCACAACAAATGAATTTGCTTTTTCAAGGTCAAATGTTAGAGTTTCTGCAAAGGTTAAATTGCCATATCCTTGTGTTGTTACTTGCTCTGTAATTTGCTTTTGTGCGCCCAAGGGTAATATTTTATTAGTATTTGGAAGATTCCAAAATATGTAAAATCCATCTTCTGGTAATGTTTCTGGTATGATTCCATCAAAAATATAAAGAGAATAGCCTTTTAATTGTTCTATGTGTTCGGTATCTGTTTTATATAATTCGACTTCTGGTAAAAGACGATATACTTTTTCTAAAAATATATTTTGATTGGAAATTAATAATACTTTCTTTTTTGTTTGGGAAAAAGAACCATCATATGCTCTATCATCTGCTGTTAAAATATCTTCTGGTGTTAAAGTTGCAGTCAATGCATTTGTTTCCTGTGGGATTCCTGTAAATATAACATCCTTATTTTTTCCTCCCTCTATGGTGATTTCTTTTCTGTCAAATGCTTTTCCATCACAAAAAAGATTGACTGTTTTTGAAACTTCCGTTTCTCCAAAATGTGAAACCTTTACTAACGCTTGCCAACCATTTTCTCCTTGACTGTGAGAAAGTAGGGTAATGGCTGTATTTTGGCTATTCTTTCCGATAATATTTTGCTCTATATTTTCAAAGATAGGCTGATATTGGTCTGTAAAAATAGAGATTTGTCCGTTTTCTGCACCAGCTAGTTGAAGCAATTCTTTACTATTTTCCCAATTTACTCCACCATTTGTTGCCTTTATTTTTTCAATTTCTTTTAATAAAGTCCTTTTGTCTGTGCTATTGTTGCTTATAATAATGGGAGTATCTTGTAAAAGTACGATACTAAAAATGGCATTCGGTGCTGCTTGCTCTATTTGATATTTTATCTGGTTTTTTGCTTCTTCTAAGCGACTTTTACCTTCAGCTCCGTCCTTTGCTTGCATACTTAAAGAGCAGTCAATACCAAAGACTGTATGACTGCTTTCACTTCCTCCCATAATATAAGGATTTGCAAGTCCAAAAGCTAGTAAAAAAACAGTTGCTATTTGCAATAACATTAATAAATTCTTTTTTAATTTTTGAAACGGTTGCTGTGCCATACTAAAACTTTCTGCTTTTTTCCATAAAAATAGGCTGGATACTTCTTGCTCTTTGTATTTTTGTTTTAATAAATACATAAGAATAATGATAGGAATTCCTGCTAATGCTAAAAATCCGAGTGGTTGAAAGAAACGCATAATTCACACTCCTTTTTTGCGATATTTACCATCAAAAAGATAAAGGAAAAGAAAATTTGACCAAAAACGCTATCTTTTAGCCTGTCAATAAAGTCTTTTTTGTGAGTTTCCCTCACACCCACCAACTTTTATGGAAAAACTAGCGTTTTTCCTTATTAAATCAGTCTTTTTAGCGAAACGTTAGTTTCGCATTAAGGTTCTTTGAGACGTTTGAGGGCTAGCACTCAAAGCTTTTTGACAAGCTGTATCTTTTACAAACAGAATAGGAATGAACTTTTTTGATAGTGTTTTATTATCCTTTAGCAAAAAATTTTGTTTTAGTTGTATAAACTATCATCAAAATTTTTTGCTAAGTTTTCCTTCAAGAAAGCATCAAAAAATGTGCTATTGTTCTAAAGTAGAAAAATATTCAGACACTAATTCTCTCATGCCATAGGGGACATCTGTATTTTCAATATCTCTTAATGCATTGTTTCGATAAGAATGATACACTTGTTCATATGGCACACTTTGTCCTCTTTCGCCAAATGTTTGTTCTCTTGTAAGATTACTTTGTCCTTGTTCATTTACCTGTCCTTGCACTTGTGTTTGATAGCCTGCCATATTTTCTGCTTTTCTGGTATAAATTTTTTCTGTTTCTTGGTGCCCTTGACCTCTGCCCTGTCCACTGTTCATACCTTCTCCGCTTCCTTGTCCCATGCCGCCCTGACCACTGCCACTTTGTTCTCCTTCTCCTTGTCCTTGCCCCATACCATTACCCTGTGTTCCAGATTGTCCAGATTGTTCTGTTTTGCTGGAAGCAGCTTGGGCAAGTTCTTGATTGAGATTTTCTAAACTTTTTGTTAATTCAGCAGTTTCACTGGATAGTGCCGCTAATTTTCCTTTTAATGCCTGTCCTTTAGATACTGCTTGCGCCATATTTCCACTAGAAAGCTGTTGGGATAAATTATCAAGTAATTCTTTTAGTTCTTGGTCGTTTAATTCTCCAATGTCTTCCAATGCTTCTGAAATTTGTTCTAGTTTTTCCTGTGGTAAATTTTCTAGTTCTGACAATAAAGCATCCATTTGTGCATTGATAGCTGGAGTATCTCCTCTTTCCAAAGCATTTGCTAATTCTTTTGTTTTTTCATGCTTGGAAAGTTTTTCTGCAGTTTTTTTCAAATCTTCAGGAATACTTTCTTTTTCCAATGCCTTTAATGCCTGCTGTGCTTCTTCTAGTATTTTTTTACTTTCTTCTACCGTTTGTGCTCTTTTTAAATTTTTGGTAATATTATCGATTTCTTTTTGAAATGCCTTTAAAGCATCTTCCTCAAATTTTTGTTCTCTGTTAATTTCGCTTTTTACTTCCTCAATTTTTCGCAGTTGTGCTGCTGCATATTGTTCTGCTTCTCTTTGCTGTTTTGTTGAAATAACATTGGTACTAAACATAATAGCAAATAATAAAGCAATCAGTTGCAATTCTTTTTTTGGCACTGTTAAAAGATATTTCTTTTCAATATCTTCTTGTGCCTTTTGAATCGCATCCTCTATAACCATTTTTTCAATGTTACTATGAGCTTTGTTTTGTTCTAATAATTCCAATGCAGTAATAAACCGTTCTTCATAACCTAATTTATCTGCTGTTTGTGCTGTTTTTTGCCATGTAATACGCTTTAAAAATGTAATTATCGAAGAAACAAAAAAAACAAAGAAAATAAGAATTATAAAAAATAACCTACTGTCACATAAATACTTCCATTTTGAAAGAATAAGATATAAAATGGAGAGGAACATAGCTATAATGCTGCATTTTAAAAATATTTGATACCATTGTTCAAAAGATAGTTTTAACTTTAGTTTCCATAAATGCTTTTGTAATCGTTCCAATTTTCTCCCCCTTTTGGATAAAAATTACTTTTTCTTTTTGACTGGGTTAATAAATAATGCTGATAAAAACACAAAAACGCCAGAAATTACAATATTAAATATAAAATTTAATATCCAATAATGTTGTATCAAGGTATTGACAGCCGCGCTTTGATTCTTATAAACATGAATGACATTAGAAATGATATTACTGCCTAATTGACTATCTATCAAGGAAAAAAAGCCAACACCAGGATTCGGTACTAATATGGTTAAAGGAAAAGCTAAACTAGGATAATCCTGATGCATGGTCCAATATAAGCTTTGTTGAAGCATAGCTGTAATGAGAGTACCAGAACAAAATACACCACCAATCAGCAAATATACCACTACCATAGATACTACTGTCTTTTTAAAAATACAAGAAAAAAAGATAGACAAAGAACAAGCCATGCAAGCTGTTACCATAATATATAACATCATAATTAAAAGAGAAAGCAATGAAATTCCACCAAAGTAAAAGGCAATCGCAAAAACAGGCAAAGTTGCTACCATAATCAAAACTAGCGTTGCCATAGAAGACAATAATTTTCCAATGACAATAGATAAAGAGGACATTTTTGTCATTAGGAGCAGATCTAATGTTTGCCGTTCTCTTTCTCCACTAATCGTACCAGCTGTCATTGCTGGTGCTGATAATAACATTAAACCCATTTGCATAGCACATAGTACAACATACATTCCACCCATATTTGCTGGGTCAAAGGAAAAATCATAGGAATTAAACATGGTTCCATAAATAAAACCTGCTGCTCCTAAAGATACCACAGCAACATAAATGGTTAAGATAGCAAACATTTTCCAATTTCGAAGCGTTGTTTTGGTTTCACGACGCAATACGGGATTCATCATCATTTTTCTTCCCCTCCTGTTACTTGCATAAAGATTTCTTCTAAATTTCCCTCTTTTTCTTTAAAAGATAAGACTGCAATATCTGCTAATACAATCTGTTTTAACAATGCTGTTAATTCTTGGTCTGTTCCTTGGAAAGAAAATTCAACATCTAGTGTATTTTCAATCACATCTGCTACTGTTGGTTGTTCTTCTAATATTTTTAAAAGACCTTCCATGTTTTCCAAAGGATGAATTTGTATTCTCCTCACTTTTGTCATTTGCTTCATAATTTCTTGTACAGTTCCTTGTACAACAATGTGTCCTTGGTCAATAATTCCAACCTCTGTACACATTTCTGCTAATTCTGGTAAAATATGAGAACTAATAATAATCGTTTTTCCCATCGTCTGTAGTTGTTTTAATATTTCTTTCATTTCTACTCTTGCCCTTGGGTCAAGACCAGAAGCAGGTTCATCTAATATTAATAATTTAGGGTCGTGAATTAAACTTCTTGCTAAACAAAGTCTTTGTTTCATTCCTCTGGAAAGTCCATCTACATAATCCTCTTTTTTATGAGAAAGGTCAACAATTTCAAGCAAATTGTTGATTAATGCCTCTCTTTGTTCATAGGGAATATAATAAGTACCTGCATAAAAATCCATATATTCCATTACCTTTAAATCATCATAAACTCCAAAAAAGTCAGGCATATAACCAATTCTTTCTTTCAGTGCTCTTGGTTTTTTGGTAACATCCACTCCATCAATAATAACATTTCCACCTGTTGCTTTTAAAAGACCCGACATGATTTTCATAGTAGTTGTTTTTCCAGCGCCGTTTGGTCCTACAAAACCAAAAATACTGCTTTCTGGCACTGTTAAGTTTAAATCATTTACTGCTGTAAATTTTCCATATTTTTTAACAAGATTTTTAATTTCCAACATTTTGCCCCGCTCCCTTCAATTTAATATCTGGGTATTGTACTTCTGTTTCTCTTTGAATAAAATATTTTACCATAATGTGACCATTTGGGTATGTTTCAGAAAAATTGATGTAGTCTGCTACGTTATTATATTCTCCGCTTTCCAAATTTTCCCAGACATTCATTTTTACATTATAAATTTCAGGTGCTTGATAATAATTTCCAGCGTCATTCATAGAGCGAAATTGAAAACTTTGTATATTAGTATTAGCAGGTAATGGAAATTCCCATACAGCTTCTACATTTTTACGGACATATAAACGATTATCCCCATAATAATCTATATCATTATTTGTTGTAATTTCATTTTCACCTTGTTCTTTTCCTGTCAAAATACCAAAAGGAATTTCAAAGCTTTCTGTTTCAGCTAAACGAATGACATGTTCTATCTTATATAAATTTAATGTACTTTCAAGAGCAGTTTCTCCATTGATGTAAAATGTTTGAGGTAATATATTTTCTTCGTCAAAGGCATATAAAAGAACTTTAATATCTCCTGTATTTTTAACATAAGTGGAGGATGTCATATCCATTGAATCATCTATCATATCCCTTTCTCTCATCATGCGGTAGGCATCTTGTCTTGTAATTTCTCCTTTTTTGATTCTATTATTTAAATCTTCTCTGCTATACATAGTTCTAAAAAGTTGTATTAAGATGCGAGAAGATTTTGCATTTGAGGCATCACTTAAATATTTCTTATCTGTAATATCTTCTTCTACATGATAACTTTGTCCTATTTTCAGATTATCAATCATAAATATTTTTTGTCCTGCCAAAACAACAATCTCTTTAAAATTTCGATTAGTATGGTTAACAATGGTACCTATAATTTTGTCATTTTTCATTTTAAAATTACAATCTAGGATTCCACTTAAATCTGTTGTTGTTTCCAGTTCAAAATCACTGTTTTGCCAGCTTTGGGTGTCTAAATATACCACTTCTGTTTTTTCTCCTACACTGATTTTATTCATACAAATATCTTTTGCTGTTTCACTGTATGACCATCTATCTTCTGAAGGAATGGAAATATTTACAAACTCATTTGCAGTAATTGCTACATCGCCTTTTTTGCTTGTTTTAGCAGAAACATAGATGTCTGTTTTTCCAATAGATTGCCCTTGTTCTAATTTGGTAGTAGAAACAACACTTAACATACCACTTTTGTAGTGACTATTGAAACTGAGTACAAAAATAATCAGCATAAAGATAACAGAGGTTACAGGTATCACTATCCAACCTTTTTCTCTTTTATCTTTCTTTTTTAATATTAAATAAATGACTGGACCTATCAGAATAACATAAATTGCGATTGCAATTAATATCATGTAAATAGGTCCTCTTTCCCATTCTGGGAACTTTCTTGCAATATAAGAAAGAGGATTATAATTATAACTATCTTGATACTTAATTTCTGTCAAAGATTTTGATAGAGATTCACAACAATCTCTAATTTCGTTAATAAAACCCGTTGTTTCTGTTGCAGGAGATAAAGATAAAGAAATATCATACAATACAACAGAGCCACTGCCGATATGTAAAATAGAAGCATTTTCTATTTCTTCTGTTTGGCTTCCTTGTATTTCTAATTGTGCAACATCAGCCTTTACTCTTGTTCCAGCAATTCTAATATATTGATTGATGACATGATTGCTAGAAACAGATATTATGTTTTGTAAACCTTCTAATGTTTTTTGTGCATTGACACCTGTACCAATAACACAAATCCCACCTTGCTTTATCCATTCTGAAAGTGCTTGGTTTTGTTCTTCTGTCAACGTTTTTGTATCAAAGTCATCTATTACCATCACTTTGAAATTATTCATAACATCTGTTGTATTTGGGAAAGTTTCTCCTGTCAAATAAACCGTTTTTGTATATTCTTCTGTGTAATCTTCCTGTTCTGCAAAATGTATAGCAGAAAAATAGGACATATCTGTGGGTCTTTCAGAAAGTACACCAACTAATAAGGTTGCAGGGTCAAGCGGTTTAGCATTGGCATATTTTCGGTAAACGATAGTACCTTTTTCATCTATTAGTGTAACTTCAAATTGTTTCTGTAAGGTTTTAATAGGTACAGTCATATTAATTTGTTTTCCAGCACCTTTTGGCAATTCCAATGTTTGATAATAAAGAGAATATTGTTTGTCTTCATTAGAAGTACCAAGATAAGAATATACTTTTATCTGAAATTCTCCTTTAAAGTCCTTCCCATTATTAACAAGAATCGTAGAAATGGGTGCTGTATTTCCTACAATATATTGCTGTTCAAATCCAATAAAAATATTCGTTGAAAAATCATTTGTACCAATTTCTTCTAATTGCTCCCCTTCTTGTGATACTCTGTCAGCAGATGTTGATGTTCGCGTAACTTCTGTAACTTGTGCTGCTCTTGCTGAAAAAATAGGTGCAATTAAACTAAGTACCATTGCAATTACAAGAATAATTGCAACAATGGCTGCCGCACACCTTCTTTTTTGCTCCTTTTTATTTGCTTTCATTTTTTCTCCTCCCTTTTAAGACTTTGAGGCTTTGCCTTAAATCCTATAAGCTTTTAAAAAAAGCTTTACAGTCTGTCAATAAAAGTCTTTTTTTGTGGGTTTCACCCACACCCACCAACTTTTTTTAAAAAAGTTGGACAAAAAACTTTCATAGAAAAACTAGTGTTTTTCCTTATCAAATCAACCTTTTTAGCGGAACACTAGTATTCGCATTAAGGTTCTTTGAGGAGTTTGAGGGCTAGCCCTCAAGGTTTTTTGACAAACTGATAAGTTTTTAAAAAAAGCTTTCGTCTGTCAATAAAGTTTTTTTGTGGACTCTGTCCTTAAGGTTTTTTTGACAAGATAAAATTTTCTTTCAAAAAAGCGAAAAAGACATAAGTTTGCTAACAAATTGATAGGTTCACAAGAAAGACTTTATCCATAGACGTTTTTTTCCATTATACCATTTCTAAAAAATATAAATACTAATTTTTTCTTACATTTCATGTTTCTTTCAATCCAATTTCTTTTAAAAAGCAAGAACGTTCTAATTTTGTATCATACCTTTGTTTGATTTCAGATAGATATAATATACTTTTTGCTCTTGTAACTGCCACATAAAATAGACGACGTTCTTCTTCCATTTGTTCCGTCGTGGTACTTTTTTTGTGTGGTATTGTATCTTTAACAATGCTTGGAACAAATACAACTTCAAACTCCAGCCCTTTTGCAGAATGCATGGTGGAAAGTGTCACTCCTTGTAAAGTGGTGTTGTTTTTCTCTTTTTGAATTTTTTCCATTTCTTGTAGTTTTTGAAAAAAGGTTTGTCTGTCTGGTGCAATACTTGCAAATTGTGTAATTTCTTCTGCAATTTCAAGATATCCCTCTAAACTAGCCTTTCGAAATTGTGCATATTCTTTTAAATAATCATCATATCCTATGACATTTCTAATATATTTTAATGCTTCTAAGGGTTTTCTTTTTTTAATCTGTGCTAAATCAGTTTCTAAATCAGTCAAATATTGTGCTTGATATTTTTTTAGTTCTGGTAAAAGAAATAAACCTTTTAAAAGTGGTTTCTTTCTTTTTTCGGCAGTTTCCAATAAATTTTTGCTGATATATCTTTTGGGTTTGTTTGCAATACGGCGAAAAGCAGCATCGTTTTCTATGTCATCTGCTAATAATAAATAAGCAATAAAATCTTTTGTAATCCAATGTTGATATAAGTCAAGGCTTTTGTCTTTTAATAGAAAAGGAATCCCCTGCTCTGTTAATGCTCTTGCAAAAATACCACCTTGTATGTTTGTCCGATAAATAACAGCCATATCTTGATAAGCCCTGCCTGTTTTGCGTAGTTGAGATAATTTGAATGCAATTTTTTCTGCTTCTTCATAAGCGTCTTTTGCAGTAAAAAATACAATTTTTTTACCTTCCCCTTTTTGCCCATGCATCTTTTTTTCAAAGCGTTTTTTGTTATTTTTGATAATTTTTTCCGATAATCGAATAATTTTTTCTGTAGAGCGATAGTTGACAGACAAAGTTATTTTTTGGCTATTGGGGTATCTTTTTGGAAACTGTAGTAAAAAGTCTGGTCTGGCACCCCGAAAACAATAAATACTTTGGTCATCATCTCCTACTGCAAAAATATTATTTTGTGGTTCTGCTAAAATACTAATACAAACATCTTGTGCTTGGTTGACATCTTGATATTCGTCTAACAATATATATTCAAAACAATTTTGCCAATATTTTTTTCCTTCTTCTTCTGTCATTAAATATTCATAACATTGTGTTAACATATCATCAAAATCAATTTTATTTTTGACTGCTTTGTATTGCTCATATTTTTTGGCAAAAAAGCGAAACAAATCTTTTGAAAAATTTATGGGTTCATATTGTTTGAAAGACAATAGTTCATTTTTCATTAGAGATAATTCAGATAAAATATCTCTAACATATTCGTCTTGGTCATTGGTTTCTATTTCTGATTCTATCATTAACTTTTTAAAAAAATTCCATTTTTCTTCTTCACTGATAATTTGTTCTAAATGATAGCCATATGCTCGTCGAAGAATTTTAAAAAATATATTGTGAAATGTACCAAAGGTAACCTTTTCTCCTCCCATAACATGAAGCTGCATAAATCGTTGTTTCATTTCTGTAGCTGCTGCCTTTGTATAGGTAACAACCAGTATTTTTTCAGGTAATACATGATGATGTTCTATTAAATACTTAACACGGTAGATAATTACGGTTGTTTTTCCACTTCCTGGTCCTGCTAATACAAGCATTGCTCCTTTATGGTGTTTAATTGCTTTTTGCTGTTCTTTATTAAAGTCCATGTTTTACTCTCCTTGCTTTTGCTTCAATTCTTTCTTTATTTCAAATTATCATATCATATTTGACGCTTTCTTGAAAGAAAGCTTAACAAAGAACTTTAACTATATTTGTCAAAAGAAAAATAAAACTTTTTGATAAATTTTTTAAAAAAGTTTGTCAGTTTTCTTACTTTATCTGTGGAGCAGTTGCAAATTCCCATTTTTTGTATTACAATTCCTTTAGTTTTATTTTGGTTTTATTTTGTTATATTATTGATAATTAGGAGGTTTATCATGAATATTGGTTTGTTTACGGATACTTATTTTCCGCAAATTAACGGTGTTGCTACCTCTGTCCATACCCTTGCTGGTGCTTTGCGGGCAAGAGGGCATCACGTTTATATTTTTACACCGAAAGACCCCCATACCACAGCAGAACAAAAAGATGAGTATGTGATACCAATGCCTAGCTTGCCCTTTATGTTGTTGCGTAATTATCGTGTGGGGTTAGTTTATTCTCCTCGTGCTTTAAATCAAATTTCACATTTGCATTTGGATGTGATACACACACAGACAGAATTTCCTTTAGGCATTTTTGGAAAATTACTTTCTTCTGTAAAAAAAATACCAATGGTACACACATACCATACGATGTATGAAGATTATGTACATTATATTGCAAATGGTTATATTGTTACTCCTGCTATGGCAAAGGAATTTAGCAAACGGTTTTGTAACAGTGCAACAACCGTTGTTGCACCTACAGAAAAAGCAAGGCATTTTTTAAAAGAATATGGTGTGACAAAACCTATTGAAATTATACCAACAGGAATTGATACTACCTTATTTGCAAAAAAGAACTTTTCAGAACAAGACACCATTGCATTAAAAATGTCATTGGGACTAGAAGCAGATACCCCTGTCATATTATCCTTGGGACGTGTGGCAAAAGAAAAAAGTATTGATGTAATATTGCGTGCTTTGCCTCAGCTATTTGAAAAAATACCACAAGCACGTATGGTAGTTGTGGGAGATGGTCCAGAAAGAGAAAATTTGGAACAACTTGCAAAAGAGTTAGAAATTGCACATAAGGTTCTTTTTATTGGTGCGAAACCTTGGACAGAGATTGGAAAGTATTATCAAATTGGTACTGTATTTTGTAGCGCTTCTGTTTCTGAAACACAAGGCTTAACCTTTGCAGAGGCAATGGCAGGAGGAATTCCTGTGATTGCAAAAAGAGATGAATCCATTGAAAATATCATTGATAACAATAAAACAGGTTTACTTTTTGAAACAGAAGAAGATTTAACAGAAAAACTTTATTTGCTTTTAAGCACACCAGCATTACAAAAAAGGCTTTCTGATGCTTCCCGCAGTAAAATGGAATTGCTTTCTGTTGAAGCATTTGCAGAACATATGGAACAATTATATGAAAAAACAATTTCAATTTATCATTCCGAAACAACACAGGAACATTTTTCAAGACGTCCTCTTTCTGCTGGTGTCAAAGCTGTTAAAAATATTTCAGGTTTGCCAAAAAAGGTAGTTAAAAAAGGGTTATATTTACCATTACTATATAAAAATATTGCTCGTATAGAAGAAAATAAAACAGAGAAAAAAGAGAATGGAGAAAAAGATATGCCAAAATGGGAACAAAACCTTCGTCAAATAGAGCCTTATGTTCCGGGGGAACAATCAGAAAATAAAAATATTATTAAATTAAATGCCAATGAAAATCCTTATCCACCTTCACCCAAGGCAATGGAAGCGTTGAAAAAGATAGATGGAAACACTTTATGTTTGTATCCAAATGCAAATGCTTCTACATTAAAAGCAGCGATTGCAAAGCATTTCCATGTGAGAGAAAGTCAGGTTTTTGTAGGCAATGGTTCTGATGAAGTAATTGCTTTTGCTTTTATGGCTTGTTTCCACTCTCCAAAACCTATTTTATTTCCAGATATCACCTATTCTTTTTATCCAGTATGGTGTTCTCTATTAGAAATAGACTATGAAACAATACCTTTAAATAAAAATTTTCAGATTGATGTGAAGGATTATCATAGAGAAAATGGTGGCATTATCTTACCAAATCCCAATGCACCAACGGGAATTGGACAAAATAAAAATGATGTTATCCAGCTTTTAGAACAAAATCAAGATTCTGTTGTCATTATTGATGAAGCGTATGTGGACTTTGGGGCATATTCTGCTATAGAATTATTAGACCAATATCCAAATCTTTTGATTGTACATACCTTTTCAAAGTCTCGTTCTCTTGCAGGGATGCGGATTGGTATGGCAATGAGCAGTGAAAGAATAATTCAAACATTGGAGGCAGTAAAAAACTCCTATAATTCTTATACCATGGATAGCATTGCTATTGAAGTTGGTGCAGCTTCTATTTTAGATGAAGATTATTTTAAAGAAACCTGTCAAAAAATTATAGCAACAAGAGAACGCACTACAAAAGCATTACAAGAAATGGGGTTTTATGTTTTTCCGAGTCAATCTAATTTTTTGTTTGTAACACATCCCAAAGTTGCAGCGAAAAAAATTTTTGAAACTTTAAAAGAAAAAAATATTTTTATACGCTATTTTAACTTACCTCGTATTAACAATCATTTACGTATTACTATTGGTACAGATGAGGAAATGGACATTTTATTAGAAAACATAGAAAACATAATAAAAGTTTGACCAAAGAGTTTTGACTTTGTTTTTCCTATAACTTGTTAAAAAAATGTTTTTATGATGGAATTAATAAAAATTAAAAGGATTGGGGGGGAGCTTTTTATAAGTGAAAAAAGTTCCCCCCAATTTATGATTTACTATAGTTGTTCAAGGAATATTTAGCAACATTTCAAAAATACATTTATCAGTGGAAAAGCCTTGAAAACTTTGTTCCTAAACTTTTTCAAAAATCTTGTCTTTTTATACAAAATAGCAGAAAGTGTTTTTTCGATGGGATTGTATTGTTATTTAACAAAAAGTTGTGCTCTATGTCTGTGTGCAGTTGTTAAAGTTCTTTGCTAAGCTTTCTTTCAAGAAAGCGTGATTTTTTAGTTGCTAGGAAAGGTTCTATCGTTTATAATAAAGATAAAAAAAGAAATGTGGTGAATTGTATTGAATGGCACAGAAAAAGCAATGAAGTTGTTTCAGCACATCAAACAAGTCTATGAAGTGAAGTACAAACCCATTACCAACGTACAGCAGGAATCATGGTATCAATATTTAGAAGAATTACCTCTCCATAAAAAATATCTAAAATGTCCGTTATTAGACCAATCAAAGGGAAAAGAAAATGTCATACTGGAAATTGTAAAGCCTGATATGGAGCCTTGTCCAGCAGTGCCAAAACATTTAGAAGTATGGATTAATACAGACTGGAAAGACCCCAATCAACAAATTGTTTTTAAAGAAAGTATCTTAAAAAATGAAGATGGAATGGAAAAAAAGGTTACCTTTCAGGAGTTTTTTAAAGATGCAGCGGCACAGCAAGAATTGTATGATTGGGTAAATACAAGAACACAATGGATAGAAAGCCGAAAAAATTTAAAACAACAAAAACGGTATAAGCAATTAGAACTTGTTTTCAGAAAGTTTTGGAATCAATATCAAGCTCTCAAAAAAGAATCACTGGAAATTATGTTAGGGCAAGGCATTTTAGTACGGGAACAAATAGAGTATCCTATTTTATTAAAAAAGATAAGGCTAGATTTTGATGCAGAAAATGGTACGATTTTTGTAATGGATACGGATGCACCTTCTGAATTAAATGTAGCATTATTAAAACAATTAGAAAATGTAGATGAAAAAGCTATTAATGCAGTAAAAGTAGATTTAGAAAATAGTCATCCTTTCGCAGAAAATACAAGAAAATTGTTGGAAAATCTTACATACAATTTAAATGTTTTTGCTGTCTATCGAGATAGTAGTGAGAAGATAGACAGTGAAACAGTAATATATAATAAACCTGTTTTACTAGTACGAAAAAGAGTGAATAATATATTGCAATCCTTTGATACAATTATGGATGAAATAAAACAAACTGGAAAGATTTCTCCTCCATTGCAGGATATTATAGAAAAAAATATTTCTATACCAAAAAAAGAGGAAGAACCAAAACAAGAGGAGCCAAAACAGGAAGAACTCAGTGAAGAAGAACGAATAGCACAGGAAAAAGAACGAGAAAAACAAGAGTTTATACAAAAAATTTCTGCCATACGTGGAGAAGATAAGGACATATTGCTTGCAAAAGAAGCAAACAAAGAACAGATTCAGATTGGACATAATATTGAAACGTCAGATGTTGTATTAGTGCAAAGCCCTCCGGGTACTGCAAAGGCACATATGATAGCTAATTTAATGGGACATTTTTTGGCAGAGGGAAATCGTGTGCTTGTAACAAGTCACACACAAAAAGCACTTTCAACTTTAAAAGAAAAAATAGACCCAGAATTGCAGCATTTGTGTATTTCCTTATTAGAAAGTGATAAGGATGATATAGAACGTTCTATTGATGGCATTATAAAATATTTATCTTCTCATAAACCAGACAAAGTATTTGATGATGCGATTGTATCAGAAAGACAAAGAAAAGAGATTATCAGTAGCTTACAAACAGTAAGAAATACACTTTATGATATACAACATAAAGAATATGAGATGATTTCATTTTCAGGAGAACAATATACACCATCAGAAGTTGCTGACTTTGTATGTGAAAATAGAGAAGAAATGTCCTATATTCCAGGAGAAGTTACCATAGGAGAACCACTCCCTGTTTCCTTAAAAGCATTAGAGTTTTTATATCAATTAAACAATTCCATGACAAGAGAGCAAGAATTAGAATTATTATATGGCTTGCCAAATCCTACGGATTTTATGTCTCCAGAAACATTTGCACAAAATACAACAGAAAAAAACTCTTTTATGGTAAAATTAATTACGTTGCAAGGAAAAATAAAAGAGCATGTTACTATAGATGTTACAAAAAATACAGCAACCATTCAAGATACACCACTTTATAGTAATCTAAATATGGAAAAAATAGAAGAAATCAAAGAAATTTTTAGACAATATCCAGAAGAAAAAAAGTTTTTAGATTGGGAACTTTCTGCTATTTCTTCTACAAAACAGCGCGAAAAACAAAAAGGGTTCCGGAAAGAAGAACAAACAAATCAATGGCAGGAACTTGTAGATACTTTACAAGATGCTCATGAGTATCATATGCATGATAATGAAGAAAAACAAATATTAAGAAAACGGGTTGATTTTGACCCAGAATATATTTCTAATAAAAATTTGGAATTATTATATAAATTAAAAGACCAAATACAGCAACGTGGCAAAAAAATGGGAAAACTGTTTTCTTTATTACATAAAGATATCATGCATTTATATAATACACTTGAAATCAATGGAAAACAAATTTCATCTGTGGCAGATTGTGAAGATTTAATTGTTACAATGAGTATGGAATTAAAGAGAAAAGAAATAGAAAGGCTTTGGGTGGAACTGATAGAAAAACAAGATGGGATTCCTTTTTATCGTTTAGGAGAAGCACCAGAGCAAGAAGGAATTAAAGTGATAGACCAAATTGAAGAACGTTTAAATTGGCATAAAACAGTATATGAGCCAATTCAAAAAATTGCTTTAGAATGTGGTTTATCTCCATTGTGTTTTGAAACACCAGAAGAAGTTACATCTTCAATAGAAGAAGCAGAACATGATATTAACTTGATATATAAATTACTTCCAGACTATATTTCAGCAGTAGAATTAATGGAAATTAATTTACCAAATGTTAATACTGTTTTGCAGGAAGCCATTCAAGCATTGGAGGAATCAAAATCTCAAGAATTTAAAACTTCTAATATTTGTAATAATATGTTGATTGCTATGCAGGAGCAAGATGTAGAAAGATATGAAAAATCATATAAGGAATTAGTAGCAGCATATCAAAAAAATCATAATTATGGAAAAAGAAGCCGTATTTTAGATAAAATTGAGGCTGTTGCACCAAAATGGGCAGAGGCAATCCGCAATCGTCAAGGGATTCATGGAAAAACAGATTGTCCTGAAAATATAAAGGGTGCTTGGAACTGGAAACAATTATCTATGATAGTAAATGATATTATTAAATTACCTTTTAATGAAATGCAAAAGCAGTTAAAAGACTTAAGTACAACATTACAAAAAACAACAGCGAAATTAGTAGAAAGTAAAACTTGGAATCGTATTTTTGAAGAAATGAAAAAAAATAGCAGTCAAAAACAACTTTTACAAGACTGGAAAACTGCTGTAGTAGAAAAAGGAAAAATGTCACCTGAAGCACAACAATTAATGTTGCAATGTCAGCATATTGTGCCAGCTTGGATTATGTCTATTAATCAAGTATTAGAGCAGTTTCATCCTACAGAAAATAAGTTTGACATTGCTATTATTGATGAGGCAAATCAATGTAATTTGTCTTCTCTTGCAATATTGCATATGGCAAAAAAAGTTATTTTATTAGGAGATGAGAAGCAGTTTGGGCCTACTATCATTCCAACAGAACCAAATATAAAAAATTTAATAGGAATTGTAAATGCCCAGCTTTATGATGCAAAACATTCTTTATATGATATTGCAAAAGCAAGATTTGAAACTATTATGTTAAAAGAGCATTTTAGAAGTCTTCCCCACATTATTGGATATAATAATCGTATTTTTTATGACAATCAATTACAACCTTTAAGAAGTGACAAAAATGTTGTTGTAAAACCTGCAACAATTTCTTATCGTGTTAAAGGAGTCAAAGATAGCAAAAACAGAAATGTAGCAGAAGCAAAAAATATTGTTGCACTGATGTTAGCTTGCATAGAACAACCAGAATATCAAAATATGACCTTTGGTGTTATTTCATTGGGAGGACCAGAGCAAGCAAGATTGATTCAAAAACTTTCTTTTGATAAAATTGGTGCCCAAGGATATGAAAATAGACAAATCTTATGTGGAAATGCTTCTTATTTTCAAAATGAAGAAAGAGATATTATTTTTATTTCTTTAGTAGATAATGAGGGAGAGCTGGCATATTCTAAAAAAGAAATTCATCAAAATTATAATGTTGCTGTAAGCCGAGCAAAAAATCAGTTGTGGGTGGTACATTCTCTTGATGTAAGACGAGACTTAAAACCAGATGATATTAGAAAAGACTTTATAGAATATGTTACAAATCCAACTACTTTTGACCAGACAAAGCCTAGTTCTTATTTTGAAAAAGCAGTTGCAAAAGCTTTAATCAAACGTGGATATCATATTATACCAAAATGGCGTGCTGGTAACTATTATATTGATATGGTGGTCGTTTATCAAGACAATAAAGTTGCAATTACGTGTGATGGAAAGAAATATGAAAACAGTGATGATAATTTGCTGCAAGATATGGAAAAACAAGCAACACTGGAAAGGGTTGGCTGGAAATTTATAAGAATCAGAGGTAGTGAATATTATAATGACCCAGAACAAATGATGAATCGTGTTGTTGCAGATTTGAAAGAATTGGGAATTGAACCAGAACCAAGCCATAGACCAGATTTTACAGACTTGCAAAGAAAAGTAAGAGTAAGAGCTTCTCAGATTATGAATGAATGGAAAAAAGAAACAGAAGAACAATAATCAAAAACACCTTAAGAAAACATTTTCTTAAGGTGTTTTGTCTGTCAATAAAGTAAGTTTTACCCACACACACCAACCTTATTGGAAAAACTAGCGTTTTTCCTTATCAAGTCAATCTTTTTGAGGCTAACCCTCAAGGTTTTTTGACAAGCTGGTATTTTTGATTGTATTATTTTTTTTGATATACTGCACTACCAAAGCCTAAAATGATATAAAAGATAAAAGGCAAAAATATCAGACCAAATGTAAATCCATTGCCTTTTCCAAAAGCCTTTGCCAGTCCTGCTGCAATCATAATTGCTACTATAAAATTAACAAAAGGCACAATCAAAAGTAAAAAAAACAAACCATTTCCTAAACTAATCTTACATAGCTTATATTGTGCCATAAATGGCACAATAGCTGCCCAGCCGGGTTCCCCAGCTTTTTCAAATATTTTCCACATGCTGATAATTGGTAGAATAGTATATAGTATTAAAAGTATCACTGTTAGCATTAACACAATAATATCAGCCATAGAGTAAGCAACATCAACAGACATATAAATATCTCTCCTTTTTGTATAAAAATATCTTTTTTTGTAAAATCAAGTATAAGTCTTTATACAAAATGTGTCAAGTATTTATATTTTTCGATTGTTTTTTGTTATGATTCTTCCATTTTTTTGAATAAATTTTATTTTTTTAGTCACTAATAGAACAATTTTTTATTTGATTACTGTGTATTATTGTTTATCTAAAAATTCTATTTTTAGTCTTGTGAATGGAATAAACTTTTTTCAAAAAAGCATTTATTCTTCTTCTAATTTAAGTACACTCATAAATGCTTGTTGTGGTACTTCTACACTACCGATTTGCCTCATACGTTTTTTACCTTCTTTTTGTTTTTCAAGTAACTTTCTTTTTCTGGAAATGTCACCACCATAACATTTTGCAAGCACATCTTTTCTCATAGCACTGACTGTTTCCCTTGCAATAATTTTGCTACCAATACTTGCCTGAATTGGAATTTCAAATAACTGTCTCGGAATTTCTTTTTTCAGTTTTTCGCATATTTTTCTGCCTCTTTCAATCGAAGTTGATTTATGCACAATAAAGGAAAGGGCATCAACCACTTCTCTATTGACTAGAATATCCAATTTTACAAGCTCGCTTGCTTTATATCCGATAAAACTATAATCAAAGGAAGCATAACCTCTGCTTCTGGATTTCAAAACATCAAAAAAGTCATATATAATTTCGTTTAAAGGCATTTCATATAATAACATTGCTCTGGTTTCATCTAAATATTCTGTACTAATATATTCTCCTCGTCTTTGTTGACAAAGTTTCATAATTGCCCCGATGTATTCTTTGGGAAGCATAATTTCTGCTTTTACAATTGGTTCTTCCATATGTTCTATTTTTGCAGGGTCTGGCATATTGCTTGGATTAGATATTTCTGTTTCTGTGCCATCTGTCAAAAATAATTTATAAATAACACTGGGAGCCGTTGTGACTAAATCAAGGTTATATTCCCTTTCTAATCTTTCCTGCACAATTTCTAAATGAAGCAGTCCCAAAAATCCACAACGGAATCCAAACCCTAATGCAACAGATGTTTCTGGTTCAAAGAATAGTGCAGCATCATTTAGTTGTAATTTTTCCAATGCTTCTCTTAAATCGGTATATTTTGCACCATCTGCTGGAAAAATACCACAATATACCATAGGATTTACTTTTTTATATCCGGGTAATGCTTCTTGTGTAGGGTTGTCTGCCTCTGTAACAGTATCTCCAACACGAGTATCTGCAACATTTTTAATACTTGCGGTGAAATAGCCTACCATACCTGCTTCTAATATTTCTGTTGAGATAAATCTGCCTGGACCAAATACGCCTACTTCTACAACATCAAATTCTTTTCCAGTTGCCATCATTTTAACTTTGCTGCCTTTTTGTAATGCACCATCAAAGATTCTCATAATAACAATAACACCTTTATATTGGTCGTAGACAGAATCAAAGATTAATGCTTTTAAAGGTGCATTTCTATCTCCAGAAGGTGCCGGAATATCTGTTACAATTCTTTCCAGTACATCTTCAATGTTAATACCATTTTTAGCGGAAATCATAGGAGCATCTTCTGCTGGGATTCCTATAATATCCTCAATTTCTTGTTTTGCCATTTCTGGATTTGCACTTGGCAAATCAATTTTATTGATAACTGGTAAAATTTCCAAGTCATTGTCTAAAGCTAAATAAACATTCGCAAGTGTTTGTGCTTCAATACCTTGTGCTGCATCTACAATCAGAACAGCACCTTCACATGCTGCTAAACTTCTGGAAACTTCATAATTAAAGTCTACATGTCCGGGTGTGTCAATTAAATTAAAGACATATTCTTGTCCATCTTGTGCTTTGTATACCAAACGAACTGCTTGTGCTTTGATGGTAATGCCTCTTTCTCTTTCTAAATCCATGTTATCTAGCACTTGCTCTTGCATTTCACGCTCTGTTAAAAGTCCAGTTTTTTGAATTAATCTGTCTGCTAGTGTAGATTTTCCATGGTCAATATGCGCAACAATGCAAAAATTTCTAATATTTTGTTGTCCTGTAAAAGACATAATTTTTCTCCTCTCTTTTTCCATAATTGTATTATTATATCACATTAATGAAAAAAGGAAAACGAGATTTTATAGAAAAGTAAAGGAAGCATACAAAAAAATATACTACAATCATTTGAGCTTACATACCTATGTAAAAATTTTATTTTTTTTATGATTTAATTTTATTAATGGTATTTATAAATTTTAGTTAGGATTCAACAAAAAATTAGTTATGTTAAATCATTAAATTTCTGCACTTTCTTCCCCAGAATCGTCAAAATAATTCATAATACCAACATAAATTGCCCAAGCAACCTTTTGCTGATATTCCTCTGTATTTAATTTTTGTTCTTCTTCTGCATTTGATAAAAAACCACATTCTACTAAAGCAGAAGGTAATTCTGTTTTTTTCAATATATAATAATTTGTATTTTCTTTAATTTCTCTTATATTTTCGCCATCTACATATTTTTTTAATGAATTTTGAATTTTCTCTGCTAATTTTTTCCCTTCTTCTGACTGTTTATGATAAAAGACTTGTGCCCCTTTTGCAGACTGTTTTGGGAAAGCGTTTTGATGAATACTAACAAAAATATCTCCATCACTTTCATTTGCAATTCTTTTTCTTTCTTTCATATCTTCTCCTTTTTTGGTACCAAGTGCTTCATCTGTATCTCTTGTCATATACACGATTGCACCACCCTGCTCTAAATATTGTCTTAATTTTTGGGCAATCTGCAAATTAATATTTTTTTCATTTTCACCTATGGTTCCTGTTTTACCGGGGTCCCAACCTCCATGCCCTGCATCCAGTATAACAACTTTAGAATCTACAGGAAGCATAGCATTTACTGTACTTTGTTTTTTTTGTGTTATGTATAAACCAGCTATGATAACCATAACTAATAAAAAAATACTTAAATTTTCAAGTTTTAAAGCGAATACTTTCATATACCCCATACTCCTTTATTTTGAAAAACATTTTTTATAATATATGTTATTTCTGTAAGAGCTTATGACAAAGAAGATGATAAATTTGTATTTTTCTCTTTACAATCTCCATTTCAACGTATAAACTAATACATTATATTAAGAGAGAGGAAGAAAATACATGGAAATCAGAACAAGATTTGCTCCAAGTCCTACTGGCTATATGCATATAGGCAATTTAAGAACTGCACTTTATGAATATTTGATTGCAAAATCACAAGGAGGAAAATTTATCCTCCGTATTGAAGATACAGACCAGGAGCGTTTTGTAGAAGGAGCAACAGAAATTATTTATCATACTTTAAAAATGACAGGACTAAAACATGATGAAGGTCCAGATATTGGTGGAGAATATGGTCCTTATATCCAAAGTGAACGTATGGGAATGTACATGGACTATGCGAAGGAACTAGTAGAAAAAGGACAAGCATATTATTGTTTTTGTACAAAGGAACGTTTAGACAGTTTAAAATCTAGCAATGAAAAGGGTGATGCTTTTGCAAAGTATGACCGTCACTGTCTTGGATTGTCTCAGGAAGAAATACAAAAAAATTTAGATGCTGGTCTACCTTTTGTCATTAGACAAAAAATGCCCACAGAAGGAACTACAACATTTCATGATGTTGTATATGGAGATATTACAGTGGAAAATGCAGAATTAGATGACCAAATATTGATGAAAGCGGACGGTTATCCTACTTATAATTTTGCAAATGTCATTGATGACCATTTAATGAAAATTACTCATGTTGTAAGAGGAAGTGAATATCTTTCTTCTACACCAAAATATAACCTCTTGTATGAGGCATTTGGTTGGGAAGCACCTGTGTATGTACATTTACCCGCAGTGATGAGAGATGCACATCATAAATTATCCAAACGTCATGGGGATAAATCTTTTGAAGATTTAGTAAAAGAAGGTTATTTAGTAGAAGCGATTGTAAATTATATTGCTCTTTTAGGCTGGAGTCCTTCTGATAATACAGAAATTTTCTCTTTACAAGAACTAGAAAAAGCATTTCACATCAGTGGTTTGAGTAAGTCGCCTTCTATATTTGATATTAAAAAATTAACATGGCTAAATGGTGAATACATTAAAAATATGAATCCAGATACTTTTTATTTGTTAGCGGAAAGTAGGTTAAAACAAGCCATTCAAAAGGAAACTTTAGACTTGAAGAAAATAGCAATACTGTTACAAACGCGGTTGGAAACTTTAAATGATATTCCACGTATGGTAACTTTTTTTGATACTTTACCAGAATATAGTACCGAATTATATATTCATAAAAAAATGAAAACAACAGAGGAAATTGCCCTTTCTAGTTTAAAGGCTGCATTACCTGTTTTGGAACATTTATCTAATTGGAACGAAATGACAATTCATGACACATTAATGGAATTGGTACAAACATTAGGAATTAAAAATGGTCAACTTTTATGGCCTGTTAGAACAGCACTTTCTGGAGAACCTACTTCTCCAGGTGGTGCAATGGAATTAGCTGCTATTCTTGGAAAAGAGGAATCTTTAAAAAGGATACAAATTGGTATTGAAAAATTAGAAAACATTTAATAACAATAAGCCCTTGAGAGTAACACTCTCAAGGGCTTTGTAACTTATTATTGTTTGCCTGCCATTTGTTTTTCTTGGGCTTCAATCATTTTTTTCACCATATAACCGCCTACATAACCATTTTGTGCAGAAGTTAAATCTCCATTATATCCTTTTTTTAAAGGAACGCCAATTTCACTTGCTACCTCATATTTAAACTGTTCCAATGCTGCCATTGCTTCAGGTACCGCTTTTCTATTTCTACTTGTTGCCATATTTTTTTACCTCCTTGAAATCTAAATATTTGATGCAATGAAAACAACATAAATAAAATTTTATGTTATTTTCATTGCACTCTTAGTATAGCTCAGACAAAAAAAATCATACAAGCACTTTTTTCCACGTTTTTTGACAAAGTATGTCTCAAAATAAAAATCAAAAGATTGTATTAAAAAAAGATAAAAATAGCAAAAAAATGGAAAAATAAAGAAAAAACGTTTTTTTGAACATATGTTCATTCCAAAAAGGAAGAACCCTTTTATTTTTTCTTTACGGAAATCAAAAAAAATTTCTGTATTATTTTACATTAGAATATAGGATAAAAAACTTCAATTACTCTATTTTAGGTTAAGATAACGATTTAAAAAAGTTATTTTTCTTTCATAAAAAATATTGTCTAATTTTTATCATTATTTAAAAAAAGAAATAAAGCAACTAAAATATTGTTCATTGAAAATATTGTTTTTTACAAAATCATGCACGTTACATGATGAAATATGCATAAAAAGTAACTTGATTTTTTGTTTCTTTTGTTATAGTATTTGTTCATATTATAGAGAGTAACAAAATTGCTATTATAAAATTATTTCATAATAGGTTTTGTCATGAAATAGGAAAAGGGAAACAGGTTTCATCCACACCTATTTGGTTTCCTTTTTCTTATGACAGAATCCAAAAAAGAAAGAGAGGAATAGGATGGAAGAATTTACAAAAAATTTAAATGATTATGTTAGCATAGTCAATAGTTGGGTATGGGGTCCCCTTATGCTAATTTTATTATTTGGTACACATGTTTTTTTAACGATTAGAACGAGAGGAATACAATTACATATTTTTAAAGCAATCAAGCTTTCTGTAACAAAAGATACTGCTGCAGAAGGTGACATCAGTCAATTTGGTGCTCTCACAACAGCATTAGCTGCTACGATTGGTACAGGTAACATTGTAGGGGTTGCAACAGCCATTGCAGCCGGTGGACCAGGGGCAGTATTATGGTGTTGGTTAACAGGTGTTGTTGGTATTGCTACAAAATATGGGGAAGCCTTACTTGCTGTTAAATATAGGGTGAAAACAAATGATGGCACTATGCTTGGTGGTCCCATGTATGCCTTAGAATTGGGAGTAGGAGAACATTATGGGAAAATATTTGGTAAGGTATGTGGAATTATTTTTGCATTGTTAGCTGGTTTTGCTGCTTTTGGTATTGGTAATATGACACAGGGCAATTCTATTGCGGTTATGGTGCAGGATACTTTTCATGTTTCTACTAAAATTACTGGAACTATTTTGGCAGTCTTAACAGGCGTTGTAGTGATTGGTGGTGTAAAATCCATTGCAAAAGTATGTGAAAGACTAGTCCCTTTGATGGCATTCTTTTATATTATTGGTTGTATTATGATTATTTATATTAATCGTGCTTATATTGTACCTGCATTACAGGAAATTTTTTCAAGTGCATTTTCAGAGCGCGCTATGGGAGGTGGTTTTGTTGGTGCAACAGTCATTACAGCAGCTCGTTTTGGAATTGCAAGAGGTTTATTTTCTAATGAATCTGGGTTAGGTTCTGCACCAATTGCTGCTGCCGCTGCGCAAACAAGAAATCCAGTTCGTCAGGCATTGGTTGGTATGACAGGAACCTTTTGGGATACAGTTATTGTTTGTGCACTAACAGGTATTGTACTGGTTTCCAGTATTATAAAAGACCCTGCTGGATTGCAAGGACTTTCTGGCGGTAGTTTAACATCGGCTGCATTTAATGCGATTCCGGGAGTTGGACCGATTGTATTAACAATTGGTTTAATTACGTTCGCTTGGTCAACGATACTTGGATGGTCTTATTATGGAGAAAGAGCTTGGGAATATTTAGCAGGAAAAAAGGCAGTTTTACCCTTTAGAATCATATGGGTGTTTGTGGTCTTCATAGGATGTATCACAACACTTGACCTTGTATGGAATATTGCTGATACATTAAATGCTTGTATGGCATTTCCAAACTTAGTATCTTTGTTACTTTTAAGTGGTGTTATTGTAAATGAAACAAGAAAATATTTGTGGGAGCATAACTTAGATGCAACATCTACAGACCCTATCCCACAGATAGACAAAAAATAGCCAACCCATTTCATTCTTATTTTTTTAGGAAGCCCATCTTTTTCAGATGAGCTTCCTATTTTAGAATCTACAAAAAACCTTGAGGGTTAGCCCTCAAACTCCTCAAAGAACTTTAAGGCGAAACTAGCGCTTCGCTAAAAAGATTGACTTTATAAGGAAAAACGCTAGTTTTTTTATAAAAGTTTTTTGTCCAACTTTTTTTAAAAAAAGTTAGTGGATGTGGGTGAAACCCACAAAAAAAGACTTTATTGACAGATGGAAGTTTTTTTCAAAAAAGTGTTTATTCTTCAACAATGGGTGGAATTTGAGAAAGCATATGGTCAACATCTTCAAAAACCGCACTTTTTGTAGTTCCCAATTTGCTTGCTGCTTGAATATGTTTTTCCACATCCTGATATTTTTCATTCATCTTATCAAAAAAACTGCATACCGTTCTTAGATTTATTTGTGAGGTATCAATGACCTCTGCAATTTCTTGTTGCACGGTACTAGCACCTTCTGCTGCTTCTGTAATTTTATCAAAGGTTTCATAGGTTTTTTGTACTTTTCCTGTACCTTCTCCCAGTGTTTTTTGAGAAGTCTGAATATTATTGTTTAAGTGTTGTGTGTTATTTTCAACTGCTTTTACACTATTATCTACTTCTATTGCAAGACCTTTGATACCATCTGCCAGTTTTCTTACTTCTGTTGCAACAACAGCAAATCCTTTCCCTTGTTCTCCTGCTCTTGCCGCTTCAATAGAAGCATTGATTGCTAAAATATTTGTTTGGTCTGCTATGGTTTCTATTTTTTCCATACATTGTCTTATTTTTTCAATATCTTGCTTTAGGTTTGTAAAAATACTGCCCATTTCACCAAAGTTTTTCTCTAAATCAATGGATATATTTTTTAGATTATTTACTTCTAACTGCGCCAGATTAACAGAGTCTGCAATATCACTTTTTACACCTATAAATCCATGGGACGCTTGATTGACATTATAAAAAGTTTGTTCAAATTCATTTAATTTTGCTTGAAAATGTCCTGCTTCTTCTAAAACTTCTTGAAAAAGACGCGTGATTGTATTTAGTTCAAAAAGAGAAGAAACTTCTTTTTGTACAAGGTCTTTTTGATATCCTTGCAAACTCTTTACAATATGAAGAATGGGGTATAAATTTTTTTCCTTTGGTCTTTCATAGTTGTCTGTAACTTCTTTTTTTCTAAAAAACATGACTTGCTCCTCCTATTCGAACACTACACAAGACATAGACTGATTTACAAATTGATTGTTATAGTGTTCTCCATAACCAACGAAACCAGCATAACTGCCTAGTGTTCCCATTTCATTTAAGTATTGTTTCATATAATTATTATTATTAAATAATTTATAACGAAATAGGCAATTAACGGAAAATATTACAGATGGTTTTGTAAAATCTTTTTTTATTTTCGCAATGGTTTCTTTTGTAATCTCTTTGTAATCTCTTAATTCTAGTAATATAAGGACATCAGAATCGTTTACTTGCCGAAAACAAGCCAATGCATCTCCCTGCACATCCTTAATAGAAACAATATACACTTCATCTCCTGTAATTCTACCAAAAGGATTTTTAAATGTTTGTGTTAATATTTCTTTTTCTGTGACATGTAAAATATCCTGATATACTTTTTTTGCTGGACGACCATTTAATGCACCAATTATGTATTTTGACTTATCTGTTTTGGAAGCAATAAATCGGTAATTTTTCATTTTTCGGTAGATGTTTTCTTTGTATGTTTTTACTTTTCCTTTGTTATTTTTGATTAATGCATAAGCTACTGCATCTTCATAAATTCTCCCATTTACTGATACTTTACCAGCATCGCCTGTTCCTCCCATTAATGAAATTCCTAGAGGTTTTAAGACGGTATACATTGTGGTTAATACACATGCATCATTGCCACTGCAAAAGTCAATACATACAGTATTATTTTGGCTTGCATTTATTTTTTTGATGTCCCCTTGTAAACGCTGAATGTATTTTACAGGCATTTTAGATGCTTCTTCTAACACATTGGTACTTACCTGTATATCATCATAAAAAGCAATTACTCCAACGCCTTTTTCTTCTATCTCTTTGCTATTATAGCTCATACCAATACAGCCAATGCTTGGTACTTGAGGATAAAGTTGTTGTAATTGTTTCACATGTGATTCGAATTGTTCCTGGTTGGAGAATAACATAATAAAGTTTGGTTTATTTAATCCTCTGACTGCTTCTTTCAAATCGCCCCTGTGATGATTTCCAAAAAATTGCTTCATTGCGATGCTTCGCTCCTCTCTTTTGTAACACATAGACTTACTTTTCTATTATACTTCAATACCATCTGATACTTCAACCATAATTTTTGAAAAAAGGGAAAATAAAAGCAGAAACCTTAAAGATAACATGAGAATACCATATTCAGCCTGTTGATAAAGTTCTTTGAGGAGTTTGAGGGTTATTTTCAATTATATTACATTTTCCTTTCAAATAAGTAAAATTAGTTGTAAATTTTGCCTAACTGTTGTATTCTTATCATGTAAATAGCTTAAAGTATCATGTCCATTTCAACAAAAAATAGTATGACAGCTCAAAATGCGGTATAATGACCTTTTGTCTTTATACCGCGTTGATAGCTAAAAGTAGTGCAAAACAATTTTTACCAGTCGCACTATCTAAAAAGCAATCACATAAATAAAAATGAAAAGGGGGTTATTACTTATGAAAAGGACAAAAAGAAAACATATTTCATCACTTATGGCTATGATACTTTTTGCTGGTACAGTCACCATTTCATCGGTACCAACAGAAACAGCACTTGCTGCAACAGATACCTATGGACATTGGGCAGAAAGCACAATTAATAAATGGACTGCCAGCGGCTATATTACAGGTTATCCTGATGGCACATTTCGACCAAATAATGCCATCAGTCGTGCAGAGTTTGTGACATTAGCAAATAAAGCCTTTGGTTACAATGTACCAACATCCATTACATTTAGTGATGTTAATTCATCCTATTGGGCGTACAACGAAATACAAAAAGGCGTTTCTGCTGGTTATATTCGAGGAGATGCAGCAGGCACTTTCCGTCCTGGGGCAGCTGTAACAAGACAAGAGGCAGCCGTTATGATGTCACAGATTAAAAAACTACAGCAAGATAACAATAGAGCCATGAATTATACGGATTATGATTCTATCTCTAACTGGGCAAAACCTTATGTTGGTGCAGTATCCAGTGTAAAAATTATGCAGGGCTTCCCAAATGGCGCATTTCGTCCACAAACATCTATGACAAGAGCGGAAGCAGTGACAGCTTTAGAAAATGCTATTTTTGCAGCACCACAAGTACCTTCTTCCAGTACAACAATTAATCCAAACCCAGATACAAGCGTAAATAATAGTCCTGGTTCCAGCTTTAACTCCAGTACAAACTCTAGTTCAAGCTCCAGTTCCAGACCAACCGATTCTGAATATACGCTGGAAGAAACTACATTACGCAACAGAATTATCAGCGGCGATTTAATCATATCTGATTCTTTAGATGGTAAAACAGTAACGTTGATGAATGTTACTGTAAACGGCACCGTAAAAGTACAAGGTGGCAGCACCATCAGAGTACAATCTTGTGATTTTAATAATGTAGAATTAGACAGAAGCAATGTTATTTTTAATTCTGACAGCAAATCCAAGATAAAAAGTTTAACATTCTTAGAAAAAGGTAAAATTGAAGGCACTGGTTACGAAAATGTGTATGTAGAAGATGATAGCCTATCAGAAGCAACTATTGATGCAACCGTTAACTATTTAGAATTAGATACAGATGCTAATTTAAAATTATATAAAAATGCAGATGTTTCTACTTTAGAAATTACTTCTGATGCAAAAGATGGTGAAGTTACTTTTTCAAGTGGTGCAAAAGTAGATGATATGAGTATCCGTGGGAAAATCCGTATCTCTGGTAGGGGTGACATCAATGATATGACAACTTATGTTAGTGGTATTCGTTCTAGTATTAGACCAGATAAACTAACAACAAGAGGCGATGGAGAAAAACCTTCTTACACGAGTGGAGAAAACGGAGGAAGTTCTTCTAGTAGCAGCGGTTCTAATTATGACGATTTGACGCTTGACCGTGAAGACAGAAGATATGACGCCGATGGAGAAAGATATCATAATGTTACGATTGAGGCGGATGGTGTAGAATTTAGAGATGCCACCGTTTATAATCGCTTGACTATCACCAGAGATGTAGAAGATGGCGAAGTCATTATAGAAGATGTCAAAGTACGTGGTGATGTTTATATTTATGGTGGTGGCAAAAACTCTGTTATCTTCCGTGACTGTGACATTCAAGGCGACATTATCAGTGACAAAGACATTGATAGTAGATATGGTGAAGAGCCGGTTGCTTTAGAATTCGAAGATGGCACCGAAGTAGGTGACATTCGTGTGAGAGGTGAAACCATTATTCGTGCAGAAAATGGTATTAAAATCAATACTGTAACAGTAGACAGAATATTAGAGGAAGAATTAGAATTGGATGCAGCAATTTCTACCTTAAACATCTACAGTGATTGTGATGTTAGAATTTTGGGACGTAGCAAAATTAACAAAGTAGAAGTGTCCTCTGGTAGGGATGTTACTTTCCGTATGGAAAGCGGTAGCCGCATTGATACCTTAGATTCTAAGTCTGATGTAGTGTTAAGAGGAAATGGTACTGTTAAAACCATCAAGACAGACAAAACAATTTCCAAAGATAGTGGTATTGTTAATGATGACCAAACTTCAACTTTTGTAGCAGTAACTGATATTTTAGGTATTCCAACAACTGGAACAACCGGAACACCATTGACTTTGAGTCCGATTGTAGTACCTGCAGGAGCTTCTTATCAAACAGTAAAATGGACAACTGACAGTGGAAGTATTGCAGATGATAAAATATTAACTGTACAAAAAGATGGTACCGTTCATTTGACAGCAACCATAGAAAATGGGAAAGAAATTGGTACAGCGTTTACAAAGAACTTTACGATTGTATTTAGTAGCGGTGGTGGTAGTGATACCCCGAACCCACCAACACCAACTGAAAAAGGAAGTGTAACTGCTATTACATCAGCAGCAGATAGTGTTGCACAAGGTGGTAGTTTAGAATTAACAGCAACTGGCTCTCACTTAAGTGGAAAAACAATTAACTGGAGCATTTCTGGAAATTCTAATGGCACAAGCTTAAGTTCTACAGTAGGCGAAAAGGTTACTTTAAATGTTGCAGCAACTCAGTCAACAACAGGTAAAATTACAGTAAAGGCATGGGTAAAAGACGACCAAGCAGAAACAAACGCAGCTATCAAGGAAATTACTGTAACAGCTAATAGTAATCCACCAGCACCAAATAAAGCAGCAGTAAAAGGCATTCAAACTTCTACAGAACAGACAGCAGCAACAACAACGATTCCTGTTGTACAAGGTAATGGAGTGACATTGAAAGCAACAGGTGAAAATTTGGAAGCAACAGGAAAAACTGTAAACTGGAAAGTTGAGGGAACCAATTTAAAAACTGGAACAGGATTCCAAAAAATAGATGGAACAAACACAACCATCAACAAAACAGCTACAGGTACTGAAACAATATTGGTAATTGCAGCAGATGAAACGACAGGCACAGAAAACATTACTATAAAAGCATGGGCAAGTGACCAAACAGAAACAGATGCCATTACCAGAAAAATTACAGTCCAACAAGCTCCTACAACAGTAACGAATGTTGAAATAACAGGAATGACACAAGGTAATGTTACTCCTAATATAAATGCAGCTAAAACAGGTGATAAGTTCCAAGCAACAGCAACCTTAAACCATGATTTGCAGCCTAATGAAACAGTAAAATGGTCATTTGAAGGGGATGTACCTGAATCAGTAGCAGAAGTTGACCCAAAAATTGAGAATAATGTAACAGACACAAGAGTGGCTATTATATCTATTAACGCACAAGCAGCTTCTGAACAGGAATTAACATTACAAGCACAAGTAGTAAAGGGTGAAACATCTATTTCTGATGTAATGGAAGTACCACAAAAAATTAAGATTGCAGCAAATGGTTCATCATCAGAAAGTGCAACAGCAGTGACAGAAATTGAAATTAAAGGAATAGGAAATTCTGTTCTTACTAATGATTGTGCAATGAAAGGTGGTCAATTTAAAGCAACAGCTACACTGAATAGGGAATTACAAGATGGTGAAAGTGTAGATTGGTCACTTGAGGGAAATAACATAAGTACATTAGCAACTATTACACCCGATGAAAATAACACCAAAGAAGCAATGATAGAAATTAAAGAGCAGTCAACACAAGAAGTACCATTCATCGTAAAGGCTCAAATTAAAAAAGATGAAACAATCATTGCTAATTCAGCAAAAACTGAAAAAATGTATATTGCAGGTACTGCAGAAACTATTGGTATTGGTATCGACGCTTCAACTCCTGTTATAATTCATTCAGATGAAACAATTAATTTGACAGTAGGAGAAACTTTAAAAGTTATCGCAAGAGTATCTCCGGAGAACGGTGACAAAACAGCAAAAATCGTATTAGAAAGTAGTGATACCAGTAAATTTACTGTTGATAAAATAAGTGAAACTAATACGTTTACATTAACACCAAAGGCAGTAGGTACAGCTACATTAACAGCAAAGGTAGATGCTATTGAAGTGACAAGAAATGTAGAAGTAAAATCTGTACCAGTGTCACGAAATGAGGAACTACAAGCAGAGGAACCAGCACAAGATGAGGAACAAGAACCAGCAACAACTATGACAACAGAAAATTCTGTTCGTCGTGCGCCAGCAGTGCCAACTATACAAGAACAGCCAGAGGAAAAACCTTATGTAATCGACATTACCTTACCAACATTGGAAGGGGAAGTAGGAAAAGACTTTGATTTAAGTCAAGCAAACATGGAAGCAACTGGCGATTTTGAAATTGACTGGATTGTTGGCAGAGGTTTTGCAGAAACACCGGATGACCATACTGTACGCATGGACAGAGCAGGCAGTGTTATTATGACAGCAGTTGTTGTAGGTGGTCAGCCTAATGGTGATGTTTATACCAAAGACTTTGAAATCACTTTTGTAGAGCCTAAGGTAGAAACTCCAGTGACTCCAGAGGAACCAAAAGAGGAAACTCCAGTGACTCCAGAGAAACCAAAAGAGGAAACTCCAGTGACTCCAGAGGAACCAAAAGAAGAAACTCCAGTGACTCCAGAGGAACCA
>CAJTZO010000021.1:0-15101 GCA_910583755.1 uncultured Clostridia bacterium
CTCGACAGCCACTCGCTTACGAATGAGTAAATGCCTTTTTACAAATGTTATCAAACGCCCTTTTAAAATTTCTGAAATCCGCTGTTTATGCGGGGTTCAAAAAAATTTTAATTATTCCCACTCAACAGACTTTTTTGGATTTGTATTCTTTTATATGGTAAATTGTTATTCGTATTATACCATATCTCATTTTATTTGTACAGTATTTCTATTTCAAAAAGTTTTTAATATCAATTTAATATCAAGAAGTAGTTTTATTATTCAAATTTTTGAATAATAATTTATTCATACTTAATTTTATTCTTAATAATACCATTATGACTAATTAGTCTTCCAATGATATATTCCATATTTTATTTATTTCTATTTGAAAAAAATTGATGTGTCTTTGTGTTAATTCTAAAAGAGCTTTCTGTTCTTTATCATTTAATTTGTTAAGAGCATTTTTTTCAGCTATTAAAATAGGAATTATTTGTTTTTGTACAAAAACATCTCCTTTTTCTGTTAGAATAACTTGTTTATTTTTTGGTTGTCCTAATAATGGAACAAGTTTAATCAATTCATCAGAAATAAGAGTTTTTAATGATGAATTAATAGTTTGTTTACTAAGAAATAATTTTTCAGATAAATCTTTTTGAGTATATATTTCTTTGCTTTTGTATAAGGTATAAAAAATCCAAAAGGAAGAAGCAGTTAATCCATTCTGTTTTGCGTAATTGCTATATAAACTATCTAATTTCATCCATAATTGATTATATTTTGAAAAATTGCTAAGTTCATTCAATCATATTTCCTCCTTATAATTTAATATCGGATAAAATATCAATTTAATAATTTCATATTTTGCTGAATTCTAATCAATACATATATTCCTACTATTACTTCAGTGATAGGCATGGCAAGCCAAATTGTTTTAGGATTGATGAGTACTGGTAAAACATAAATTAGTATTCCACTGATTATCATTCCTCTTAATACAGATACAATAAAAGAATATTTTGCTTGCATTACGGATTGAAAATAATATGTGGAAAAAATATTAAATGGCAAAAGTAAAAATGAAATTCCATAACATCTCATAATTTCAGGTGCAATTTTTTGTACATTTTCTGTCGAATCCATAAAAATTTGAATAAATCCATTTGGAAATACAAAAATCAGTATTGTCCATAAGAGTGCAAAAAATCCCGCAGAATATAAAGCATATTGAAACGTTTTTTTAATTCTTAAAAAATTCCTTGCACCATAATTAATAGAAATAATAGGCTGAGCTGCCTGCCCAACACTATAAGCACAACATTGTACAAATGTACTAATATTGACTATAACACCATATACTGCTAATGCATCTGTACCAATATAACGCATAATTTGTCTATTAAACATCATCGTTAAAATTCCCATTGCAACATCTATAAAAAAGGTAGAAAATCCTACTACAATTATTTTTTTCATTTTTTCTGTAAAATAATTTATTTTTACTAATTTTAAAGTGTTTTTTTTCGATATAAAGTGTGTAAGCAGTACAATAAAAGTAATAAAAGCTCCCATAGCTGTGGCAAGTCCTGCTCCTGTAATACCCATATTCAAAACAAAAACAAAAAAGTAGTCTCCAAATACATTAAAAATACCTCCAGCAAGTACCGCAACAGTAGCAAGTTCTGGTACATTGTCGTTTCTTAAAAATGCAGAAAGCATTTGATTAAACATAAATACTGGTATAACAAAATTGACATAGGTTAAATAATTTGACGCAAGAGGTAAAATTTCATTATCTGCACCAAATAATTGTAACATAGGAATTCTAAAAATAATCATTACTGCCCATATTAACACAGAAAGAAAAATTGTTGCATATACTGCTACTGTAAAATATTCGTTTTCATTTGTTTTTTCCTTTTTTCCCTTTTCTGAACTTAAAAGTACAGAGCCTCCAATTCCTGTTAATAAGCCTAAACTATAAATAATATTCCATATTGGCGCAATGACTGACATAGCAGCTGTACCAATCGGACCATGATATTGTCCTACCATAGCCATATCTACAATTCCATAAATAGATGAAATCAATGCACTTCCAAACGCTGCTACTAAAAATTTAAAATATAAAGTTTTAATTTTTCCTTGTAATAAATCCATAATATCCCTCCAAAAAAAAACCGGATAAGCATTACACACAATATCGTTTTCTTATCCGGCTAACTGCTACGGCAGTAAACCCTCCGCAAACGTTTGTATGTAACATCTTATCCGGCACTCATTGTTACGACAACAAGTCCTCCGATGAACATTAAAATTTTATCATATTTTGAATAAAACAACAAGTTTTTTTATAATTCTTCTCCATTTGTAGCAATTACTTTTTTGTACCATTCAAAAGATTTTTTCTTTGTCCTTTTTAATGTTCCTTTTCCTTCATTATCTAAATCAACATATATAAAACCATATCTTTTTTTCATTTCCCCAGAACTTGCACTAACTAAATCAATACAGCCCCAAGAAGTATAACCGATTAAATCCACACCGTCTATCTCAATCGCATCTTTCATTGCTTTGATATGGTCACGATGGTAATTGATACGATAATCGTCATCTATACTACCATCTTCTTTAAGAATATCCACAGCACCTAAACCATTTTCTACAATAAATAATGGTTTTCTATATCTATCATATACTTGATTTAATGTAATACGAAGTCCTAGAGGGTCAATCGCCCAACCCCATTCACTACATTTTAAATAAGGATTTTTGGCAGAAGCAAAAAGATTTCCTTCTCCAAAATTTTCTTTTTGGTCAATGTCAACACATCTTGTATTGTAATAGGAAAATGATACAAAATCTACTGTATTCTCAGCAAGTAATTCCAAATCTCCTTTTTCCATAACAGGTAGACAATTTTCTCTTTCCATAAATTTCAAGCCATATTTAGGATATTCTCCTTGTACTTGTACATCTACAAATAAATATTCTTGTCTATCTGTACAAAGTGCCTCCCAAACATTTTCTGGTTTACAATTATAAGGATAAGTACTACCTGCCGCAAACATACAGCCCACTTGATTATTACTATCTATTTCATGAGCTATTTTTGTTGCTAATGCACTTGCAACTAATTCATGATGTGCTGCTTGATATTTGACTGCTTTTTCATTTTCTCCTTGTTCAAAACAAATACCTGCTCCCATAAAAGGTGCATGAAGTATCATATTGATTTCATTAAATGTCAGCCAATATTTTACAAGTCCTTTATATCTTGTAAAAAGTGTACGACATAAATTTTCATAAAAACCTATCATTTTACGGTTTCTCCAACCGCCATATGTTTTGATTAAATGCATAGGACAATCAAAATGTACAATAGTTACAAGTGGTTCTATACCATATTTGTGACATTCTTGAAATACAGACTCATAAAAAGCTAATCCCTTTTCATTTGGTGTTGTTTCGTCACCATTTGGAAATATTCTGCTCCAAGCAATACTCAAACGATATACTTTAAATCCCATTTCTGCAAACAATTTAATATCTTCTTTATAATGGTGGTACATATCAATACCCAATTTTGCAGGATATTCATATTGTGGCAGAAAATCATACATTTTCATTTTTCCACAAATAACTTTTCCTCTATCCTCACCTTTTGGGCAAACATCTACATTTGCTAATCCTCTACCATCTTCATTAAAACCACCTTCACATTGATTCGCAGCCGTTGCACCGCCCCATAAAAACCCCTTTGGAAATCCCATCATTATTTTCTCCTTTCATTAGTGCATAACAGTGATAATCGTATCACCATATTCTGCTGTTTTCTGTTCTGTTTCAATCATATCTAAAAAATCATCTGCATTTGTAACAAGTACAGGTGTTTCAATAGGGTAACCTTCTGCAACAATAGCATCTTTATCAAATTCTACTAAAACATCTCCTACGGAAATTTTATCACCTTGTTTTGCTTTTGCTGTAAAATGTTTTCCATTTAATTCTACTGTATTCATACCAATGTGTATTAACAATTCTACACCGTTGTCAGATGTAATACCCATAGCATGAAGTGTTGGGAATATTGTTGTTAATGTTCCATTTACTGGAGAAACAACTTTCCCTTCTTCTGGCACTATTACAACACCTTTTCCTAATATTCCCATAGCAAATGCTTCATCTTTACATTCTGCTAATGGAAGTATTGTTCCTTTTAATGGACTAGAAATGACTTCTTTATTTAATAATTCTTTTTGTTGTGTTACTGTTTGTTGTGTTTCTATTTTTTCTGTGCTTGGTTCAGTTACAGGTTCTTCTTCATGATATACTACAAACATGATAATAAAAGCTAATACCAAAGCAATCATTGCACCTACGATACCTACAATAATATTCCCATTTGTGCCATCTGGATTTATCATAGCTGGAAATTCAAATATACCTATACCAGCTACAATAAATTCTCTCAAATTGAACAATCCATAAAAAGCACCTACGATTGCACCTACAATACAACTAATAATAAATGGTTTTTTCATAGGTAATGTAATACCATAAATAGCAGGTTCTGTTACTCCAAATATGCCAGAAATAAAACTTGGTAATGCCATTTCTTTCATTTTTTTGCTTTTTGATTTCAATAATATTGCTAATACAGCACCTGATGTCGCAAAGGTACAGCCAAAAAATGGCATCATAACATTATCATATCCTAATGTAACAATATTATTTAAACTGACAGGAATAAAACCCCAATGCATACCAAATATGACAAGTATTTGCCATGTACCACCTACAATTGCACCTGCTAATAATGGGCTAAATTCTCTTATTTTAAATACAAAACTTGATATTAACATAGAACCAAATGTTGTAACAGGACCAATAATCATAAAGCCTATTGGTAATGCTACCAATAATACTAACATTGGTACAAAAAAGAATTTTACTACATCTGGTATAAATTTACTAAAAAACTTTTCGCATTTTGATGCAAAATATACAATAAATATAACTGGTATGACTGTTGATGTATAATCCATTGCGATAATTGGTAATCCTAAAAATGACATATAAATATCTGATACAAAAGGAGTCCCTTCAAATAATGTATACAATGGTTCTCCTGCTGCGGATAATGTACTTCCTTGTAATGCAGGATAACACATTGCAGCACCAATCGCTAATCCTAACATTGGTTTTAAATTGAATTTCTTTGCTGAGGTATAACCCAAAAACATAGGCAAAAACATAAATAGAGCATCACCAATGCCATTTAACATAACATAAACACCTGCTGTATCTGTATACAATCCTAATGCTACAAATAAAGCATTTAATCCTTTGAGCATACCACATGCTGACATGACCCCTAATATTGGCTGGAATATATTAGAAACAATGTCAATAATATTTGTTTTTTGTTCTTCTTCCTCTGTTGCTGCCGCTTTTTCTTGTAAACCAATCAGCGGGCAAACATCTGCATATACCTCTGCAACATGATTTCCTATAACAACTTGATATTGTCCACCGCTTTTCATAACAGTAACAACGCCGTCCATGTTTTTAAGTACATCATCATTTGCTTTGCTTTCGTCTTTGAGCTTAAAACGCAATCTGGTAATACAATGTGTTAAGCCACTTACATTTTCTTTCCCTCCTATCTGTTTCACAATTTCACTTGCTAATGCTTCATACTTACCCATAACTTTCTCCTCCATTCTTAATAAATATAATTTATAATTCTGTATCTTCTTCTTTATTTCTTATTATTTATATATAATCCCTTTTCGTTCTGATACTATTTTTAAAGCAACTGCTATAATTAGTACAAGCACCTCATAAATACCAAATGTATGCCATACAATAGTATTTCCCAAAATTTTTGGAAGTATTGTAATAATTAATGAATTTATCACAAGACTTCGTATAATATTGAGGATAATCGCTTGTCCTGAACGTTTAGTAGAATAGAAATATGCAGACATCATAGTATTGATACTTCCCACAATAAATCCCCAGCAATATTCCCACATATGTGTTGATGTAAATTCAAGCATTTCTCCACTTGCACCAAACAGCTTACATAAAAAATGTGGAAATATAACATAAATTGCTACACAAAATACACTTCCTATCACACTGATGAGCTGTCCCGCATAAAAATACTGCTTCAAATCATCATCTTTTTTTGCTCCATATGCATGTCCAAATAAAGGTTGCATACCTTCTGAAGTTCCAAAAAATACAGACATAGTAAATGAAGAAAGATATGATATAATAGCAAACGCATTAATTCCAATATCTCCAAATGCTATCATCAATGTATGGTTCATGCAAAGTGTAGTAACAGGTGTAGAAAACTGTGCAATCGCTTCTGGAAGCCCACGAAATACAATTTTTTGAAAGAGTTTTCTTTGTGGTACATATCTTTTAATATGAAGGTTTCCTTTTTTTAATACATAATGTGTTGCAATAATCAATAAACCTACTGTTTGTGAAATACCAGTTGCAACTGCTGCACCCATAACACCCATATTCATAGGAAATACAAATAGCCAATCAAGAAATATGTTTAGTCCTGAACTAATTACATTTGTAATTGCTACAAGTCCGGGTGAACCATCATTTCGACAGAAAAACTGTAAATTTAATGAAAGTGCATTTGGAATAGTAAAAAGTGCATACCAAAATATATATTCTTTAACAAGTAATAAATAATTTTCTGAAGCACCTAACAATCTGCACACTGCTCCAGTAAATAAAGAGCCACACAATGTAATAAAAATACCTACAATGAAATTCAACGTAAGTGAATGCATAAAAGCATTTTGCGCACCTTCTTTGTCACCTCGTCCAAAGCGAATTGCTGTAATAGTAACGCCACCAATACTTGCCATTGCATTTAATGCTTGTGCAAGTAACACAAAAGGAAGTGCAATATTAACTGCTCCCAATGCCTGACTTCCAGCTCCATTTCCTACAAAAATTCCATCAACAACAGAAAATAAAAATACACAAGCATTTGATAAAATTGCAGGTCCAACATTACGAAAGATAATTTTTTTTCTTGAATTTTCCATAATCTCCTCCATTAATATTGCATAAACCAAGCATTTACATATGCAGCAATAGCTGGAATTAATAATTTAATTTCTTTGCCAGAAGTATTAATACACAAATGATAATATTCTTTTCTGCCCCATTTTTCTTCTGTAAACAATTCCCTATAAGTTGCACGTTCTTTGTCAATTTGTTTCATTTTATGAAACATCTCTTTTTCAGATAAATGTTCATTTTTATCTGCACGATTTTTACAGCGTTGCAATTTCGATAATTTGTCTGCATAAACAAAGATATTCAAGGGGTTCATATCACGACAAAGCACATCAGCACAACGACCAACGATAACACAATCACCTTGAAGAGATAATTGTCGAATAATATTATACTGTGCTGCTACTACTTTTACTGGTTGCTGAAGCATAGAAGAATTTGTCATAAAACGATGACCTATAGTAGACGGATAAAACATACGAATGTCTTTTTCTGAAATATGAGAAACATAATCTTTATCCAATCTATACTTCTTTGCAACCATATCAATAATTTCATGGTCATAGCACGGAATACAAAGCGTTTCTGCTAAACGTTTTCCAAGCTCTCGACCTCCACTTCCAAATTCTCTGCCTATTGTAATAATTTTCATAATATTACCTTCCTTTTTAATTTAATAAATTTATTATTTTTATCAATTATTATCATAATAACTGTAAAAATTTTTAACTTTTTTTAAATTGTATATATATATTCTTTTTATATACTATTTCTTTAAAAGAATTTATTGTCTGTTTTAGATGAAATCAGTTGCTTGCTAAGTTTTTGCTGGGAAACAGTAAAACATTTATAAAATAATTTATTTTTTCTTTTTTTCAAAACATAAAAATGCCCGGTTATTTTTTCAATAACCGGGCGCACCCGACATCTTCTGTTCGACTATCAATCATTGCGATGATTTGTCCTCCGATGACATATTATAATATTCTGTTGATTTCTTCTTCTAATATCTTTATATGCTTTTGTGTGATTCCTAATAATACCTCTCGTTCCTGCTCACTCAAACGAAGAAATGACTTTTCTTCTGCTTGAACAAGAGGGACAATTTTCTCTTTTACAAGTTGTTCTCCCATTTTGGTAAAAAAGAATTGTTTATTTTTTTTGCTGTTTGGTACTAAACTTAATGTAATAAGACCTTGTTTTTCTAAAGATTTCAACGCAGAATTAATTGTTTGAGGTACAAAAAACCATATTTCACACAACTCTGTCTGAGTACAAGGACAGCCCTTTTCATACAGAGAATACAATAACCAAAAAGCTGCGTCAGATATTCCAATACTTTTAGCATAATTATGGTAAAGAACATTCATTCTTTTATGTGCTTGGTTAAATGTTGCCAGTACCAATACAATTGGTGTTTTCATTCTTACCCTCCTTTTATCCGAAATCGGATATAAATTATATTAATCTAAATTCGGATAAAAGTCAAGAAATTTTTTAAAAAATTTTGTTTTCTTAATTATTTTGATTTTACTTGCATAGATATTGCTTTTGTATATTGTGTCATTTTTATTGCCACATAAATCGAAACTAACAATTTTGTTATTGGCATAGCAAACCAGATTACATTTACTCCAAAAATGACAGGAAGCACACAAATTAAAATTCCGCTGATGATAGCTCCTCTGAAAACAGACACTGTCAAGCCTATAATTACAAATAAAAAATATTAAAAATAATTTATACAAAATTACATTGAATTTTATTTATTTTAATATTAAAGCACAAGAAATAAATAGCTTTATTAATTAAATTTGCAAATATTTTATAATAAAAATAGAATAATTTTTTAAAAAAGAGAGCAAAGCAAATATGAAAAATCTAAAAGGTGTTGTAATTATTTTATTGGTTATAAAACATATTTTGAAAAATTTTTCTATAAAAAATATAAGTATTAATTTAAAAATTTCTTTCTAATTTTATATAAGTATTTTTGAAGATTTTTATAAGAAATAAAAATAATTAAAAATCAAAAATATTGTATACAGAAGTAAATTTATAATGATTGCAAGCAGGGGAAAGGGATATCCCTTTCCATGCTTGTTGGTGTTCCCCCAAACCCCAAATGCAAATTTTTTTGAAATTTGCAAAACGCCTTCGGCGTGGCTTTTCCTTTTTTTGGAATATCATTTTTGTTGCACTATATATAAATTTTACTACAAAAAATAAAAGCATTTTCAATAAAATTTTTAAGTAAAAAATTCCTTACTTTCTTAAAAGTTTTACAAAAAAAATTTCCTCTTAGTAGCCTAAAATATAAAATTTCTTTGTTCCTTTTTTATGTATTATCAATAAGAATTACTATTAAAAAATAAAATTGTTTTCATAATAAATTTTGCAAAAAAAATCTTTCTCAATAGCTAAAAAGAAAAAATTTCTGTTTCTTTTTTTGCTATCAAGAAAGAAAATTATTGATAAAACAATACTACTCCCTATATATATAATATATACATACATTATATATACCCCCCTATAATTTATAAAATAATATAAATACCTTATATTTGTTTTCAGAGCGTTGTAAATACAACACTTCTGAAGGCTGTTTTTATTTTATTGACTTTAATACTTCTGTTTATACTTATTTCTAAAAACGTTGTAGATACAACATTCCGAACAGTAGTTATAAGCATCTGTTCCAAATTACTGCTTTTTATGTTTAAAAAAGCAATTCCCCCTTGTCAACTAAAAAACAGAAACGTGACACGTTTCTGTTAATAGTAAACAAAGAAGACCCTACCATCGAAAACTGGAGTGTATCCCTTTTCGTCGGAGGTATTATATAAAAAATCCTATAGAGCAAAAAGTATTAAAAAATGCTGTAAATACCATATTTTAATACTTTCTATATAATTACTTTCTTTTATATTTATGTCTTTTTGTCCCCTTTTTGTCCCACTTTATAATGAAGATTTAATTTTTGTTCTAGGGTATCAGCTGCAGCTTTATCAGCGTCCATTAATGCATGTACATATATATTTGTTGTAGATAAGTTGGAATGTCCTAGACGGCTTGATACGGTTTTAATATTTGTACCACTAGCTAATAAAACTGTAGCAGCTGTATGACGAAGGGCATGAAACTTAATATGGGGAATGTTATGCCTTTTTAAAAATTTACTAAACCATGTATAAATATATCTTGTTGCAATAAACTCTCCTTTTTGAGTGGTAAAAAGCATGTGATTACTATTCCAGTCTTGTGTAGAAATTAGTCTTTGTTCTGTTTGTCTATTTTTATAATACTTCAACATTTCAATCATATAATCTGGTATTGTAATAGTGCGATTACCACTGTTTGATTTCGGTAGTTTTATCCCTCTTATTCCATTAATGTAATACATACTTTTGCAAATTTTAACTTGCTTTTTTTCCCAGTCAATATCCTCCCATTGTAAAGCAGCTAATTCACCCAGACGGCATCCTGTACATAAAGCTAAATGGATTAAAACTTTCCACATAATTGGCTCACCTTCTAGGCATTCTAAAAGATTTCTGATTCCTTTTTCATCTAAAATAGTAATGGTTGCCGGTGGAATTTTGGGCAAAGTTACATTTGCTGAAATAGAAGGATTGTACTCTAAAAATCCCATTTTGTAGGCAAAATGAAATACAGACTGTAAAATTACAAAATATTTTTTTATAGTTGCAGGTGACAAAGTAGTACCATTTTGTGTCTTTTGTTCAGAGAGAACATTAATAAACTTCTGTAGGTGTAAAGGCGTAATATCTGCTATTCTTAAATGCCCAAGCATGGGAATAATATAAACATTGATTGTATTTTTATAATTGTGATATGTAGTAGGAGAAAACGCTTTTTTCTGCATTTCTAAATAAATACCGCACAATGTATATAATTTGATTTTTTTATCACTTTTAACAGCAGTACCCCTCTTTACTTTTTCTTCAAATTGCACTGCAACTTTATTTAATTCTTTTTCAATTTGGCGGGGTGTCATAGTTTCGTCAGGCTTCCATGTCATAGACTCTACTATTTTTTTGCCAGAAACATCTGTACCACAAGACACTCGTATCTGGTAGGAGTTTCCCCGTTTTCTAATAGTTGACATATATATCAAATCCTTTCTTGTTTTTCTGAAAAAAACTTGAAAGTGTAGAGCGACTTTGATATAATAGATAAAAGGATACCCCAATAAAAATCCTTATTAAAAAACCCTTTTTTGTTTGCGCAGGAAGGGTTTTTTTCTGTCATTAAGCATTGCAGCAATATACAGGTCGGCTATAGTGCATTTCTCTGTTCTGCAGATGCTGGCTGTAATGCAGTTGTCTTGTTTGTCTGGCATGATAAAGGGCTGTACGGGTATAAGCCACAATATTTACGATTTCGCTTTCTGTATTGGTTAAACATCTCAATACGTAATCGATGTCGCGAAGATTTAACTTTGAATACACACTTTTTACAACCTCTGTATTGCGTTCTTCTCCTGCAATACGGATAGTTTCTTTTTGGGTTGTCATAACATCCACAATCGTTTCTACAAGATTATCAACCATGTCCATTTCTTCTTTGCTTTTTTGGATTTCAAAAGCAAAGTATTCGATATTTTTCTTGATAAGTTCACGACAAGCGTTTGCTTCTGCAAGACTACATGTTTTTGCTTTTGGAGTAGGTAAATTGTTCGTATATATTTTTCTATCATCATCTATCTTATCTTGATATGGATAATGATACTGATATGATTTATATATACTAGAATTAATATTACTAAGATTAATATTACTAGACTGCATTTTTTGCAGGTGACAACTGCAATTTTTACCGGTATCAACTGCATTTTTTGCAGGTGAAACAGACTCATCAAAGGATACTTCTTTTTTCATTTCTTCTTTTTGTGCTTCCTCAAATTTTTCGGAAGCAATCCAGTATTCCTTCATAGCATTTCGATAGTCTGTTCCATCTACAAATTCTTTTCGCAAAGGTCGTTTTGGTTCTTGTAGTCTTTCTTGTTTTGTTTCTTGTACTGCATTTTCTTTTTTAGGTTCTTGAGGCGCCATATTTTTTGGTTTAGGTGCTTCTGGTTTAGGTTCTTCAGATTCTTTATCAAGTTGCGCATCACAAGAAACAACTTCTGTATCGCGATATAACTTTACGTAAATAATGTAGGCTTGTCCCTTTCTATTTTGGAAGCGTTCAATCAAGCCAAAAGTTGCTAATTCCTTCAATAATTTTAAGGCAGTGCGTTCACTACATTGGAAATCGTCCATGACTTGGGCAGCGGTATAGATAATATAAACTCTTTTTTCGTCATCAAACCAGTTATTGTGATTGGAAAGATTGGCGCGTTCTACCATAAGGGCATATAAAGCCTTTGCATTGACAGAAAGCCCCTTGAAAGTGTCAGAAAATAAGGTGCGAAAATTGAAAAGATAATTTTGTGTAGGATTACTGAAATAATAGTCAAAATTTTTCATAAAAAAAACCTCCTTAATTTTTCAAAAAACTATAGAAAAATAAGAGGTACTATGATATAATTAACCTGTTTGTGGGGTGTTATATCTTATAGCACACACTTATTAATGTCCTTGTGCTGGAACACAAGGGCATTTTTCTGATTTATTGAATCTTTATTGTTTATTACCAAGTAAAAGTTACAAGTGTTTTATTTGTTCTATCTACTATGTTAGCATCATCTCCAAGAAAACCTCTTTGTTTTAATAAAGCTGTTATTTCATCATTTGGATATTCTACAACTTCATGCATATCTGCACCATCATAATAGGTATATGGATAAAACTTTCTTAAAAGATAACGGTATAGCTTCATTTTTATATTCGTAAATGTGTCACTAATTCTTACAACAATTTTTTTTTCACATTCTGTTTGTACATATTCAGGCAAATGTAATAAGGCTAAACGAATCAATTCTTCCTGTGGAGTTTTTATAACACCAACATCAAAACCTTGCTCTTTCAGAAGTTTAACAATCCCTTTTTTTGATAATGCTTTATATTTTAATTCATTATCATTACATTCAACTATAACATCTTTATCTAACAACTCTTTTGTTGTATCATTTTTGTTTACTGCAACACGATAGGTTCCTTGACGCATATCGTCAAGGATATAAAACAAAGTATGTTGTGTTTCTTCAGAGCAACTTTCTACAATATCAAGTGCTGGTATTAATTCAAGACCATTCTTGTTTTTAGGTATTTTTATTTTCGATGTATCACTAATAGGATTCCCTTCTATTAAGTGAAGTTCCATTGCTAAACGATAGATATGTTTGCAAGGTAGCTTTCTTTTGCGAAAGTCCCCACAAGGGCAAAAATCAAGAGATGTTTCATAACTTCCATTTCTGCCTTGAAAAAAACCATATGTTTTATCTTCTTTATCTTCTACTTTAATAGGTGTTAAGTCAGCTTTTTGAGCAGAAATAAGTCGTTTTTTTCCATCTAAAGATTCATGTACTTTACAATCCCATTTTTGCCATATTTCTTCATTTGTCATTTATGTGACCCCCTTTACTTGTTTTTTAATGGTGGAAATGAAATTACATTGCCATACCTTTTTCATTACTTTTTTGATATTCACTTTGAGATAAAAGATAATTTGTATATTTAATTAATTCATTTAATCCATTTTCATTTAGATTTTCCGCTTTATTTATTAAAGTTTGAATTTGTGTAGGCAATTTATGAATCAAGTTTGATACAGTCGTATTATTTGTTTCCCATCCCATTAAAATTGCTGGTGATACTGCCAATATATTAGCTATTTTTTCTATCTTATTAGATGGAATGTTAGTAATAGCATTTGTTTCATACTTATATAATGTTTGCTTAGAAATATCAGCTTTTTTTGCTAAATCTGTTTGAGTGATATTCAGATTTTCTCTTATTTTTTTTATTCTTTCTCCAACTGTCATATATTCTCCTTATCCTTTTTTATTGATATTTTAAATTATAGCACAAAAATGTTACAAGTCAAGAAAAGAATAACTTGACAAGTTACAAAAATGGAGTATATAATAACTGTAACTTATAAAGTTACTAAAGGTGGTGATTAAATGATAAATACAGATGAATTAAGAGGTATTATTGCCAAAAATGGAAAAACGCAATCTGATATAGCTAAAATGCTGAATATTACGCCAAAAACCTTTTACATCCGTATGAAAAAGGGGATTTTTGGAAGTGATGAAATTCAAATTATGATTAAAGAACTTAATATTAAAAACCCAATGGATATTTTTTTTGCTAATGAAATAACTTAATAAGTTACAATAATTCAAGAGGCTACTATGATAAACCTATATGTCCAAGCGGTGCAGTAAAAATCTTATTTGAAAGGTGGTGTATAAAATAATAGTTGTAGATTTTAAATATGCAGCGCCTTAAAAAACAAAATAGGCGCTGCAAAGAAAAAAGTGGTTTGAAAAAGACAAGATTTAAATCATATCTTGTACTGTTTTCCAAAAAATTGTCATAGAATTGCATTCCCTACAAAATTTTTGTTCAGGGTTACTTAAAACTACTTTATACATCTTGCAATTTGGATTAATACAGTAATTATCAGGATAAATTGCTCTGCCTAAACCACATCTTTGACAGTTTTTATCTCTATCATCATTTTGTTCTTGACAATTAGGGTCTTGACAAATCCACATAATTCTCACCTTCTTTCTTTGTGTAGTTTGTTGTCAGCGATATTATAACATAGAAAGTAGTAATTGTCTATATATGGTAGGTGAAAATATGAAATTAAACAATATATTGAAAACTAAAGGGATTACAATTCAAAAATTAAGTGAGCAAACAGGGATTAATTATCATACTTTGCAAAAATATAGTTGTGAAGTAAGAGAACCTTCTGTAAAGAATGCGAAAATACTAGGAAAATTTTTAAAAATTGACTGGTGGCTATTGTTTGAAAATGATGATGAAAATAAATAAGGCTGCTATAGCAGTTAACCTAGCAGCCTGCAAGCAACATTGTGTCCAAACGGTGCAGTACAAAATCCCATTTGAAAGGTGGTG